>NZ_BOPD01000037.1:0-65938 GCF_016863575.1 Micromonospora sediminimaris
CGGGCGATGGCCGCGATGGTCACTGTCCGGTTGTCGTTGGCAGCCATGCGCCCTCCCTACTTCGCTCAACCCTCAACGCCGCCGGCAGGAGCGCCGACAGGCTGACGTACGGCGACGGCGCGGTGCCCGAGCGCCGGCGACGCCCGCTACTGCTTCTTCGCGACCCTGGTGATGTCCTTGACGATCTGGTCCGGCCGCTTCGTGCCGGCGATCAGCTGTGCCACACTCTCGTTCACCTGCTGACCCACCGCTGGCGGGTACGCCTGGTCGAGGTAGAGCTGGAAGCCGGTCGCGATGCCCAGGTTCGCCGCCACGACCTGGTTGTTCAGGTCCTTGATCCCGCCGACCGCGGCCTGGTTGGTGGGCAGCACCGCGCCGGTCTGTGCGGCCCGGCGCTGGTTCCTCGCCTGCAGCAGCGTCCGCAGGAACTCCACGGTTGCGGGCGGTGCGTCGCGGCCGACCACGAAGCCGTTGCCGCCACCGAACGCGTCGGTGGCCGAGCCCTTGCCGTCCTCGACGGCCGGGAAGGGGAAGAAGGCGAGGCGGTCACCGAGGCCGCGCTTGCTGGTCGAGGAGGACGCCTGCACCGACGGTGCCCACTGGCCCATCAGCTCCATGGCGGCCTCCTCGTTGCCCATCGTCGCGGCCTGTCCGGTCTCGGACCCGTACTCCGCGCGCAGGTAGCCCTTCTGGAACGGCTGCATGTCGACAAGTTCCCGGAGGCGTTCGCCAGCGGCGATGAAGACCGGCGTGTCGAAGTTGCGGTCCTCGGCCGCGCGCTGCAGCGCCTCGAGACCGCCGATCCGCATCGCCAGGTACGCCCAGTAGTAGTGCCCGGGCCACTTGTCCTTGCCGCCGAGCGCGATCGGAGCGATGTTGACGGCCTTGAGCTTGTTGACCACTTCCAGCAACTCGCCCCAGGTCTTCGGCGGCGTCTCGATGTTGGCCTTGGCGAAGTGGTCCCGGTTGTACCAGAAGCCGACCATGCCGATGTCGAACGGAATGCCGTAGATCTTGTCGTTCACCGTGTACGGCTGCAACGAGGCGGGCAGCAGCTGACCGATCCACCCCTGGACCTCGCTGGTGATGTCCTTGACGAGGCCGGCCTCGACCTGCTGTTGCAGTGCTCCGCCGCCCCACGACTGGAACAGGTCCGGTGGCATCGCCGCCTCGACCGCCCCGTTCAGCTTGGTCTTGAACGCCTCGACCTCCAACGGCTGTACCTCGACGGTGACGTGGGTGTGCTCGTTCTCGTACTGCCGAGCCAGGTCGGCCCAGACGCTGAGCATCGGCTCGGCGTCCTGGACGTGCCACCATCTGATCTTCTGCGGGTTCGCGGAAGCGCCGCTGTCCCCATCCCCGCAGGCGCCGAGCAGGAGTGCGCCGGCGCCCGCGCCGGCCAACCCCAGCAGCGACCGGCGGGAGAGGTGCGATGTCATGGTTCATCCCTTCGGGGAGGCGTAGTTACGCGGAGGGAACACCACCGCACTCAGCGGCGGCCATGAAAACGGGATCGCAAGTTTCGCTTCGATACCGGTATTTTCGACGTGATGGCCGGCACGTTACGACGGGCTTGCGTCGCCGGTCAAGGGGGTGTCGCGAGGGGACGCCAGCCGATACCGTGAGCGCAATCTTGGCACTTCCGGAGTATTTCCGGGAATTAACCGGGATCGTGACCTGAAGGAGTCGAACATGTCGACCGAGATCGCAGACGTGGCTATCGCCCGGTCGATCCGCAACCCCGTCCTCACCGGCTTCCATCCGGATCCGTCCATCCTGCGGGTCGATGACGACTACTATCTGGCGACCTCGACGTTCGAGTGGTACCCCGGCGTACGGGTGCACCACTCGAAGGATCTCGTCCACTGGCGGGAGCTCGGCGGGATCATCACCGAACGACGCCTGCTCGACCTGCGCGGGTGCGGCGACTCCAACGGGATCTGGGCACCCGACCTCACGTACCACGACGGACTGTTCTACCTGGTCTACAGCGACGTCGCCAGCTTCGCCAGCGGTTACTGGGACGCACAGAACTTCCTCACCACCGCGCCGACCATCACGGGACCATGGTCGGACCCGGTACGGCTGCACTCGCACGGCTTCGACGCCGCGCTGTTCCACGACGACGACGGCACCTCCTGGCTGCTGGCGATGAGTGCTGACTGGCGGCCGGGGCGTGACCGCTTCGGTGGCATCGAGATTCAGCAGTATGACCCGGCCCGACGGCAACTGGTCGGCCGACCCCGGATCATCTTCACCGGCACCGAGGTGGGGCTGACCGAGGGACCGCACCTCTACCGGCACGACGGCTGGTACTGGCTGGTCACCGCCGAGGGCGGCACCAGCTGGGAGCACCAGGTCACCGTGGCCCGGTCGCGAGAGCTGTTCGGGCCGTACGAGGTGGACCCGGCCGGGCCCCTGCTCACCTCTGTCGGCCGGCCGGAGCTGACGCTGCAGAAGGCCGGCCACGGCAGTCTGGTCCGCACCCAGCGTGGTGAGTGGTATTTGGCCCACCTGGTGGCCCGTCCCTACACGCCCCTCGGCAACTGCGTGCTCGGGCGGGAAACCGCGCTCCAGAAGGTCGACTGGTCACCGGGGGGCTGGCCGTGCGTGTCCGGCCGGGTGCCGGCCGACGAGATCCCCGCCCCGGACCTGCCGGCCCATCCGTGGCCCGACGAGCCGGCCACCGACCACTTCGACGCTCCGCAGCTGGGCGCCGGCTGGTCGACCCTGCGCCGACCGGCGACGGACGACTGGATCGACCTGCGCTCCCGCCCGTCGCACCTGCGGGTGCACGGTGGCCAGTCCCCCGTCGGTAAGCAGACGCCCAGCCTGGTGGCACGACCTGTGGGTGCGGTCCATTGCTCGCTGGAGACCGTCGTCGAGTTCGACCCGGGCGACCATCGGCACCTGGCGGGCATCACCGGCTACTACAACACTGAGAACTGGCACCACCTCTACCTGACCCGGGCCGACGACGGACGGTCGGTGCTGGAGCTGCTCAGCTGCGACGGTGGCCACCGCACCGCGTACCCGCACCTGACCGTCGACACCGGCGGCCGGCTGCGGGTGGGCCTGCGGGTCACCTTCGACGGCCCGGTACTGCACTTCGCGTACGACCTCGGTGACGGTTGGCGGCGACTGCCGGTGGAACTGGACGCCACCATCCTGTCGGACGAACACGCGGCCCGGATCGTCGACGGCGAACCGGCGGCCTGGGGCTTCACCGGTGCCCTGCTCGGCCTCTGGGTGCAGGACATCGGCGGCGACGGGCGCTACGCCGACTTCGATCACGCCACCTATCTCGAACACTGATCCTCATCGACCGGCGACGTACGCCGTCCGACCGACCTGCGCCGGCGGGCCCTAGCCCCGGGCCGGCTCGACCCCGTCCACGGAACCCGCGGGAGCGAGCCGGCCCGGCCACTTCGTACGGGTGGCGGGGCGCCGATCCGAGGGCACGGAGCCGAGGTTGGATCCGGAAGTTTCCGGTTGTAAACCGGACGTTCCAGCAGTGCACACGGGCTGCTTCCGGAAGTTTTCGTGGTTGACTGTGGCCATCGATGGCCCTAACGTTTCGACCAAGTTACCGATCGACATCCGGAAAAATATCGGCGCCCTCCGCGACCACGCGACACCTCCGGCCATGGCGCCGCGTACCGCTGCCAACCTGCTCAGCACCGGCCCGAACCGGCGCTTCATGATCGACATATGTCGATTGAGGATCGAGAGGAATGCAGATGAAGTTGAGACGGTGGATGGCCGTCGGAGCGGTCGCCGTCGCGACCGCTGCGACTTTGAACATGGTGCCGGCCACGGCCGGCCGGCCGTACGACCCGACCGCGAAGACCCTGGGCGCCCTCGGCCTGCGTCACGGCCTACAGATCGGCACCGCCGTCAGCGCGGACGCCCTCAATGACAGCGCCGACCCGGAGTACCGCAAGATCGCCGGATCCGAGTTCGTCTCGGTCACCGCCGAGAACGCCATGAAGTGGGAGAGCCTCGAACCCACCCGCGGCACCTACAACTGGGAGCCGGCCGACCAGCTCATCAACTTCGCCAAGCGCAACCGCCAGAGCGTACGAGGTCACGTGCTCGTCTGGCACAACCAGCTGCCGCAGTGGCTGACCGAGGGGGTCGCCGACGGCTCCATCAGCAAGCAGGAGCTGCGCGAGCTGCTGCGCAAGCACATCACCACGGTGGTCAAGCGCTACAAGGGCAAGATCTGGCAGTGGGACGTCGTCAACGAGGCGGTCAGCGACCCCTGGGACACTCCGCCCACCCTGCACTACAAGGGTTTCTGGGCCGAGAACCTCGGGCCCGACTACATCGCTGACGCGTTCCGGTGGGCCCGCGCGGCCGACCCCAAGGCGCTGCTGTTCTACAACGACTACAACATCGAGGCGTTCGGCTCCGGCAACCCGGCCGACGACAAGACCCAGTTCGTCTACGACATGGTCAAGCGGCTGCGTTCCCAGGGCGTACCGATCGACGGTGTCGGCGCGCAGGGCCACCTCGGCACCCAGTACGGCAACTTCAACACCTTCCAGGTGACCGAGGCGCTGAAGAAGTTCACCTCGCTCGGGGTGGCGACCGCGTTCACCGAGGTGGACGTCCGCAGCCAGATGACCGAGGCGGTCCAGGCCGGCAACTCCGAGGAGATCAACCCCCGGTTGCAGGCGTCGGCCGCCAACCACAGCGTGCTGATGAAGGCCTGCCTGGCCGTACGCAGCTGCCTCTCGTACACCGTCTGGGGCTTCAGCGACAAGCACTCCTGGGTGCCGGGCTGGTTCGACGACCCGCCGGAGGGCCTGGCCACCATCATGGACGAGAACTACCAGCCCAAGCTGGCCTACCACGAGATCAAGTCCGACCTGATCCTCGCCGGCCCGCCGTACGTCCTGCCCCGCATCGCACCCAAGCCCCGCCGCTGACCCTCGTCCCGGCGGGCGGACCAGCCATCCACCACCAGCGGGCCGTGTGGGGCGCCAAGCGCCCCACACGGCCCACCAGCGGAAGGTCCGATCGATGTCGTCCACCACGCAGCCCCTGCGTCCCCCGCCTGCCGCGTCCAGGCTGGGCGTCGGACCGCCACCGGTACGGCCCACCGAGGTGATCGGCACCGAACGGGTCGTCTGCCTCACCTTCGATGACGGACCGCACCCGGAGCACACCCCGCACCTGCTCGACATCTTGGCCGCCCACGACGTCCGGGCGGTCTTCTTCCTTCAGGGCGACCGGGTCATCGAGCACCCCGAGCTGGTGCGCCGGATCGTCGCGGCCGGGCATGCGCTGGGCAACCACAGCATGCACCACGACGACATGGGCGCCTGGGCCGCCGGGCGGATCGCCTCGGACCTGCTGGAGACCAACGCCGTCATCCGGCACGCCGTCCCGCACGTCCGGGTCCCCTACTTCCGGGCACCGTACGGGGCCTGGGGCCAGACGCCCGGCGTGGCCACGGCGCTCGGGATGCGGCCGATGGGCTGGCGGCTCGCCGTGACGGACTGGGAACCGCCCGGCACCGACGAGCTGCTGCGACGCCTCATTGAGGGCGTCGCCCCGGGCGCGGTGGTGCTGCTGCATGACGGCGGCGGCGACCGCAGCCAGACCGTCGACGCCGTCGACCGGGCCATCCCCGCCCTGCATGCGGACGGCTGGCGCTTCGCCCTGCCCACCAGCGCCGACGGCCGCTGACGCCGCCGACCGGTAATCGGCCCGTCGGGACCGCTGCACGGTGGCTCCGTCCGGAACAGGTCCACGCTCGACGGTGTCCGGCCATCCGGCCGCCGATCATCGTGGGCGGGACGACCCCGGACCGAGGCCCACCGGCGCGGGTTCGGACGGAACATGCAGCGACAGGCACGGGGACAGGGCGGCGAGGAAATCTGGCGCGTCGAACATCGCGCCCGCCGAGGCGACGCCGACGGCCCTGGTCCGGCCGGTGAGGATGCGGTCGACGGCCTCCACCGCGAGGGGCGCGCTGATCGCGTAGATGTCCTGACCCGTCGCCGCCAGGCGCCGGTGCGTACCGCCGGCTCGGACGAGAACGTCGACGACGAAGGTCTGCGCGGATCGGCCGCGCTCATCGACCGGGGTAGGCGCCGACGCGTCCGCAGCGGACAGGTCCGCCGCCGCAGTGGCCGCCATGTAGGTGCGCACCCTGGGGACGGTCAGGTGGCTGGGCACGGTGACGACGTCGGCCATCGTGAAGTCCCCGATGACCCGTTGCCGGCCCAGCGGAGCCGGGAAGGGCCACTCCAGGCTCGGCAGCGCGTCGTCGTGGTACTCCAGTTGCCCGCCCGTGTAGCGGACCCGGCGGTCACCTCGCCGCCGTGCCGACACCGCGCCCGACGCGCGAGTTCCGGGGGTGGGTCGCCAACTGCTCAGGCCGTAGGCGATGTGCACCTCGTCCGCCGCCGCCGCGTCGTCCAGAACGGTGGTGACCAACAGGTCGCCGAGACCGCCGAAGAAGGCCATCGCCGGGACCACCGCGATGCCCGCGGCGCGGGCCGGCGCCGCGAAGTGCCGGAACGTGTCCAGGTTCGCCTCGATCTCCGCCGCCACGTCGACGTACGGGATGCCGGCGCGCAGCGCCGCCGCCACCAACGCGGCGGCGGTGGAGGCGAACGGCCCGGCACAGTTGACCACAGCGGTCGCGCCGTGCAGCGCGCGGTCGAGGGAGGCCGGATCGTCGACCGCCGCCTGTCGCGTTTCCAGCCCCGGTCGGGTCCGCGCCAACGCCAGCAGCTTGTCCTGGTCGCGGCCGAGCAGCAGCGGCACGTACCCGCGCTCGCACAACTCCGCCACCACGAACCGGCCGGTGTGCCCGTACGCGCCGAACACCGCCACCTCTCGCCCCGCTCCCATGCCTGCCCCCTGCTCGCCGCTCCGCGTGATCTTCTGGGCATGACTCTGCCGGGGCCGGCGAGGCGGGACGAGTGTCCGGAACGACACGACCCGTACAATTTCCGACATGAGCGTCGCCCCGCACTCCGTCGCGATCGCCGCCACCGACGGCATGCTGCACTTCGAACTGGCGCTGGCCTGCGAAGTCTTCGGCTCCGCGCCGGACGCCGTGCCCGGTCCCTGGTACGACGCCCAGGTGTGCGGCACGCGCCCCGTCCACGTCGGCCGGTTCCTGCTGAAGCCGGACCATGGGCTCGACCGGTTGGCAGCCGCCGACACCGTGATCGTTCCCGCCCTGGCGGACGTCGAACAGGAGCCTCCCGGCGAGCTGGTCGAGGCGGTGCGTACGGCGTACGAATCGGGTGCGCGGGTGGTCTCCCTCTGCACGGGCGTGTTCGTGCTGGCCGCCGCCGGCCTGCTGGACGGGCGGCGGGCGACGACGCACTGGGCCCACACCCGGGAGCTGGCCGCGCGCTATCCGAGGGTGACTGTCGACCCGGACGTGCTCTACGTCGACAACGGCCGCGTGCTCACCTCCGCCGGCAAGGCCGCGGCCATGGACCTGTGCCTGCACCTGGTCCGCCGCGATCACGGCCCGGCGATCGCCAACGTGGTCGCCCGCCGCCTGGTCGTGCCACCGCACCGGGCCGGTGGTCAGGCCCAGTTCGTCAGCACACCGGTGCCCGCCCGGGACGGCCGTCCCCTGACCGAGCTGCTTCCCTGGGTGATGCGCCGCCTGGACCAGCCGCTCACCGTCGAGGATCTGGCCCGCCAGGCGAGTCTCAGCTCCCGCCAGCTGACCCGCCAGTTCCGCTCGGTGACCGGCACGACCCCGCTCCAGTGGCTGCTGACGCAGCGGATCCGTCGCGCACAGGAGCTGCTGGAGAGCACCGACGACAGCATCGACACCATCGCCTCGGCCGCCGGCATGGGGACGGCTACCACGTTGCGCCGGCACTTCCACCGCCTGATCGGCGTACCACCGGACACCTATCGGCGGACCTTCCGAGCCTGAGCGCCAGCGCGGCTGTGCGCTGCCGGCGATATACAACACTGCTGGTGGACGGCCCGGATCGAAGATCCAGGGCGCGACTCGAATCGGCTGGACCGACTGCGGCACAACCCGAAACCGCATTCCCGTACCAGCCGGCATTCGGTTTGTCGATCCTGCTGAAGTGAGTTCGTCCGGGTAGCTGGCGGGATCGACCCCCATGGACCCGACGGCAAGACTCAGTGCATCCATTTGCGACTGAGGGAGTTCCTCGTGCGTAGACCATCGTTGTTACGGCGCGCTGCCATCGCGGCCGCGCTGTCCCTGGCTGTGTCCGGCGGAGTCGTCGCCACGGCGGCCGCACCCGCACAAGCGGTGAGCATTACCAGCTGCAAGCAGGCAGCGAAGAAGATTCTCAAGTGGCTGCGTCTCGTGGACACGGCCGCGCACAGCAACAACCCCGACGACCGGGTGTCGCGTAACGACCTGTCGGCCGTCGGCTACTGGTATCCCCACGTTGTCATGCCCAGCGATCCGGTCGAGCGGCAGGAGTTGCAGGATTCCTCGATGGCGATGCTCACCAGAGGTTGGTTTGAGGTAGTTGACGGGATCCGCGCCAACGGCAGGCTCGACGGCATAGCGAACAGGCAGGACTGGCAGTGGGCCGCCAACGATGACACATATGCCTGCGCAGCTTGAGGTGCTGGCGGGTGGTGCGCTCGGAGGCCAGCGAGTGCTGGTGGGCGATACTGGGTTTGAACCAGTGACCTCTTCCGTGTCAAGGAAGCGCGCTCCCACTGCGCCAATCGCCCGTGGAGACCGGCGGCACCCCAGGGTGCGGCCGGACCGCGAGCGGACGACGGGATTCGAACCCGCGACCCTCACCTTGGCAAGGTGATGCGCTACCAGCTGCGCTACGTCCGCACTGCCTCCGGCTGCGCCGGCGACGGGGCAACTCTACCCGATGACAAGATCGCCGGAGGCGCCGCCCCCGACAGCCGGTGATTGCGCCGCTCCCGACCCGGGTACAGAGCCCTCCCGACAGCACACCGCACCCCCCGGACAAAGGAGGCTGTCATGGGTATCGGCACCAGCATTTTCCTGTTGGCGCTCGGCGCCATCCTCACCTTCGCGGTCAACGCCAGCATCGGCGGGCTCGATTTGGACGTGGTCGGCTGGATCCTGATGGCCGCCGGCGTGCTCGGCCTGATCCTGACCACGCTCGTCTGGGGCCGCCGTCGCCAGACGGTCGCCACCACCACGGAGGAGCCGGTGGAGTACCGCCGGGTCGAGGAGCGGCGGGACGTCGCGCCGCCGATGTGACCGGCTGCGGGCGGTGGCGGTCACCGGACGGTGCCGCCACCGCCACGCGTCGGCGACCCGGCGCGGCGCGCGGCTCATCGACTCAGGAGCGGCCGGCGGCGAGTTCCGTGGCGACCGGCGCGTCCCAGTCGATCCGGTAGCGCTGCTCCGGGCCGAGCGTCCGCTCCG
Source organism: Micromonospora sediminimaris (assembly GCF_016863575.1). Taxonomy (NCBI): domain Bacteria; kingdom Bacillati; phylum Actinomycetota; class Actinomycetes; order Micromonosporales; family Micromonosporaceae; genus Micromonospora; species Micromonospora sediminimaris. The sequence continues at coordinate 9,392 of NZ_BOPD01000037.1, forward strand.
GGTCGAGGAAGGTACGCAACGCCAACGGCATCATGAGCCGCATCATCCGCTTCGCGACCGGGCCGACCGTCTTGGTGGACGTCGTCTGCCGTCCCCGCCGGAGCACCTTCTCGACCCGCCCACGGCGCAGCCGCTCGTACGCGTCGAACGCGGCCGGCACGTCGGGGTGGTCCCGCAGGCAGCGGGCCAACTGCACGGCGCTCTCCACGGCCAGTGACGCGCCCTGGCCGGAACTCGGTGACGGCGCGTGCACCGCGTCGCCCACAAGCGCCATCCGGCCGTCGTGCCAACGCGGCACCGACGGCATGCTCTCGATCGATCCGATGGCCACCAGGTCGTCCGGCTCGGTGTGGGCGAGCACCTGCCGGGCCGGCACGTCGTCGGCAAACACCTCGCGGAGCCGGTGCAACCACTGCGATCGCGGAATCTGGCTCGCCTCGGCGTAGCTTGTCGGTCGGTGATCCGGCACGTTGGCGAACCAGGCCGTGCGACCGTCGGGCTGCACCCAGTAGCCGAAGAAGGCACGGGATCCGAAGACGAAGTACATCGCCTCCGGATCGGCGTCGGGCACCGCGTACCGGGCCGCGCCACCGAGGTTCAGCAGTGGCAGCACCTGCGGCCCGGGTGCCTGCGGGTCGATGAGCGTACGCACCCGGGAGCGGATGCCGTCCGCGCCGATCAGCACGTCGGCGCTGGCCGTGGAGCCGTCCGCGAACCGGGCGAGCACGCCGTCGGCGCGCTGTTCGGCGTCGACCAGTCGCTTGTCGTACACGATGCGCACGCCCTGCGCCTCGGCCCGTTCGCGCAGCACCCGGGCCAGGTCGTCACGCCACAGCCCCAGCGTGACCGGTTCCACCGCCACGTGCGGGAAGGCGCCGATGCGGCCTCCGCGACCGTCGGTGACCACGGTCCGTCGCATGGGCAGCCCCACTTCCTCGACGGCCCGCTCGGCATCGACCCAGCGCAACGCGGCCAGGCCGTTGGGTGCCATGGTCAGGGTGACTCCGCTCCCCTCGGCCGCCGACGGGTACGCCTCGTGGACCGTGGCCTCGATCCCGGCCCGGCCCAGCGCCATCGCGGTCACCGGCCCGGCAATCCCGCCGCCGATCACCAGCGCGGTTCGGACGGATGTCATGCGCGACCCCCCATGGTCTCCTGCCAGGACTTCGCATAGTCCGGCTGCTTGAGTGACTCGATCAGCTCGGTGACGAACCGGCGCTCGGCCTCCAGCAACGCGAGCGCGTACTGCTCCTCGACCAGGAAGATCCAGGCGACGCCGTCGGCGCGGGCCTCCTCCATGGTCGTGCGGGTCTCCTCGATCCGGCCGGCCAGCGCCGCCGACCGGCGGCGCAGCACCTCGACCGCCTCGTCGGGCGGGAGCAGGCTGAGCAGCGACAGCGCGACGGCGAAGTGCGGATATTCGTCGCGGGGCTGGGCGAGCAGGGAGCGCAGCCAGTCGTGCACCTCGTGCCGGCCCTCTTCGGTGATCGCGTACACCGTGCGCTCGGGGCGGGCGCTGTCCCGGACCGTCTCCTGAGCGGTGACGAACCCGGCCCGGGCGAGCTGCTCGATGACCATGTAAAGGGAGCTGCGGGTGTACCGGATGAGCTTGTCCTGACCGGTCTGCTTGAGCCGTCGACCCAGCTCGTAGGGGTGCATCGGCTCCCACATCAGCCAGGCCAGCACGGCCAGGGCCAGCGGGTTGGGCACTCTCCGACGTCGATCCACCACCACTCCCTTAGTCAATGCTGACTATGCAGGACTGACCAATGGAGCGTCAACCCGCTCACGCGGGGGTACGACTGAGACATGCGAAAAGGCCCGCTACCGGATCTCCGGTAGCGGGCCTTCATTTACTGGTGGGCGATACTGGGTTTGAACCAGTGACCTCTTCCGTGTCAAGGAAGCGCGCTCCCACTGCGCCAATCGCCCTTGCTGTTCTTACCGAGGTGGGGACGGGATTTGAACCCGCGTACACGGCTTTGCAGGCCGTTGCCTCGCCTCTCGGCCACCCCACCGAGGTTGCCCCCGTCACGCGTGGCGGCAGCTCCGAGCGGACGACGGGACTCGAACCCGCGACCCTCACCTTGGCAAGGTGATGCGCTACCAACTGCGCTACGTCCGCACGCCCCGGGAATACCCGGTGACGGATGAGAACTCTAGCCGAGCGGTGGAACGGATGCCAAATCGGGCTCCCGTCCCGGCGAGTCCGGAACTGTCCGGCTTCCGACTGTCGTAAGCAGGATCAACGGGGGTTTGGTGACCGGCCGTATCCGTTTCGATCGGATACGGTGACGGGCGTGACGAGACGTGCGGCGGAAATCCGCCTGGATGCCCTGCTGCGCACCGCATGTGACGTGATCGGGCAGCGCGGGTTGGCGAACACCCGCACGGCCGATGTGGCGCAAGCCGCCGGGGTGAGCCAGGCACTTGTCTTCTATCACTTTGCCACGAAGGAACGACTGCTCGCCCAGGCCTTCGCGTACGCCGTCGAGCAGGATCTGGCCCGACTCGACGCGGTCACCCGCTCCAGCGCCCCGCCGCTGAGCAAGCTCCGCCGCATCCTGCGCCTCTACACCCCGGCCGGGCGCGCCACCTCCTGGTCCATGTGGATCGACGGCTGGGCGGAGTCCCTGCGTACCCCCGAGTTGGAGAAGGTCTCCCGCAAGCTTGACCTGCGGTGGCGGCAGGACCTCGCCACGGTGATCGCCGACGGGGTCCGGGAGGGCAGCTTCGTCTGCACCGACCCGGCCGGCGCGGCCTGGCGGATCAGCGCCGTGATGGACGGCCTGGCGGTGCAGCTCGCCGTGCACGACCGGGTGATTTCCCGCCGGCAGTTCGCCGAGTGGGTGCGCCTGGTGACCGCCCGGGAACTGGGACTGGATCCCGAGCAGCTGGAATAGGCAGGCGCGGTCGGCGGCCGGGGCAGCCGACGGTTACCCGCGCCACCGAATCCGGCGGGTTACCCGCGCCGCCGACGGGAACAAAGGCGGCATGGAGCTGCTGAAGACGTACCGGCGCAGCCTGGCCGAGTTCACCGACCGGGTGGAACAGGTGCACCCCGGACAATGGTCGGCCACCACCCCCTGCCCCGGCTGGGACGTCCGCACACTTGTCAATCACGTGGTCAACGAGGAACGCTGGAGCGTGCCGCTGCTCGCCGGACGCACCATCGACGAGGTCGGCGACCGCTACGACGGCGACCAGCTGGGTGCCGACCCGATCCAGACCGCCCGCGAGGCCGCGGCGCAGGCCGAGGTCGCCGCGACCAGCCCGGGCACCCTGGACCGGACGGTGCACCTGTCGGCCGGCGCCACCTCCGCCGAGGAGTACCTGCACCAACTGCTGGCCGAACACCTCGTACACGGCTGGGACCTGGCGGTGGCGATCGGCGCGGATCCGACGATGGACGCCGACGCGGTCGCCGAGGCGGCCCGCTGGTACTCCCGCCACGTCGAGGACTACCGGAGCAACGGGCTCGTCCAGCCCGAGGTCGAACTGCCCGCCGGCGCCGGCGAACAGGACCGGCTACTGGCCGCCTTCGGCCGCGACCCCGACTGGGCCCCGTGACGTGACCGGACGCCACGGTGGGGACGGACGGCAGCCCGCCCGCCCCACCGTGGCTTGAATCAGCTCAGGTAACCGCCGTCACGGGGTACCGTCCGCCATCGGCTCCGCGGGTCCGACCGCCGTTCCCAACGGTCGGGCATCGGACCGCCGGCGTCGACCGCGGCCTCGGGCTCACGAGTCAGCTGCCGCAACCGCAGCAGCAGGCCCACCCCGAGGAAGAGCAGCAGACCGCCGAGGAGGAAGGCCACCTCGGTCAGACCCAGCCCGCTGCCGGTCTGGTTACCGGCCGCGTCGGCGTCCGGCGGTTCGGCCGCCCCACCCGCGTACCCCGCGTCGTCGGCGGGTTCGCTCTCCTCCTCGGTCGGATCCACCGTCGGCACCTCGACCGGCTCCTCCGTCGGGTCCACAGTCGGCGCCTCGGACGGGGTGGGTGACGCGGTCGTGGGGCGGGCTTCCGCGCCCCGACCCACCACCTCGCGGGTCGCCGTCTGACGAGACAGCAACCGCAGGTTCCGGTCGTACGCCTCAGCGGCAAGGCTCACCCGTCCCCCGTCGGCGTCCCGGTCGAACGCGATCCGGTACTGCGCGGTGACCGTACGCCCCGGGCAGAGCGTGCCCGGGTCGAGCTGACGGTCGGTCAGCCGTGCCGCGTCACCCTCGGCTCGCACCTCCACCGGAAACGAGCCGGTCTCCTCGATCCGATCCACCCGCACCTGGTCCAGTCGCAGCCCCTGCACACCCAGCACCAGGGACCAGCGCACCTTGATGCAGTCGCCCTGGTCGTCGCGGGACACCACAGCGGAGATCGTCGCCACCCGCCCACCGGCGGTGAACTGGTCCGGCAGGCCGCCGAGTTCGGTGGCGAACGCCGCGTGCGCCGGCGCGGCCATGGCGAAGTCCACTCCGGTGAGACATGCCAGCGCCACCCCGATCCGTAGCGTGTAACGCCACAGCCTCTTCACGATCCGTCCTCCCGTTGGTCGCCTCCATTGGCAACGCTAGGAGCGCGGGAGGCCACCCGGTAGACGGGCGTGTTCGCACGTACCGTGAAGCAAGATGCCCGATTTCACGTACGGTATTGAACCGCTTACGGATCACCCGCGACACGCCGGGCACGGTGACGGTGGACAATCACCGGATGTCCGCGCTCTCCGCCGCCTTCGTCCGGCTGCACGCCCGGCTCGCCCCCGTCGCCTTCGTACCCGAGGTGCGGCTGCACCAGGCGGACGAGCCGATCGGGTTGTGGGAGCTGACCGAGGGCGAGTTCCGCAGCGACCGGCCGCCACCGTTCTGGGCCTTTGCCTGGGCCGGCGGCCAGGGCCTGGCACGCTACGTCACCGACCACCCGGAGGCCGTCGCCGGCCGCCGGGTACTCGACCTGGCCTCCGGCTCCGGCCTGGTGGCCATCGCCGCCGCCCGGGCCGGCGCGACCGCCGTCCGCGCCGTGGAGGTCGACGAACTTGCCGTCGCGGCCGTCGCGCTCAACGCCGAGGCCAACGAGGTACGCGTGGACGCCGAACTCGGCGACATCCTCGACGGCGACGCGGGCGACGCCGAGGTGATCCTGGCCGGCGACGTCTTCTACAGCGAGGCGATGGCCAACCGGGTGCTGCGGTTCCTGCTGCGCGCCACCCGGGCCGGGGCGTCGGTGCTGGTCGGCGACCCGGGACGGGCCTTCCTGCCCCGGGAACGCTTCGACGAACTCGCCGCCTACGACGTGCCGGTCAGCGAGGCGCTGGAGAGCGTACGGGTGAAGCGCACCACGGTGTGGCGGCTGCGCGCCGGGCGGCCGGAGGCGGCCGACTAGCGTGACGCCGTGCTGTTCCGCAGCTGGGAGCAGGTCCCGGCAGACCCCGGGGCCGGCGTCGCCCACTGGCCCGACGTGGCCCGGGTCGCCGATCACGTGGGCGTCGAGCACCTGCTGGTGACCCGGCACGCCCTGGTCCGCCAAGTGCTCACCGACCCCACGACGTTCCGACCCGACAACGCGCTGGACGCGGTCACCCCGATGCCGGTGGCGGCGCTGCGGGTGCTCGCCGCCCACCGGTTCCGGCTGCCGCCGACGCTGGCCAACAACGCTGGCGCCAGCCACCCGGAGATCCGTGCCCTGGTCGCCGACGCCCTGCACCCGACCCGGGTGGCCGCCCAACGGGAGTGGCTGTCCGCGCTGGTCCGGCAACGGGTCGCCGAACTGACCGTCACCCTGGACACCGGCGCACCTGTCGACCTGCACGCGAGCCTCGCCGCCGACCTACCGCTGCTGGTCCTGGCCCGGCTGGTCGACCTGCCCGACGCACCCGTCGCGGCGGTGAAGGAGTTCGCCCGCGCGGCGCTGGAACTCTTCTGGGCGCCGCTGGACGCCGACCGGCAGCGCCTGCTCGCCGTCGAGGTGGGTCGTTTCCACCGGTTGCTGCGGGAGTTCGCGGCCACCGGCGACGGCCTGGCCGCGTCCCTGCGCGCCGCCGGGCACCCGCCCGACGTGGTCGTCGGCGCACTGTTCTTCCTGCTGGTCGCCGGCCAGGAGACCACCTCGCAGTTCCTCACCCTGCTGCTGCACCGGCTCACCGCCGAGCCGGCGGTGCTCGCCGGGCTACGCGACGGCTCGGTGCCGGTCGCCGACGTGGTCGAGGAGGGGCTGCGGCTGGAACCACCGATCGTCACCTGGCGGCGGGTCGCCGCCGTGGACACCACGCTGGGCGGGACGGGGGTGCGGGCGGGTACCAGCGTGGTGCTGTGGCTGGCCCGCGCCGGACGGGACCCGGAGGTCGTGCAGTCGCCGGACGAGTACCGCCCGGGGCAGCGCGGGTCACGCCGGCATCTGGCCTTCGGTGCGGGCGTGCACCGCTGCGTCGGCGACCAACTCGCCCGGATGGAAGCCACCACGCTGGTGCGCGAGGCCGCACCGCTGCTGACCGGGGTACGCGTGGTGCGTCCGCCCCACTATCCCGACAATCTCACCTTCCGGATGCCCGACACCTTCGTCGTCCGCCGCTGACCGGCACCGCGGCTCAGGTGGTCTCGTCGGCCCAGGCGCGCCAGTCGTCGAGCACGCCGTACAGGGCCGGGGTGAGCCAGCCCGGCGCGGAACGCCGGAACACTCCCGGGTCCATCGCCCCGGCCCCGGCCGGCAGCGCGCCGAGCAGATTCGGCAGCAGGTCGCTGAGGTTCGCCCAGTGCACCAGCTCAGGCTCAGCCGGCCAGGCGCCGATGATCACGCCCGCCGGCACGGCCCGCCGGTCCAGGGCCTCCAGGGTGAGCGCGGTGTGGTTGAGGGTGCCCAGGCCGGCCCGAGCCACCACCACCGCCGGAGCGCCCAGTGACACGGCCAGGTCGGCGACGGTCCACGGCTCCCCAGACGGCCGCAGGCCCATCGGTACGAGCAGTCCGCCGGCCCCCTCGACCAACACCAGATCGTGCTTGTCGGCCTCCTCCCGCACCGCGTCGACCGCGTTGTACAGCTCCAGCGGCGGCAGTTCGGCCACCCGGGCGGCGGCCAACGGCGCGAGCGGGTCCGGAAAGCTGGCCAGCGTACGACAGGTCATCGGGGCAGCCAGCCGGGCGACCGTCTCGACATCACCGGGATCGCCGGTGGCCGTACCGGTCTGACCGGGTTTGACCACCGCCACCCGCAGCCCGGCCGCCTGCGCCGCGGCCGTGATCGCCGCGGTCACCACCGTCTTGCCGACCTCGGTGTCGGTGCCGGTGACAAGCACCGGTCCACGCCACTGATCCGTCATGGCGCACATTCCACGATGACCTCCAGGGCGTGTTCGAAGTCCGCCCGCGGCACCCCGGCGCTGACGGTCAGGCGCAGCCTCGACCGGCTGTCCGGGGTGGAGGGCGGGCGGAAACAGCCGACCGCCACCCCCCGGTCCCGGCAGGCGGTGGCCCACGCCGTCGCCGCCTCCGGGCTGGGCGCGGTGATCGAGACGACGGCGGCGTCGGCAGCGGAGACGTCCAGGCCGGCGGCGCGCAGCCGGCCGACCGCGTGGGCGGCCCGCTCGGCCAGCTCGGCGCGCAGGCCGGCGCCGGAGCGCGCCAGCCCGACGGCGGCCTGCACCCCGGCCGCCACCACGGGCGGCAGGGCGGTGTCGTAGATGAAGGTCCGCGCGGTCTCCACCAGGTGCCGGACGAACTCGGCCGGGCCGGCCACCACGCCACCGGCCCCGCCGAGTGCCTTGGACAGGGTCGCGGTGACCACCACGTCGGGTTCGCCGGTAAGCCCGGCCTCGGCGACCGCGCCGGCACCGTCCGGACCGACCACGCCCAGCGCGTGTGCGTCGTCGACGAGCAGCAACGCGCCGTGTTCGCGGGCGGTGGCGTGCAGCCGCGCCAACGGGGCGAGGTCGCCGTCGACGGAGAAGACCGACTCGGTGACCACCACCGCCGGTCGGCCCGGGGCGGCGGCGAGGGCGGCGGCGACCGCCGCCACGTCGGCGTGCGGGGTCACCACCGTCTCCGCACCGGAGATCCGGCAGCCGTCGATGAGTGAGGCGTGGTTGTGCGCGTCGGAGATCAGCAGCGTACGGGGACGCACCAGCGCGCGGACCGCACCGAGGTTGGCCAGGTACCCGGAGGAGAAGACGAGCGCCCGGTCGGTGCCGAGCCAGTCGGCGAGCGTTTCCTCAAGCGTGTGATGGACTTCGGTGGAGCCGCGGATCAGCCGTGAACCGGTCGCACCCAGCCCGTACGCGGCAAGGGCCTGCGCGGCGGCGGCAACCACCTCAGGGTGCGCGGCCAGGCCCAGGTAGTCGTTGCCGGCCAGGTCGACCACACCGTCGGCGGCGGCGCGCGGATGCAGCCGGCGGGTCAGTCCCGCCTTGGCCCGCAGCTCGGCGCGGCGGTCCAGCGCCGCCAGCCAGTCCGCCACCGCCACGTCCCTTCCCCGCCGGTTCCGCCCGTCAGGCGCTTCCGCCGGGCGAAGTTACCACCCGGGATGCCCGCACCGGCGTGGCGGCGTACGGCTCGCCGCGCTGAGCCACCGGGCGGCCGGGTCGGACCGGGCGGCGCGGCGGCCTTGTAGGGTACGTGCCATGCCAGAGATCCTCGACCAGGCCCGGGACCAGGTGCTGCACAACGGCGTCGGTCTCGACGAGGCCGGTGTCCTCGCCGTGCTGAACCTGCCCGACGAGCACCTGTCCGCCACCCTTCAGCTCGCCCACGAGGTGCGGATGCGCTGGTGCGGCCCGGAGGTCGAGGTCGAGGGCATCGTGTCGCTGAAGACCGGCGGCTGCCCGGAGGACTGCCACTTCTGTTCCCAGTCCGGCCTGTTCACCTCGCCGGTGCGGTCGGTGTGGTTGGACATTCCCTCGCTGGTGCAGGCGGCGAAGCAGACCGCCGCGACCGGGGCGACCGAGTTCTGCATCGTGGCCGCCGTCCGGGGCCCGGACGACCGGCTGATGAAGCAGATGCGTGAAGGGGTCGCCGCGATCAAGGCGGAGGTCGACATCCAGGTCGCCGCCTCGCTCGGCATGCTCACTCAGGAGCAGGTCGACGAGCTGGTCGACATGGGTGTGCACCGCTACAACCACAACCTGGAAACCTGCCGGTCGTACTTTCCGAACGTGGTCACCACGCACTCGTGGGAGGAGCGGTGGGAGACCCTGCGGATGGTCCGCGAATCCGGCATGGAGGTCTGCTGCGGCGGCATCCTCGGCCTCGGTGAGACCGTCGAGCAGCGGGCCGAGTTCGCCGCGCAGCTCGCCGAGCTCGATCCGCACGAGGTGCCACTGAACTTCCTCAACCCTCGGCCCGGCACCCCGCTGGGTGACCGCCCGGTGGTGGAGGGCAGGGACGCGCTGCGGGCCATCGCCGCGTTCCGGCTGGCCATGCCGCGCACCATCCTGCGGTACGCGGGCGGCCGCGAGATAACCCTGGGTGATCTCGGTACCCGCGACGGGCTGCTCGGCGGCATCAACGCCGTGATCGTCGGCAACTACCTGACCACCCTCGGCCGACCGGCCACCGACGACCTCAAGCTGCTCGACGAGCTGAAGATGCCGGTCAAGGCGCTGTCGGCGACCCTGTGATGCCAGCCGTGGCAGCTCAGACCTGGTGCGACAGGTGCGGGGAGGCGGCAGCGTCCGGCGCCCACGAGCAGTGTGCGGCGGCCCGCGCCCTGGAGCCGCCCCGGTACTGCGCGCGGTGCCGACGCCGGATGAAGGTGCAGGTGCTGCCGATCGGCTGGTCAGCGATCTGCGTGGAACACGGCGAGATTCGGAGCTGAGCGGATGCTGCGCGGCAAGGCGGTGACCCTGCGACCGGCGACGGCCGCCGACGTGCCCGCGCTGGCGAGGATCCGCGCCGAGCCCGAGGTACGCCGCTGGTGGCGCGGCGGCGACGACCTGGTCGCCGCCGTCGAGGCGGATCTCGCCGAGGAGGGCACCTCGGTGTACGCCATCGAGCACGGCGACCGGGTGGTCGGCGCGATTCAGTGGCACGCCGAGGACGACCCGGATTACCGGCACGCCGGGCTCGACATCTTCCTCGACCCCTCGGTACGCGGTGCCGGGCTCGCCGGGGACGCCATCCGCGTCCTGATCCGCCACCTGATCGACGACCACGGCCACCACCGCTTCACCATCGACCCGGCCGCGGCGAACACCGCCGCCATCCGGGCGTACGCGAAGGTTGGTTTCCGCCCGGTCGGGGTGCTGCGCCGCTACGAGCGTGGCGAGGACGGCCGCTGGCACGACGGCCTGCTGATGGACCTGCTCGCCGACGAACTGGCCGACTGAGCCCGTTATCCGCCGATCGTGGTGCGCAGCGTGAGCCGAGCCCACTGCGCGAAGGTGGTTGTCGGTACGCCCAAGGCGGCGGCCAACTCGGGGCGTGCCGGTGCGGGGTGTGCGCTCATGAATCGCTGTCCCTGGAAGAACGCCGCCAACGGACCCTCGTCCCGAATGTCCTGCCCGCTGCCGGGTAGCTCGATGGTCGTCCCGAGAACTTGGGACAGTTCTTCGGCGATCTCGCGGAAGCTGCGTACGTCACCGGCTAGTTCGAGTTCAACGCCGTGAAACCGCTCGGGTTGTGCGAACGCCGCGGCGGCGGCGGTGCCGATGTCGCGCACCGCGACGAACGGCAGCCGGACGTCGGGGTCGACGGCGACCTGGAGACGGTCCGAGGTCAGGTCGGCGAAGTAGACCGACGGCCGGACGAAGCTTTCCATGAAGGTGGCCGGCCTCAGGATTGTCCATCCGGGGAAGCCGGCCCCCCGCACGAGTTCCTCGACTGCGGCCTTGCTGCGGTAGTAATGCCGCGTGAACGCACCGTAACGGTCCTCGTCGAAGCGCTCGTCGTCGACAGCGGCCACGCCCGCGACCGAGGTGTGGACGACGTGTGCGACGCCCGCCGCACGAGCGGCCCTGACGAGGTTCTCACCGCGCCGAATCTCGGCGTCACCCGTGCCGCCGGTGAGGTCGATCGTCTGCACCGAGAACACCCCATGCACGTCGGCGACGGCCGACCCGAGCGACGTGATGTCGTCGAGGTCGCCGGGTACGAGCACCGCTCCGAGATCAGCCAGGGCGGTGGCGCGCTCGGCGGCGGGGTCCCGCACCAGGGCGCGTACCGGGACGCCAGCGGCGAGCAGGGTGCGGGTCACCGCGCCGCCCTGGTTGCCGGTAGCTCCGGTCACCAGGACGGAAAGGGGTAGTGATGTGGACACGTAAGCCTCCTGGAAAAATGGGGTAGCACCCCGATTGGCCTGGGCTACGATACGGGGTGCCACACCGTTTCCGGCAGTGGGAAGTGCCACCGATGACCGAAGCCCACACCCGCCCACAGCGATCCGACTGGCAGCGCAACCACATGCGGCTCGTCGCGGTGGCCGCCGCCCTGGTCGCCCAGGACGGGGCGCAGGTCTCCCTTGAGAAGATCGCCCGCGAGGCCGGTGTGGGCTCCGCCACACTGCACCGGCACTTCCCCTCTCGGCACACGATGCTCGAGGAGGTCTTCCAGGACAGCACCGCGCACCTTCGCCGACGCGCCGCCGAACTGGCCGGCGAAGACCCCCACGCGGCGCTGCTCACGTGGTTGGAAGAACTGATGGTCGCCGCAGCGAGCACCCGCGGGTTGGCGGCCGCACTCGACGCGGCGGACAGCGCTGCCCCTTACAGCCAGACCTGCCACTCGGTGGTCCGCGAGGCGACAGCGGACCTGCTGGGCCGCGCGCATCACCTGGCCACCGTCCGACCTGATGTTTCGCCGGACGACCTGATTGCGCTGGTTCAGGCGATCGCCCAGGCCACCGAAGGCGATCCACCCAGGGCCGTCCGCCTGCTCCGCCTGGCCCTCGACGGCGTCCGGCCGCGATAGCGAACCCACCGAGACGGTGAGCTGCTCGGTCACGCGACACGAACGCCGCCGAGGTCAGGCGATCGACCCTCAGCCGATGGCGCAGGTGGCGCCGTTGAGCGTGAACGTGGTGGGCTTCGGGTTGCTGCCGGTGTGGGTGCCGTTGAAACCGATGCCTACCGACGCGCCCGGTGCCAGGTTGCCGTTGTACGACATGTTCGTGGCGGTCACCGCCGCACCGGTCTGGGCGTAGGTGGCCGACCAGCCCTGGCCGACCCGCTGTCCGGCGTCCGGGAAGCTGAACGCCAGCGTCCAGCCGTTGATCGCGGTCGTACCGGTGTTGGTGATGGTGATGTTCGCGGTGAAACCGCTGCTCCAGTCGTTGCTGCCGTAGGTGACCCGGCAGGGCGACGTGGGCAGCGGCGCCGAGGTGCTCACCATCACCGTCTGCGAGGGCGGCGAGGCATTGCCTGCGGCGTCGATCGCGACCACGTAGAACGGGGTCGTGCTGTCAGGAGTCAAGCCGGTCAGCCGATAGGTCGGCTCGGTGACCGTGTCGATCAGGGTGTCGACCAGGTACGAACGGTAGATCCGGTACCCGACGACGCCCACGTTGTCGGTCGACGGAGCCCAGGTCAGCGTCGCACCGGTCGAGGTGACGGCGGAGACCGTGGGCGTGCCCGGCGCGGTCGGTGGGACGGTGTCCCCCGTGTCCACGGCGGGAGTCGTCACGCTCAGCGATGGCGACGAGAAGGACGTGTTGCCGGCCCTGTCCCGGGCCACCACGCTGAACTCGTACGTCCGGGCCGGCAGCACGTCGATCGTCAGCGAGTTGGTGCTGGCGTTGCTCAACGTGATCGCGTCGCTGCCGATCTGGCGGGTGCTGACAAGGTAGACGTCGATCCCGCTGCCGGAGTCGGTGGACGGCTCCCAGGTAAGACTCACCGCTCGGGAGCTGACCGAGGTGGCCACCGGGGTGCCGGGGGTGGTCGGCCGGGTGGTGTCGGGGGCGTCCGGCGCGGGCTCCGAGCCCCACACCACCTCGCCTCCGGAATAGAGCGGCACGTTGCGGTTCGGCCCGGCGGTGGCCTGGTACGACGGATCGTTCGCCGGGTTCCAGGTGCCACCCTCGGGCACACCGACCTTGAACTGCACCTCCATCCGGTGCTGCGACTGGCCGGCCGGCGCGATCGTGTGCCCGGTGCAGTCGACCTCGACGTACCAGAGGTCGCCGCTGGCCTGGCGGGCGGTGGTCGGTGCCGGGCAGCCCTGGGTGTAGCTGGAGGTCACCTGCACCGGGCCGGTGCCGTCGGGCCGGAAGTAGTAGCGGAACTTCGCGTCGGTCAGTGCCCGGGCCGGGAAGGCCGACTTGTTGTAGATGATCGCCTTGATGCCGGTGGCTCGCGTCTCGTTCTGCATGACCGTGGTCTCCACGGTCAGTTCGTCGATGTCGGGCTGCTCGGGGACCGGGAAGTTGGCCAGCGGGGTGCCGCCGTACTCCTGGGAGAGCCGGGCCAGCGCGGAGGTGAAGCCGGCGTTGTAGTCGGTGGCGACCTCGTTCATCACGTAGTCGGACCGGTTGTCGGTGTACGCGTCGTTCGGCGAGGACGGCCCGCCGACAAGCGCGCCGTAGAGGGTGTGCCGGGTCTCGGTGGGCACCGTCTGGCTGTCCCACCAGGAGCCGTGCGCGGTGCGGTGGTGGGGGTTCTTCGGCGGGTTGGCGCCGAAGCCGATCACGTAGCTGGAGTTGCGCGGGTTGTCGCCGAGCGCGTAGTTGATCTGCCGGACGGCGAAGTCGTGGTAGCGCGCCTTGCGGGTCGCGTCGGTGGTCTTGTCGCTGTAGACCAGCGCGGCGAACGCGGTGTTGGCCGCGTAGCGCAGCGCGCCCCACGAGTCGAGCACCGCCATCCCGCCGGGCGAGTACCGGACCCGCTCGCCGTTGACGCCGACGGTCCAGAAGTCCAGCCACCGGTTGGCGTCGTCGATGTACTTCTGCTTGCCGGTCAGGTTGGCCAGCAGCACGTACGCCCCGAACTGCTTGTTGTCCCAGGCCACGGTCCATTTGTACGAGCGGGTGGTGGTCTGCGGCTCGGTGCCGAGCTTGTCGTACTCGCTCTCGGCCTTGGCCAGGTACGCGGCGTCGCCGGTGGCCCGGTACAGCCAGATCGCACCCCAGACGAGTTCGTCCTGGTAGCCGCTCCAGGACCGGTAGAAGCTTGTCGCGTCGGTGATGCACTCGTGGTAGTTCTTCCGCACCGTGTCGGCGAAGGTGTAGAGCTGCCGGGCGTGGGTCAGCAGCTTGTCGGCGTACGCGGCGTCGGTGGGTCGGAACACCATGGACGAGGCGGCCATCGCGGCGGCGGTCTCCCCCGCCAGGTCCGCGCCGCCACAACTCGCGTCGATCTTGTACGCGGGCCGCGCCATCGGCATCACCTCGGCCGGCCCCCACCACTTGTGGTCGTCGTCGCCGTTGCCCACCTGTCCGTACAGGACGTTCGGCGACGGGTGCGCCTTGACGAAGTAGTCGTTGACGTAGCGCAGGTTGTTCAGCAGGTGGGTGAGCTGGCCGGACGCCGCGTACCCGGCCCGGTACTCAACCGCGCCCCAGGCCAGCATGGTGGTGCTGAACGCCATCGGAAAGCCGAACTTCACATGGTCACCGGCGTCGTACCAGCCGCCGGTGAGGTCGAGTCCGACGTCCGAGCCGTCGCGGAGCGCCGAGTCGCCGCGCCACGAGACGCGGTTCCAGTCGGGCAGTTCCCCGGACTGCTGCGCCTCGTAGAACAGCAGGGACTTCTGTAGCGCCTCGGCGTAGTTGAAGGCCGGGGCCGCGGCGGCGGCACCGGCACCGTCGGTCGGCGCGGCGGCGGCACCGGTCGCGGGTACGCCGAGCGCGAGCGCGAGGCCGGCGGCGAGTGCGGTGACGGCGGCCAGCATCCGGCGGGGCCAGGGCTGGTCGGGGCGGTGACGCAGCCAGGGCTGGTTCGGCAGAGGTCGGTCGGCGTGGACGCGGCCCGACCGTGGGGGTAGATGCATGCGACTACTCCTGTCGATGCGTGCCCGACGGCATCGACCGGACGCGTGCCCGCGTCGGGGTGGACGGCTGCCGGCGGTGGTGGTGGCGGCGAGGTGGCTCCAACAGGACCGGGAGCGCTCCCATGGATAGTTGACAATGTAATCCGGGCACCGTCGGTTGGGAAGCCCGCCCGGCGATGCCGCTGGGCGTCGGAGGGCCGTCTGGCGTTACACCGACACGCGCGCCGACAGCCCCGGAGACACCCTCGCGGGCACATCGCGACTTCAGGTCTGCCCAGGTCAGACCGTTCGCCCGAGATCAGAACCGGCCATCCGGATGCGAGCATGTGCCGTCATCCCGCTGAGATCCGGAGGAATTCTCATGCCACAGCGTCGGCACGTGGCGCGTGCGGCCGTTTCCGGCGTCGCCGCCACGGCCCTCCTCGCCCTCGCCGCCCCGGCCTGGGCGAGCAGCACAGTTCCGCTTCACTCGGCCCACCAGGGTTCCACTGCGGCCGACTTCCAGCAACAGTGCGCGGACACCAGGTTCGCCGATCGCCCCACCGACCACGACGGCTGGCACTTCGTCCTGCCCGGCGGTCCGTCCGCAGGCGGTTTCGAGAGCCTGACACTCACCTTCGACAACGGCTCCGGCACGGTCGACGTCACCGTGCCCGACGCCGCCGACGCCTACCCCGACGCGCTCTACCCCGCTGGGCAGAACGAGTCCCGACTTATCCACGCCTATCTGTTCACCCCGGCCGGGTGGACGCTGGTGGACGGCAGCGCCACGATCAGCGGCCAGGGTGACCGCTTCAACCTCAGCCACACCTGCGCCGGCCAGCCGACCCCGGAGTCACCGACGCCCACGCCCACCACTTCGGAGTCGCCCACCCCGACGCCGACCGTCCCCGAGTCGCCGGTCCCGTCGGACACGCCGTCGGCCAGCCCGTCGAACGGCACCGGCGGTGGCGGCGGTGACGACGACGGCAGCCTGCCGGTCACCGGCGCGGCGGCGACGACCATGGCTCTGGTCGGCGTCGGCCTGATCGGTGGCGGTGTCGCCCTGGTCGCGCTGCGACGTCGGCGTGACGGGATCACCTTCACCAGCTGACAGCACCATCCCAGAACGGCCGCCGGCACCCTCCGGCGGCCGTTCTCGTCATTGGGTACGAGTGGACGCCTCCCAGGCCGATGCCACCGCCAGGTAGCCGCGATCGTACTCACCAGTAACAAAGGGGGAATGTTCACATCATCGACGTTTAGCAATACGCCTGGGGCAAATCGGCAGGTGAGGGGCGTCGGCCACGGGACAGGGCGGGCCCTCCACTGAGGAGCGCCAAGCCTCGGGTGTCCTGCGATACGGACCGTACTGTTGCCGTCGCGCTGGGCGGCACGCGACAGTACGCGGCACCTGGCGGCGCCCCTCGATGGCCGCTCCCCGCCCACCTGAGGAGATCGCGATGGCTCTACGGCTCGCCGACGGAACCTCCTGGCCGGACACCCTCGCCCGGGCGGTGGCCGCCACCGGTGAGGCGTTCGACCGCCCAGCCGACGGCACCACCACGTTGCGGAACCTGGTCGGCGGCGGCTGGCGTACCGGCGGCACGCCCACGCCGACGCGTACCCCGGTCGACAACAGTGTGCTTGTCAACCTGCCGCGACTGGACGCGGCGACCGCCCACGACGCGGTCGCGCACGCCGCCGCGGCCCACGCCAGCTGGGCCGAGATCCCGCTGGCCGAACGCAGGTCGCGGGTCACCGACGCCCTGGACGCCCTCACCGACCAACGCGACCTGCTGGCCCTGCTGCTGGTCTGGGAGATCGGCAAGCCGTGGCGCCTGGCCTGCGCCGACGTGGACCGCGCACTCGACGGGGTGCGCTGGTACGTCGACGAGATCGATCGGATGCTCGCCGGCGGTCGCGCCCCGCTGCCCGGCCCGGTCAGCAACATCGCCTCCTGGAACTACCCGATGAGCGTGCTGGTGCACGCCGAACTGGTGCAGCTGCTCGCCGGCAACGCGGTCATCGCCAAGACACCGTCCCAGGGCGGCGCGGTCTGTCTCACCGTGGCGCACGCACTGATGCACCGCGCCGGGCTGCCCGCCACCCTGCTCTCCGGCAGCGGCGAGGCGTTGTCCGAGGTACTGGTCCGGGCACCGGAGATCGGCGCGGTGGCGTTCGTGGGTGGCCGCTCCAACGGGGGCAAGGTGGCCGCCGCGCTGCTCGACTCGAACAAACGCCACTTCATCGAGCAGGAGGGCCTCAACGCCTGGGGCATCTGGGACTTCTCCCAGTGGGATCTGCTCGCGGCTCACCTCAAGAAGGGCTTCGAGTACGGCAAACAGCGCTGCACCGCGTACCCCCGGTTCGTGGTCCAGCGGGACCTGGTCGACGAGTTCCTCGACATGTACCTGCCGGTGGTCCGCTCGGTCCGGTTCGGGCACCCGCTCGCGGTCGTCGAGACCTGGCAGGCCGGAGACCCGTTGCCGGAGCTGGACTTCGGCCCGCTGATCAGCGCCGCCAAGGCCGACGAGCTGCACCGCAAGGTCGACGAGGCGGTACGGGGCGGCGCCGTCCCGTTGTACCGGGGCAAACTCGACGGGGCGCCGTTCCTGCCCGGGCAGGACACCTCGGCGTACGTCGCGCCGTCGGTGCTGCTCGCCCCACCCGGCCGGTCCCGGCTCATGCACGCCGAGCCGTTCGGTCCGGTCGACACCATCGTCGTGGTGGACACCACCGACGAGTTGCTGGCCCAGATGAACGCCTCAAACGGCGCACTGGTGGCCTCCCTCGCCTGCGACGACACCGACGAGGCGGCGAAGCTGGCAGTCGACCTGCAAGCCTTCAAGGTGGGCATCAACCGGCCCCGCTCCCGGGGTGACCGGCAGGAGCCGTTCGGCGGCCGGGGCGCTTCCTGGAAGGGTGCCTTCGTCGGTGGGGATCTGCTGGTCCAAGCCGTCACCGTGGGCGCCGACGATCGCCTCTACGGCAACTTCCAGGACCGCACCGCCCTACCTCCGAGCATCTGACCGCAGCCGGTCAGGAGGCACGCGGTGGGCAGGACCCCCGCACCGGGAATCCTGCCCACCTCACCGGCCTCCGCACCGGAGGTCGGTCGTCTGGGCCGTCAGCCGGCGCTCTTCGCTGTCGCCGGCACCTCGGCGGCCAACGGCACGGTCATGGTCAGCAGTGCGCCGTCCCGCTGGACGGTGCTCGGCCGGGACAACCGGCGCAGCGTACGCAGCATCGGCGCGTTGTCCGCCTGGACGTGCAGCACCATCGCCGCGTAGCCGGCCGACTCGGCCTGCCGGGTCAACCGACGCAGCAACGTCGAGCCCAGCCCACGGCGCTGCCAGTCGTCGCGTACCAACAGCGCCACCTCGGCCTCGTCGCCCTCGGCGAGCAGGTTCGCCATCGCGACGACCGACTCCGCCGCCCCGCCGGAGCCGGTCGTCGCGGCGACCAGGGTCAGCCCACGGGCCGGCTCCAGGAGCCGACGCAGTCGGGCCGGGGAGGGAAGTACCGCTCCGCCGAGGTAACGGCGCTGCCGGCTGCGCACCGAGCAGGCCTGGTGCAACTCGACCACGGCCGTCAGGTCCTCCGCGACGGCGGGGCGTACGGTCAGCTCGGCGCCGTCGGGCAGGACCACGGTGACCTGTTCGGTGCTGCGCCGGGCGGCGGTGGCCCCCAGTTCGAGCAGCGCCTGGGCTCGGGCGTACTCGGCCGGGGTGAAACTCGGCGCGACCCGGCGCAGGGTGTACGACCCGCCGTTCGGGTCGGCCAGCAGCATCGTCATCCCGTCGATCCCGGGCCGGGCCAGGGCCGGCGCGGCCCGCCAGGTCACCTCGTCGGCGCCGAGCAGGGCCCGTAGCACCTCACCTGTCGCGTCCGGGTCGTGCACCAGCCGGGTCGCCAGCCCGAGCACCCGGGTCGGCTGATCGGCCAGGCCACGCGCCTCGCTGCGCGCCACCCAGCAGTCCCGCCCCCGGCCCCGCTCGACCGCGGCGAGCAGTCCCGCCTCGTCGAGGGTGTCCGGCGCGTCGACGAGGAAATCATCGACGGCACCCTGCTCGGTGGTGTGCACCTGCACGGTGAGGATGTTGACTCCACGCAACGCGAGGCTCGCCGTGAGCACCGACAGGTAACCCGGTCGGTCGTCCACGGTGGCTCGGATCCGCCACAGCGTCATCGTTGCCTCCCTTCGCCTGCCACCCTCGTCCGCGGCTGTTGCCGGTCGGTTGCCTCACCGTGTCCAGCCGCGATCGGCCCTGCGGTCTGCGTCACAACGGCTCAGGGTTTGGCGCTGACCGGCGGAGCGCCGACCAGGTCGAGCCGGTCACCGAGGATCACGGCGCAGGCCCGGACCAACTGGGCGAGCCGATCCACCTCGGTGGAGTGGAAGGCGGCCGGCGTTAGGGTCTCGCTGTGCTCGCGGGACACCACCAGCACCAGCCCGGCCCGACCGAACGGTGCGACCGCGAAATGGCCGCCGTCGGGCGCGGTCATCGACCGGGCGCGCAGCGGGGTCACCTCCGGCAGCATGGGCGGCACCGGGGTACGCCAACTGGCGTGCCCGACCGTCGCACCGCCCCCTCCGGTACGCGATGCCCAGTCCACCGGCACCATCGCGGCGACGGACCAGTCGGCGGCGAGCAGCCCGGGCACCGCGTCGACAAGGGTCGCCAGTCCGTCGGCCGGGTTGGCGGCGACCTGGGCCAGCAGTTCGGCGTCCTGGCCGGTGGTGGTGGGCGCGCCGATCGCCCGCCAGACCCCGTCCACCCGTACGCCGGGGATCGCCGCCAGGCCGGCCAGCAGGCGCTCCACCCGCGCGACGCCCGGCCACACCACCGTGAAGTCGTCGACCGCCCGCCCGCCGAGGCGTTCCAGCACGACCACCTGGACGATGTCCGCCCCGGACACGCCGAGGGTGCGCGCGACCTGACCGAGCGTGCCAGGACGGTCCGGCAGGGTGACCCGAACGCGCAGCAACATCTCAAACCCCTCCGCTCGGCGGGCCGGCACAGTGGCCGGCAGGCTGGTGTCAGCCTGACAGTTGACCATTTCGTCCCTGTTGCGGCGGCATGTCCCGAGGGTCAAACCTGACCTTGACAAGCCGCCGGAGCTGCCATGGACTGTCCGGATGACCGAACCGACCGCCGGCTCGCCCGCCGGTCTGGATCTGGACCGGCTCGGCGACCACCTGGCGGCGCACCGCCCCGATCTGGCCGCCGGCCCGTTACGGGCCGAGCTGATCGCCGGTGGCCGGTCGAACCTGACCTACCTGGTGCACGCCGGCGATCGGGAAATGGTGCTGCGTCGACCCCCGCTCGGGCACGTGCTGGCCACCGCGCACGACATGACCCGGGAGTTCCGGGTCATCTCGGCGCTCGCCCCGACCGACGTCCCGGTGCCCGGCGCCCTGCTGCTCTGTCCCGAGCCGGAGGTGCTGGGGGCGCCGTTCTACCTGATGGAGCGGGTGCCGGGCGAGGTGTTCCGGAGCCGTTCCCGCACCGACCGGCTCACCGGCGAGCAGCGACACGGGCTGGCCATGACGATGATGGACACCCTGGCAGCGCTGCACACGGTGGAGCCGGCGGCGGTCGGGCTGGCCGACTTCGGCCGCCCGGAAGGGTTCCTGGCCCGGCAGGTCCGCCGCTGGTCGGGGCAGCTCGATCGCTCCCGCAGCCGGCCGCTGCCCGGCATCGACGAGCTACGCGACCGGCTCGCCGCCACCGCGCCGGACGGAGCCAACGCCGGCCGGATCGTGCACGGGGACTTCCGGCTGGACAACCTGCTCGCCACCGTCGACCCGGTGACGGTGACGGCGGTGCTGGACTGGGAGATGGCCACCCTGGGCGACCCGCTGGCCGACCTGGGGCTGTTGCTGACGTACTGGGAGGTGCTCGGCGGCAGTGCGGCCTCCGACGGAAACCCCGTCGCCGACGGTCTCGGCCCGCGTGCCGGCTTCCCCGGCGGCGCCGAGCTGATCGCCCGGTACGCCGGCCGCAGCGACGTCGACGTCGGCCCGCTGCACTGGCACATCGCGCTGGGCTGCTTCAAACTCGCCGTCATCTGCGAGGGCATCCACTACCGGCACACCCTCGGCCAGACCCTCGGCGAGGGCTTCGACACCATCGGGGGCCTCGTTGCCCCGCTTGTCGCACACGGACTGACCGCGGTGAGGGAGACCTGATGGACTTCGCGTACGACGCCCGGACCGAGCAGCTGCGCACGGAGCTGACCGATTTCCTGGAGCGGCACGTGTACCCGGCCGAGCCGGTGCACGCCGCCCAGGTGGCCGCCGCCGGTGATCCGTGGGCCCGGCCGCCGGTGCTGGCCGAGCTGAAGGCCGAGGCGCGCCGACGCGGCCTGTGGAACCTCTTCCTGCCCGATCCGCGCCACGGTGCCGGGCTGACCAATCTCCAGTACGCTCCGCTGGCCGAACTGACCGGCCGCAGCCCGCACCTCGCTGCGGAGGCGCTCAACTGCGCCGCACCGGACACCGGCAACATGGAGCTGCTCGCCGAGTTCGGCTCCCCCGCCCAGCAGGAACGCTGGCTCACGCCGCTGCTGGCGGGCGAGATCCGCTCCGCGTTCTGCATGACCGAGCCCGACGTGGCCTCCTCCGACGCGACGAACATCGCCACGTCGATCCGCCGCGACGGCGACCACTACGTCGTCGACGGCCGCAAGTGGTGGTCCTCCGGCGCGATGGACCCGGCCTGCGAGATCCTCATCGTGATGGGCAAGACCGACCCGGACGCCGACCGGCACCGCCAGCAGAGCATGATCCTGGTCCCCCGCGACACTCCCGGGGTCACCGTCCGCCGGGGGATGCGGGTCTTCGGCTACAGCGACGCCTCGCACGGCGGGCACGCCGAGATCGACTTCGACAGCGTACGGGTGCCGGCGGAGAACCTGGTCGGTGCCGAGGGCACCGGCTTCGCCATCGCCCAGGCCCGGCTCGGCCCCGGCCGGATCCACCACTGCATGCGCCTGATCGGGATGGCCGAGCGGGCGTTGGAACTGCTCTGCCGTCGGGCCGTCGAGCGGGTCGCCTTCGGTCGCCCGCTCGCCGAGCAGGGCGTGGTACGCGAGTGGATCGCCGAGGCCCGGGTCCGCATCGAACAGGCCCGGCTGCTGGTGCTCAAGACGGCCTGGCTGATGGACACCGTCGGCAACAAGGGCGCACACACCGAGATCCAGGCCATCAAGATCGCCACACCGGCGATGGCCGAGTGGGTCATCGACAAGGCCATCCAGGCGTACGGCGCGGCCGGGGTCAGCCAGGACACTCCCCTCGCCGCGCTCTGGGCCCAGGCCCGCACGCTGCGCCTCGCCGACGGTCCCGACGAGGTGCACCGCAACAGCCTCGCCAAACGCGAGCTTCGCCGCTGGACCGCCCCCGCCTGAACACCACCGCCCACCCGGCTGATCAGACCCGCATCCGACAAGCCCTCCGGCGTGACTTTCCGTGGTCTTCACCGCTCCCCCAGACCCGGTGTACCCCACCTTTGCTCTGCTTCAACCGACGCAACAGTTACTTTCAGCAACCGCGCCGAGCCGGTGACTCGATCCCACCTTCGCATTACCGCAGTTCAGGCGCTAGTGCGTGGGTTGAAGCAGAGCAAAGCGTGCGAGGTGGCACTGAGGGCCGCCGGGGAGAAGTGACACAGCGTCAGAACTGCGGAGAGTTATCGGGGGCCGGGTAAGCGCCGGCCCGCGTACGACCCGCCGCCAGCACCCGCCCGGGGTGGCGCGTGGTTCAGGCGGAGGCGCGCTCGACGAACTGGGTGTCCAGGACGACGTGTGGAGTGGCAAGCTCGTCGCCGCGGATCCGGTCGACCAGCAGCCGCGCCATCTGCCGGCCCATCTCCTCCACCGGCTGGAACACCGACGTCAGTGGCGGGTTGGCCTGCCGGGCGATCGGTTCGTCGCCGAAACCGACCACGGCCACGTCCTGCGGCACCCGACGGCCGGCCTCCCGCAGCGTCCGCATGGCACCGAAGGCCATCAGGTCGGCGGCCACGAAGACGGCGTCCAGGTCGGGGCAGCGCTCCAGCAACCCCCGCATGGCCGTCGCGCCGCTCTCCTCGCTGAAGTCGCCGTACGCGATCAGGTCGGGGTTGACGCCGAACCCGGCGGTGCGGACCGCATCCCGATAGCCGGACAACCGGGCCAGGCCGGCGCCCATGTCCTGCGGGCCGGCGATGGTGGCGATGCGCCGCCGTCCCCGACCGGCGAGGTACTCGACCGCCTGGCGTGCCCCACCGGCGTTGTTGACGTCGACGAACGAGGCGGGCTGCGCCTCGGGGTGCAGCATCCGCGCGGGCCGCCCGCCGAGCACGGTGGGCAGGCCACGCTCCTCCAGCAGGGTGGGCAGCGGATCGTCGTCGTGCAGCGACAGCAGCAGTACGCCGTCGATGTGCTGGTTGGTCAGGTGGTGCTCGACCCGCTCCCGCTCCAGCGGCGACTGGGCCATGGCCAGCCAGAGCTGCAACGGCGTCTCCAGCAGGGCGGAGCTGATCCCCCGGACGATGCCGGCGAAGAACGGCTCGGCGAAGATCCGCTCACCGGACTCGCTGACCACCAGGGCAACCGAGTCGGTCCGCTGGGTGACCAGCGCCCGAGCCGCGCGGTTGGGTACGTACCCCAGTTCGGCAATGGCCTGTTGCACGGCGGCCCGGGCCTCCGGACTCACCTGCGGGGAGCCGTTGACCACCCGGGAGACCGTGCCGCGGCCCACCCCGGCGCGGGCGGCAACCGCGTCGAGCGTCGGCCGCCCGAGCGACCGGGTGCGCTGCGTTGTCATCGTCTGCTCCTCCGACGTCAGGCGGCCCCGGCACCTTCACCAGCGCTGGTGCCGGGCCGCCCGTTACTGGCTGGCCATCGCCCTATTGTGCGGCCAGACCGTTGCGTCGGATCACCTCCGCGTACCACCTGGCACTGGACTTGGGGATGCGGGTCTGCTTGTCGTAGTCGACGTAGATCATGCCGAACCGCTTCGTGTAGCCCCAGGCCCACTCGAAATTATCCATCAGCGACCAGGCGAAGTATCCCCGCAGGGGGACGCCCGCGCTGATCGCCTCGTGGGAGGCGCGCAGGTGGGCGTCGAAATAGGCCAGCCGGTCGACGTCGTCGACCTGACCCTCGACTACCTCGTCGACGAAGGCCGAGCCGTTCTCGGTCACGTAGAGCGGAAGGTCCGTGTACTCTTCGTGAACCCGGCGCAGCGTCTCCACCAGCCCGGGAGCGTCGATCTCCCAGTTCATGTCGGTCACCGGGACCCCCCGGGTTACGAACCGGACGTCCTCGCTGCCCGGCCAGCAGGCCTGGTCCCGCCAGTATGCCTCCGGCTGCTCGCCGGGGATCGGCGCGGCCACCACGTGCCGGCTGTAGTAGTTGACGCCCACCACGTCCAGCGGGGTGGAGATGGTGGCCAGGTCACCGTCGTGAACGTGGCTGAAGTCGGTGACCTTCGCCAGGTCGGCCACCAGGTCGTCCGGGTAGGCGCCGCGCAGGATCGGGTCGAGGAAGAACCGGTTGGCCAGCGCGTCGATCCGCCGGGCCGCGTCGACGTCGCCCGGCGAGTCGCTGGCCGGGGTGACCGGGTACAGGTTGACGGTCACCCCGAGCTGCGCCTGCGGCACCGCCGTACGCAGCGCCTGCACGGCGAGCCCGTGGCCGAGCATCAGGTGATGTCCGGCACGGACCGCGTCGGCCCCGTCGGAGCGGCCCGGGGCGTGCACCCCGGAGCCGTACCCGAGGAAGGCCGAGCACCAGGGCTCGTTGAGCGTGGTCCAGTACTTCACCCGGTCGCCCAGCGCGTCCGCCACCAACAGCGAGTAGTCGGCGAACCGGGCGGCGGTGTCCCGGGCCGGCCAGCCACCGGCGTCCTCCAACTCCTGCGGCAGATCCCAGTGGTAGAGGGTGAGCCAGGGCTCGATCCCGTTGGCCAGCAGCTCGTCGACCAGCCGCTGGTAGAAGTCGAGCCCTTCGGCGTTCGCCGGACCCGACCCGCCCGGCTGCACCCGGGGCCAGGACACCGAGAACCGGTACGACTTCAGCCCGAGCTCGGCCATCAGCCGGACGTCGTCGCTGAGCCGGTGGTAGTGGTCGCAGGCGACGTCGCCGGTGTGCCCGGCGACCGTCCGACCCTCGGTGTGGCTGAAGGTGTCCCAGATCGACGCGGTCCGACCGCCTTCGTTCGCCGCGCCCTCGATCTGGTACGCGGCGGTCGCCGCGCCCCAGAGGAAGCCGGGCGGGAAGGTAAGTGGCGGACGCTCGTCGAGGACGCCGACGGCGGGCGGGGTGGCGGGGTTGCTCACGACTTGACTGCACCTTCCATGATCCCGCCGATGATCTGGCGGCCGAAGAGAAGAAAGACGAGCACCAGCGGGATGGTGCCGACCGCCGTGGCGGCGAAGACCTGGGAATAGTCCGTGTAGTAGGCGTACGAGAGGAAGGAGAGCGAGACCTGCAGGGTCGGGTTCTCCGGGGTGAGGATCGCGTACGGCCAGAGGAAGGAGTTCCAGGTCTCCATGAAGGTGAGCAGACCGAGCACGCCGGCCGCTGGGCGCAGCGCGGGCAGCACGATGTTCCAGTAGATCCGGAAGGTGCTGGCACCGTCGACGCGGCCGGCCTCGATCAGCTCGTCGGAGATCGCCTGGCTGGCGTACTGCCGCATCATGAAGACGCCGAAGGCGCTGACCAGGAACGGCACGGTCACCGCGTAGAGGGTGTCGTACCACCCCAGCGACTGCATCATGCTCCAGAGCGGGATGAGGCCCATCTGGGTCGGGATCATCATGGTGACGATGATCGCCAGCAGCAGCACGTTGCGACCGCGGAAGCGCAGCTTCGCGAAGGCGAAGCCGGCCAGGGAGCCGGTGAGCACCACCGACACGGTGACCACCGACGAGACGATGATCGAGTTCATCAGGCCCTTGAGGAAGTTGGCCGCGTCGTTGTCGAGCACCCGCCCGAAGTTGTCACCGAACGCGCCGGCCGGGGTCATCGGCGGCGGCACGTCGTTGATGGACTCCAGGCTCCGGGTGCCGATCACGATCATGTAGTAGAAGGGGTAGATCGACAGCAACGCCGCCAGGACGAGCGCCATGTAGGTCAGTGGACTGGTGCGCCACAGGCGCTTTGAAGCCGAGATCATCGATCTCTCCTCACTTGGCCGCGCGGCGGACGAGTATGAAGTTGATCAGCGACACGAGGACGATGATCATGAAGATCGCCCAGGCGACCGCGGCTCCGTAACCTGCGGTACTCAGGTTGTAGATGCCCTTCTCGTACATGTACATCGCCAGCGTCTGGAACTCCCGCTGGTTGCCGCCGATGATGCTGCCGTTGGCGAAGAGCAGCGGCTCGGTGAACAGCTGCATGCCGCCGATCGTGGAGAGGATGACCACGAAGATGAAGGTGGGCTTGAGCATCGGCAGGGTGATCTGCCAGAACTGCCGCCACGGGCTGGCCCCGTCGATCGCGGCCGCCTCGTACAGATCCTTCGGGATGGCCTGCATGCCGGCGAGCAGGATCAGGGTGTTGTAGCCGGTCCACCGCCAGTTGACCATCGTGGCGATCGCGGTCCAGGAACTCCACTCCTGCGCACGCCAGTCGATCTGGTCCACCCCGATGAGGCCGAGCAGCCAGTTGAACAGGCCGAAGTCGCGCTGGAACAGCATGCCGAAGACGATCGCGACGGCGGCCACCGAAACCACGTTCGGCACGAAGATGGCCATCCGGAAGAAGGTCTTGGCGCGCAGCAGGGTCTGATTGAGCAGATTCGCCAGGAACAGCGCCATCAGCAGCTGCGGGATGGTCGACAGGGCGAAGATGCCGAACGTGTTGACCAGCGCGTTCCAGAAGTATTCGTCGGAGAACAACTCGGTGTAGTTGTCCAGCCCGATGAACGTGTGCTCGCCGACCATGTCCCAGTCGTGCAGCGACATCCAGGCGGTGCGCAGCATCGGGTACAGCCCGAAGGCTCCGAAGATCAGGAAGAACGGCGCGATGTAGAGGTACGGGGAGTACTTGAGATCCAGGCGGTTGAAGAGATAGCCCCGGCGGCGCCGGGCGGGGACATCGGGGGGTGGTGCTGCTGGCGACGGCGGTGCCGTCGTGGCCGACAGGCTCATGACGACACTCCGCTGCGCTCCGTGCCGCCACGAGGCACCACGGCACTGAGGTGATGATTCGCTCGCTTACGCTCGCTCATTCGAGTTTCCTTTTCCAGCGAGGCCCGGGGGCCCTCACGCAGGATGCTGCGCGGTGGGGACCGACCGGTGGCGTCCGGGTAGTCCCGAACGCCACCGGAAGGGAATCACTCAGAAGACGCCCTGGGTCTGCGCGTCCTTAGTGAACTGCTCCCAGGCCGCATCCTTGCTGGCCTGCCCGTTCTCGAACGCCCGCATCGCCGGCTCGAACGCGTTCTCCTTGACCGCCTGGTGCTTCGGGCCCAGGTGGATCGGCTGGATCTGGGCGACGCTCTCGCCGAAGATCTTGCCGGTCGGCGCGTTGCTGAAGTACTCGTTGGTGTAGCTGAGGAAGGCCTCGTTCTTCAGCGCCTCCAGGTTGGTGGGCAGCGGGCCCTTGGCCTTGAAGGCCTCCACCTGGCTGGTGGCGTTGGTCAGGAACTCGGCGAGCTTCGCCGCCTCCTCCGGGTACTTGCTCTGCTCCGGCACGGCCAGCCACGAGCCGCCCCAGTTACCGCCGCCGCCCGGCACGGCCGCCACGTCCCACTTGCCCTTGTTCTCCTCGCCGGAGTTGTCCGCGACGATGCCGAGCATCCAGGACGGGCAGAAGGTGGCCGCGAAGGTGCCCTGCTTGAAGCCGCCGGACCACTCGGGCGACCAGGTGGACGCCTTGGCGGAGATGTCCACCATCGAGGTGGCGGTGTCCCAGGCAGACTTCACCGCGGGGCTGGAGTCCGCGATGATGTTGTTCTCCTTGTCGTAGAACAGGTCGCTGCCCTGCTGGAACAGCACGCCGTTGGAGACGGCGGTGATCGAGTCGACGAACGCCTTGCCGGTGGCCTGCTTGTACTTCTGGCCAGCCTGGTGGAAGCCGTTCCAGTCCGGCCAGAGCGCCGAGACCGCCTCCCGATCGGTGGGCAGGCCGGCGGCCTCGAAGAGGTCCTTGCGGTAGCAGACCGCGAGGCTGCCGACGTCGGTCGGCAGGCCGATCAGCCGACCGTCCGGTGCCTTGCCCAGCTCCCACTTCCAGGGCAGGTAGTCGTCGGTGATCTCGGACGACACCAGCGGAGTCAGGTCGGCCCAGTTGCGCGGGTTGGCCTTGAACTCGTTGAGGATGCCCTCTTCCAGGGCGGTCACGTCGGCCGCGCCCTTGCCGGTGGCGAGGTAACGGACCAGCTTCGGCCGGTACTCGCCGAGCTGTGCGGTCTTGCGCAGCTCGATCTTGATGCCGGTCTGCTGCTCGTACTGCTTGACGAGCTCGTCGTAGCCGAACTCGCCGAAGGTGTCGACGACCAGCTTCGCGGGCTTCTCGCCCTCGGCCGGCGTGTCGTCGTCATTGCCGCAAGCCGCGAGACCGCCGATAGCGGTGATCGCGGCCAGGGCGGCTGCCGCCATGCGGGAACGCCGCGTGGTGAGGCTCATCCTGACCCCTCTTTCGATGGTGAGGCTGCATTTGTCTGTGGTGGGGGGTGCCGCAGCGCCTGCCGACACCGGCTGCGTCAGCCGGGGTCGGCGCCCAAGGGCGCGCCATGTGATCCACGCCTCTTGGGAACGCTCCCATGAGATTGCCGGCAGGTGTCGGGAGTGTCAATAGTCCAGTGGGAGCGATCCCAGATCGTTACCACGCAGCTCGTTTGACCCGGCAAACAATCGGGAAACGCAGCTGGGTTGCGATCCGGAAGCGGTGTTCAGCAGAGACGACGCAGCAGGGTGTCCACCCGACCGGCGTCGAAGGCCGCCGGGTCGAAGCCGGCACCCACCCAGTCCCGCATCGTCTGGTGCTCCGGATGGCCCGGCTCGACCAACGCGGCGAGCAGCACCAGGTAGCCCTGCGGTCCGCCGACGTCCTCCGGTGGGCAGGCCCGCTCCCCGTCGAGGCAGCGCGGATAGCGCTCGTCCGCCTCGGCCGTCAGGGCGTCCTCCACCAGCAGGTCGTGCTCCCACCAGTCGCCGAAGTCGTACGTGTAGTGGAACCGGCTGCCCTTGCCGACCACCGCGTCCAACCGGACGTCCAACTCGTCGTGCAGGGCCAGCTCGCCGTCGGGGTCGGGTTCGCCGTACTGCACGCCGTCGATCTCGAACGAGTGCAGGTGACAGTCGCGCCAGCCCATCGCGTGCTGCACCACCCGGTGCAGCCGGTCCAGGGTGTAACCGCCGGGTACCAGCACCCGGCGCCAGATCACCGGACGAACCCCGGACAGGGACATCCTCAGCTGGAAGATCTGACGCGGCATGGGTGTCCCATCCTCCCTCGGCATAGGCTGCGAGCATGATCTGCCGAGCGTGCCGGGCGCGGCGGCACGACGACTGCCCGGGCCGGAACTGGTGCGACTGCCAGCACCGTACCCCCCGACCGACCCCTCCCGTCACCGGTCCGGCCGGCGAATGAACGACGGAGCGCCGATTTCCGTCCTCTGGCCGGACCCGTCACCCGAGCCGGTGGACGACGACACGCTCATCGCCCGGTACGGCCGCGCCGACCGGCCACACCTGCGGATGAACTTCGTGACCAGCGTCGACGGCGCGGTAAGTCTCGACGGCTACTCGGCCGGGCTGTCCGGCGCACCCGACAAGCGGGTCTTCGGGCTGCTCCGGATGCTCTGCGACGCGCTGCTGGTGGCCGCCGGCACGCTGCGCCACGAGGGTTACCGGGCGATCCGGCTCGACGAGCGACGCCGGGCCTGGCGACGTGCGCACGGGCTGACCGAGTATCCGACCCTGGTCGTGGTCTCCGGCACCCTCGACCTCGATCCGGCCCAGGCCGCCTTCGCCGACGCGCCCGTGCGCCCGGTGGTGCTGACTCGCCGCGACGCGACAGCACCTCCCGGCCTGACCGCCGTGGCCGACCTGGTACGCCTCGGTGACGACCGGGTCGACCTGGTCGCCGGCCTGGCCGAACTGCGCCGTCGCGGGCTCGGTCAACTGCTCTGCGAGGGCGGTCCGCACCTGTTCGGCGCCCTCACCGCCGCCGACCTGGTCGACGAGGTGTGCCTCTCGATCGCACCGCTGCTCGCCGGGGCCGGGCCCGGCCGGATCACCGCCGGTGACCCGAGTCCCGCCCGGCACCTGCCGCTGCGGCACGTCCTTCGCGCCGACGACGGCACCCTGCTGCTCCGCCACGCCCGGCACTGACCGGCCGCTCCGCCACCACCGCTGCGGCCGCCGCCACGAGTTGTCGAAAAGACCGCGAAAGCGCAGGTCAGCTCACTACCGTGAACCGGTATCGGCGGCTGCCGGAGGGCGGAGACGTGGCGTACGAGGTGGTCGAGCTACGGGTCCACGGGGTCTCCGGAGCCGCCGCCGAAACACTGCTGGACCATCCGGTCGTGACCAGGGTCGCCGGCGACGACAACGCCGGCTTCTACCGCCCCCGGCCCGGCTTCGGCGTCAGCGACCGGCCGCAGGCGCTGCGGGTCGAGGCGTACCGCTGGGGGGCGCTGACCGCCGGCGGCGCCGTGCGTACCGCGTCGCTGCTGTTCCTGCTGCCGTTCATGCTTGTCAACCTCGCGGTGTGGACGCGGCCGGCAACCGGTGGGGCCGGCGGTGTGATCGGCCCGCTGTGCCGCCTGCTCGCCGCGACCCTGACCGCCGCGTTCACGCTCTCCATGGTGGGCGTGACCATCGACATCATCGGCTGGCAGTGCATTCCCTACCAGCCCTGCCTGCGCGGTCGCAGCTATCTGTCGTGGCTTGGCGACCTGCCGCTCGGACCCCGTCTGGCACTGCTCGCTCTGATACCGATCGGTGCCTTGCGGCTGCTCTGGTGGCTCGGCGAACGCTCCGCCCGGGTGTTCGAGGCATTTCCGGCCGCCCGTGGACAGGACCGCACCGTCGGCGGCGAGGATCGGGTCGACAGCCCCGGATTCTGGAACGACGAACTGGTGGTACGCAGGCTGCGCGCCATCCACGTCGCGGTTGGGCTCGGCGTGCTCGATGTCAGCCTGCTCGGCGCCCTGATCTACGTGCATCCCACTGCGGTCGGCTACCTGCTCTTCGGTGCCGCCTGGCTGCTGCTGGTGGCCTGTGCCGTGCTGCTTCTCCGGCCGGCACGGGTCGCACCGGACGGAGCGGGTCGAGGCCCGGTCGACCTGCGCGGCGTCCGACCGCTGCGGATCGGCGCCATCACGCTCACCGTGCTGGCTCTCGCCTACAGCGCGGTGCCGTTGGAGCCGGAGCCGCCACGCGGGCAGTTGCCCGGTCACGCAGACGCGGTGGCCGCGCTGGTGGCGATCCAGGCCGCGCTGCTCGGCGCGCTCGTCGCGGTGACCCTGCTCCAGCGCCGACACAGCTCGACCGCCAGGACCTCGTGGCTGGGTGGGCTCGCCAGCCCGGTCTTCGCCGCCATGGCGGTCGCCGCCTCGTACGGATTCGCCGCCGCCCTCGTCTACCGGGTCGCCGACCTGCTCGACCGGGGCGAGATCCCGAACCCGGCCCGGCAGAACCCCCCTGGCGCGCCGCCGCTGGAACCGCCGGTTTCCTACCGCTGGGCGGCCCTGGCCGGGCTGATCACAGTCCTGGTCGTCGCCGCCACGGTGCTCTGGCGGATCGCAGTGACCCGCCGGCAGCGACGCCGGATGGCCGAGGAGATCATCCAGCGGGACTTCCCCGACCCGCCGCCGGAGGCCCGGTCCCGACGCGAGGACGTCCGAGAGATCATCGCGCGGGCCGCGATCGCCGAGCACCTGGGGCCGGTGCTCACCGTGTTCCTGGTGCTGTCGGTGGTCGGCGTCACCGTCGTCGCACTGGACCTGATCGGGGTCGGGCCGTCGCAGCTGAGCCGACGGCTGGCCGGCACCGATGGTGAGGCGGCCACGGACCTGGCCCTCGCGACCGATGTGGGCATGTACGTCATCGGCCTGGTTGCGCTCGGCATCGTGGTGCTCGGGGTGTTCTCCTACCGTTCCGAGGAGACCCGGCGCACGGTGGCGGCGATCTGGGACCTCGGCACGTTCTGGCCGCGCACCGTGCACCCGTTCGCGCCGCCCTGCTACGCCGAGCGGGCCGTACCGGAACTGGCCAAGCGGGTCGCGGCGCTCGCCGACCACGGTGGGGTGATCCTCTCCGGGCACAGCCACGGCTCGGTACTGGCCGCCGCCACCCTGCTCCAGTTGCCGTCCCGAGTGCTGCCCCGGGTGGCGCTGCTGACCCACGGCAGCCCCCTGCATCGGGTGTACGCCCGCCTGTGCCCGGCCTTCTTCGGCGACCCGATCCTTGTCGAACTTGGCGACCGGGTCGGGTGGCGGTGGGTGAACCTGTGGCGGGACACCGACTCGGTCGGTGGGCCGATCTTCTCGGCCCACCGCCCCGGCCAGCGGCCACACGTCGCCGGCCCCGCCGGCACTGTCGACAGGCGGCTGCGCGACCCGCGTGGCATCACCGTGCCACCCGACGACACCGTCCCGCCGCCGATCAACCGGCACTGGCCGTACCACACCGACGAGGCGTACGAGGCGGCCGTGCGGGACCTGGCCGGTCGGTTACGGCCCGCCACCGGCACCAGCTTGCACCCGACGCCCTGACGGCGCGGCGGCTCCGCGACCTCGCGGCATGGCGGCTTGGCGGCTTGGCGGCTTGGCGCAACGAGGCCCGGACACCCGCCGTCAGGAACCGATCGCCGTGCGCGTTCGGCGCGAGGTCGTTACGTGGCCTGCGCCGCGTCGCGTGGCGGCCTGTCGTACTCCTCCGGCAGGATGCAGGGCGTGTGTGCCGACCGCGACGACCAGCCGAGCGGAGTTGCTTGATGACCGACCAGGGGTTCGACGGCCCGGGCGAGGGGGTGGGCCGGGTGCTGGGCACCGCCGACGCCACTCCCCTGCAGTTCTGGACGGCGGTCGCCCCGGGCAGCTATCTCCAGCTCGACGACGTGGTGGTGACCCGGCGGGAGCTGCCCGACCGGGAGCCGGTGACCATCGCCGGGGTGGTCACCCAGGTCCGGGCGCGGCACGAGGGCGCGCAGTTCGACTCCGACGTCTTCGCCATCGCCGACGGCACGCTGCCGGCGATGGTGCAGGAGGCCGCCGAGATCACCACCACCCGGGTCGACCCGGAGTTCTACGTGCCGCCGCAGCCGGGTGCCGTGGTGCACCGGGCGGAGGGCGACGCAAGGGCCCGGGCGCTGCACTTCGACCGGATGGAACGGCGGATCCCGATGGGCACCGGCCGGGACGGGGTGCCTGTCTATCTGAACGCCGACTTCCTCGACGGCAGCCGGGGCGCGCACGTGTCGATCTCCGGCATCTCCGGGGTGGCCACCAAGACCAGCTTCGCCACCTTTCTTCTCTACTCGGTGTTCCGCAGCGGC
Organism: Micromonospora sediminimaris; assembly: GCF_016863575.1. Classification (NCBI taxonomy): domain Bacteria; kingdom Bacillati; phylum Actinomycetota; class Actinomycetes; order Micromonosporales; family Micromonosporaceae; genus Micromonospora; species Micromonospora sediminimaris. The sequence goes on from NZ_BOPD01000037.1 coordinate 42,779, forward strand.
CAGCTCGGCGGCGACGCGGTGAACGCCAAGGCCCTGATCTTCAATGTGAAGGGCGAGGACCTGCTCTTCCTCGACCATCCGAACGCCCGGCTCGACGATCCGACCCGGGCCGCGTACGCCCGGCTCGGCCTGGCCGCGGACGCCTTCCCCGACGTACGGGTCTACGCCCCGCCCCGGGTCGGTGACTCCTCGGGCACGCCGGACGTGAGCAGTCGGCTCACCGGCGTGGACAGCTTCTACTGGACGCTCACCGAGTTCTGCGCCGACCGTCTGCTGCCGTACGTCTTCGCCGACGCCGACGACGAACGGCAGCAGTACACGATGGTGGTCCACTCCGTCGCCGCCCACCTGGCCCGCTACGCCCAGCCCGCCGACGGTGGGGTCAGCATCGACGGCGTCCGCCTGGGCAGCTACGGCGACCTTGTCGACCACATCGTCGAGCAGCTCAGCGACGACGAGACCCGCGGCGACTGGGCGGGCAGCGCGGTGGGGCTGGGCACGGTGAACGCGTTCGCCCGCCGGTTGATCGGCAGCAAGAAGGACCTGTCCCGGCTGATCCGGGGCGACCTGGCCACCCGCCGCCCGCACAGCATCAACACCGCCGAGAGTGCCCAGGTCACCGTGGTGGACCTGCACAATTTGCCGGACCGGGCGCAACGTTTCGTGGTCGGTGTGACGCTCAAGAGCGAGTTCGAGCGCAAGGAGAAGGCCGGCACCGCCAAGCCGCTGCTGTTCGTGGTGCTCGACGAGCTGAACAAGTACGCCCCCCGGGAGGGATCCTCCCCGATCAAGGAGGTGCTGCTCGACATCGCCGAGCGGGGCCGTTCGCTCGGGGTGATCCTGATCGGCGCGCAGCAGACCGCAAGTGAGGTGGAACGACGCATCGTCACCAACTCGGCCATCCGGGTGGTGGGCCGGCTCGATCCGGCCGAGGCGTCCCGCCCTGAGTACGGTTTCCTCCCGCCCGCCCAGCGGCAACGCGCGCTGCTGGCCAAGCCGGGCACGATGTTCGTCAACCAGCCGGACATCCCGGTGCCGCTCTGTCTGGAGTTCCCGTTCCCCGCCTGGGCGACCCGGGTCTCCGAGGCGGGGGCCGCGCCGTCACAGACCCTGCGGTCGATCACCCAGTCCGCCGATCCGTTCGCGGTCGTCGGCTCCGGCGGCGGCGCCGACGACGACATCCCGTTCTAGCGCAGAGGCTTGGTCAATGAAGATCCTGCACACCTCCGACTGGCACGTGGGCAAGGTCCTCAAGGGGCAGTCGCGGGCCGAGGAGCACAAGCAGGTGCTGGCCGGGGTCGTCGAGATCGCCCGCCGGGAGCAGCCCGACCTGGTCGTCATCGCCGGTGACCTCTACGACACGGCGGCACCGACCCCGGAGGCGACCCGTCTGGTCACCCGGGCGTTGACCGCGCTGCGCCGCACCGGCGCGGACGTGGTGGCGATCGGCGGCAACCACGACAACGGTCCGGCCCTGGACGCGCTGCGCCCGTGGGCCGAGGCCGCCGGCATCACCCTGCGCGGCGGCGTACGGGAGGATCCGGCCGAACACGTCATCGACGGCACCACCGCCGGCGGGGAACGCTGGCGGCTGGCCGCCCTGCCGTTCCTGTCCCAGCGGTACGCGGTTCGCGCGGTGGAGATGTACGAGCTGACCGCCGCCGAGACCACCCAGACGTACGCCGACCATCTGGGCCGCATCCTGGCCCGGCTGACCGAGGGTTTCGACGAGCCGGACCGGGTGCACCTGGTCACCGCCCACCTCACCGTGGTCGGCGCGGCCACCGGCGGCGGCGAGCGGGACGCGCACACCATCATGGGTTACGCGGTGCCCGCCTCGGTCTTTCCCGGCACCGCGCACTACGTGGCGCTCGGGCACCTGCACCGCGCCCAGCGGGTGCAGGGGCCGTGCCCGATCCGCTACAGCGGTGCCCCGCTCGCGGTCGACTTCGGCGAGCAGGAGAACGTCCCTGCGGTGACCCTGGTCGAGGTCACCGCGACCACGGCGGCGCGGATCCGGGAGGAACCGGTGACCGCGGCCACCGCGCTGCGCACCGTACGCGGCACCCTCGCCCAACTCGCCGAGATCACTGCGCCGGAGGGTTGGCTGCGGGTGTACGTGCGCGAGCAGCCCCGCGCCGGCCTGCGCGAGGAGGTGCAGCAGTTGCTTCCCCGGGCCCTGGAGATCCGGATCGACCCGGAGCTGGTGCCGGCGCCCGGCACCGGCACCCGGGTGGCCCAACGGTCCGGCCGCTCGCCCCGGCAGTTGTTCGCCGACTACCTGGACAGCCGGGGGCATGCCGACGAGGGCGTCCGGGAACTCTTCGACGAGCTGCTCGAGGAGGTCGATCACTGATGCGGCCGATGCGACTGGACCTGGCGGGTTTCACCGTCTTCCGCGACGAGACCACAATCGACTTCACCGACGCCGACTTCTTCGCCCTGGTCGGGCCGACCGGTTCGGGCAAGTCCACGGTGCTTGACGCGATCTGTTTCGCGCTCTACGGCACGGTGCCCCGGTGGGGCGGCACCCGAGGGCTGGGCAACGCGCTCGCTCCGTCGGCCACCGAGGCGCGGGTCCGGCTGGTCTTCGAGTCCGGTGGGGCCCGCTACGTCGCCACCCGGGTGGTGCGCCGGGACAGCCGGGGCAACGTCAAGACCGCCGGTGCCGGGTTGCAGCTGATGCCTGACGGATTCGACGTCACGAAGCTGGACACCGGGCTCAGCCCGGAGGATCTGGGCGAGGTGGTGGCCGGCACCCCAGCGGAGATGGACGCCGCCGTGCTGGCCGCTGTCGGCCTGCCGTACGAGCAGTTCACCAGCTGCGTGGTGCTGCCGCAGGGCCAATTCGCCGACTTCCTGCACGCCCGCCCGGCCACCCGGCAGCAGATCCTGGTCAACCTGCTCGGTCTCGGCGTGTACGAGCAGGTGCAGCAGCGGGCCACCACCCGGGCCGGGCAGGCGGAGGCGAAGCTGGAGGCGGTCGATCAGCTGCTAGCCGGGCTGGCCGACGTCGACGACGACGCGCTGGAACTGGCCACCGGTCAGGTCGACCGGATGCGGGAGCTGGCCGGTTCGGTGACCGCCGCCGTACCGGAACTGGAAGCGGCACGCACGACGGTGCGGGAGGCCAACGCGGCGCTGGCCACGCTCGACGCCGAACTGGCCGCGTTGGACGAGGTTCGAGCGCCGGACGGGGTGGCCGAGGTGGCCCGGGCGGTGACCGCCGCCCGGGCCGAATCCGACGCGGCGGCGACCGCGGTGTCGCTGGCCGAGGAGCGCGAGGAGAAGCTGCGCGGCGAGTTGACCGCCGCCGGCGACGAGAGCGCCCTGCGGATGCTGCTGCGGGCGTACGCCGACCGGGAGCAGTTGTCCACTCAGGCGGAGCAGGTGCGGGCCGGGATGGAGGCGGCCGGCGGCGAGCACGACGCGGCGGTGCGGGCCCTCACCGGGGCGCAGGCGGCGGCGGAGCGTGCCGAGGCGGAACTGGCGGCGGCGTTCCAGGCGCACGAGGAGGCGAAGACCGCCGACCAGGCGACGGCGTTGCGGGCCCACCTGACCGACGGCGACGCCTGCCCGGTCTGCGAGCAGACGGTGGCCCGGGTGCCGGCGATTCCGACCGGTTCGGCGGTGGCGCGGGCGGTGGCGGCCGGCAAGGCGGCCCGGGCGGCGAGCGAGGCGGCCAGGAAGGTCGTCGCCGAGCGGGACGCTGCCGCGCGTGACCTGGAGCGGGTGTTGCTGCGCGCCCGTACCGAACATGACGGGCTGCGGGCCCGACTCGCCGAGCTGGATGAACGGCTGGCCGGGGCGGCGACCGCCGAGGCGCTGCGGGCGCGGTTGACGGAGCTGGCCCGGCTGCGGCAGGGGCTGGACGAGGCGACCACGGCGGTCCGTGCCGGCCGTGACGCCGCCCGGCAGGCTCGGGCGGCGGTGGAGGCGGCGCAGGATCGGCTGCGGACGGCGTGGCGCAGCTTCGACGGCGCCCGCGACGCGGTGGCCCGGTTCGGGCCGCCGGCCACCGACCGTGACGATGTCGCCGGTGCCTGGGCGACGTTGGCCGAGTGGGCGCGGGACCAGGCGCAGCACCGCCGGTCGGAGCGGGACGGGCTGGCCACGGCCGTGGTCGAGGCGGAGACGGCGGCCGGCGCGGCGGCGGACCGCATCGCCGGCATCTTCGCTCACGCCGGGCTGCCCGCCCCGGACGACCCGGTGCGCGCCGCCACCGTCGCGGTGGAGCGGGCCGAGGCCGAGCTGCGCCGGCTGACCGAGCGGCGCGAGCAGGCCGGGGCGCTGCGGGAGCAGCGGGCCGGGCACGAACGCGAGGCGCAGGTGGCTCGGGCGTTGGCGGGGCACCTGCGGGCGAACAACTTCGAGCGGTGGTTGCTGGCCGAGGCGCTGGATCTGCTTGTCGACGGTGCGTCGGGGATCCTGCGGGAACTCTCCGGCGGTCAGTACGACCTGGTCCACGACAAGGGCGAGTTCTTCGTGGTCGACCACCACGACGCCGGGCTGCGTCGGGGGGTGCGGACACTCTCCGGCGGTGAGACGTTCCAGGCGTCGCTGGCGCTGGCGTTGGCGTTGTCCGAGCAGCTGGCCGGGATGTCCACCACCGCGGCCAGCCTGGAGTCGATCGTGTTGGACGAGGGTTTCGGCACCCTCGACGCGGCCACCCTCGACACGGTCGCCGCCACTTTGGAGAACCTCGCCGCCCGGGGCGACCGGATGGTCGGCGTGGTCACCCACGTGCCGGCGCTGGCCGAGCGCATCCCGGTCCGCTTCGAGGTGCACAAGGATGCCCGCTCGGCCCGGGTGGAACGGACCGGCCGGTGATGCGGACGTGAACCGCTTCTTCGTCGATGCCTGGGATCCGGGCTACGGGGCGTCGTTCGAGGCCGCGCCGGCCGGTCCGGCCGCGCCGAGCAGCGCCCAGGTCGAGGCGGAGCACGAGCTGCCGGTGGTGGACTGGCGGGCGATCGGCCCCCGTCCGGAGGTCCGGGCACCGGACGTGGTGCTGCTTGTCGACGGGGTACGCCGGATCGACGCCAGCATCTGGACGGCCGAGGAGGACGGCGGTTCGTTTCCCGGGCTGGCCGCCTCGTACGCGGCCGGGGTGGTGCGGTGCGACCTGGATCGCGGTGCCGCGCAACTGGCCGGCGCCACGGTGGAGCGTGGCCTGTTCACCGCCAGCCCGTCGGCGACCGACGTGGTGGCCGGCAACGTCCGCTACCCGGTGCACCGGGTCAGCGGCAGCGGTGAGCTGGCCAAGCTGCCGGCGGCGGTGCAGGGGCCGTTGACTGCGCTTGAGGTGCAGGTCTCGGCCGCCGCGCGGACCGACGACGACCTGCTGGTGGTCGACGGGCCGTTGCGTAACCGGCGGCAGCTGCCGCGCACCCTCGGCTACATCAAGACCCAGCACAGCCAGTATCTCGACGCCCGGCTCACCGCCGTGGTCACCGGTCTGCCACCGGGCCACCGCTCGCCGGTGTTCCGGCTCGGCACCGCCTGGGGCGGCTGGTCGTGGTATCTGCGGCTGCCGGTGGCTGCGGGCGCGCCGTGGGCGGGAATCGTCCGGCTGGAATGCTCCGCCGACCTGGAGACCGCCGAGGCGGTGCGGTTGGCCGACCTGTCGGCGGTCACCCTGCCCCGGTTCGCGTCCAGCCCGTACAAGGATCCCCGGGCCCCGCAGAACCTCGTGCCGATCGCCGGATTGGAGCGGCTGCTGCGCTCCCGGCTGGGCGACGCGCGCCTGCTGCACCGCGCGCTGACCGTCGCCGCCCGCGCCGCCACCCGGACCGGCCGCTGATGGGTCGGCGTCGCGCCGCCGACCGGATCATCGAGCCGGTCGACACGGGGCTCGCCGAGCTGGTGCCGGACCGGGACCGGTCCGGCTCGTGGACGCTGCTGCTCGACGGCGCGCCGCAGTCGCATGTGGACCTGACCGATCCCACGCACCTGGAGTTCGAGTACGTCCGTCGACTGGCCGCCGCGATCGACCTGGTGGCACCGGCGGGTGCCCCGCTGCGGGTGCTGCATCTGGGCGGCGGTGCGCTGACCCTGCCCCGGTACGTCGCGGCCACCCGCCCGGGCTCGACGCAGCGGGTGGTCGAAGTGGACGGGGCGCTCGTCGACCTGGTGCGGCGGGCGTTGCCGTGGCGGGCCGATCCGCGCCTGAAGGTACGCGTGGGTGACGCGCGGGCGGTACTCGCCTCGTCCCGGGAGGCCAGTTACGACGTGGTGGTCGCCGACGTCTTCGCGGGTGCCCGGACACCGGCCCGGCTGACCTCGGTGGAGTACGCGGCCGAGGCGGCCCGGGTGCTGCACCCGGCGGGCTGGTATCTGGCAAACATCGCCGACGGGCCGCCGCTGCGCCACGCCCGGGGGCAGGTGGCCACCGTACGGGCGGTGCTACCCCGGGCGTGTCTGGTCGCCGACGCCGCCGTGCTGCGAGGGCGGCGCTACGGCAATCTGGTGCTGCTCGCCGGCCGTCAGGATCCGCCGGTGGCCGCGCTGACGCGCCGGGCCGCCGGTGACTGGTTTCCCGGCCGGGTGCTGGTCGAGGCGGAACTCGATCGCTTCACCGGAGGCGCCACGGTGGTGCACGACGCCGACGCCGTCGACTCGACGCCACCTCCGCCGGGGATTTTTTCCGTCGAACGTTGATCCGTTCGGTGCTGCCTCCCGTACCAGTCAGCAGCCATGCCCGTGGGGGGACGGCTTTCTGTCCATGGACGTCGGAGGTCTGCATGCACGCACTGGCGGTCGGTTGGCAGGGCGACCGGGTGCGGGTGGACTGGATGTCCGCCCGGTCCCAGTCGCGGCCGACCACGTCCACCCGTGGGGTCGACTCTCGTGCGGCGGCTCGCCAGAATAGCCCGGTGACGCCGCGACCCACCCCTGGCCGCCACCAGGCTTCTACCACCGAAGCCGCCCATTCCGACCAGTTGGTCCGCACGCTCTACGCGGAACACGCCGGGCCGCTGCTGATGTTCGTGATGCGGTTGACCGGCGGTGACCGGCAGCGCGCCGAGGACATCGTCCAGGAGACCCTGCTGCGGGCCTGGCGCAACGCGCATCGGCTGGGCACGCAGGGACAGGGGTCGCTACGGCCGTGGCTGGTGACGGTGGCGCGACGGATCGCCATCGACGAACACCGCAGCGAGCAGGCCCGCCCGGCCGAGACGTACGACCGGGACCTGACCGCGTTCGCCGAGGCCGACAGCACCGACCGGGTACTCCGGTCGATGACGGTGGCGGACGCGCTGCGAACGTTGAGTCAGTCGCACCGGGAGATCCTGGTGGCGACGTACTTCCGGGGCCGGACGGTGCCGGAGGCGGCCGAGGAGCTCGGTCTGCCACTGGGCACCGCGAAGTCGCGGGTCTACTACGCGCTGCGCGCGCTGCGCACAGCTCTGCAGGAGAGGGGGGTGACGGAATGAGCCGGGTTGACCACATGGACGTCGCCGCGTACGCGCTCGGCGTGCTTGACGAACAGGACATGGAGCGGTTCGAGGAACACCTCGCGACCTGCTGGGCCTGTGCCGCCGAGCTGGAGACGATGGTGCCGGTGGTCGGGCTGCTCTCCGACATCGACGAGGAGTCGATCACGGCGCTGGAGCAGACCCACTCGGATCCGGTCCTGCTGGACCGGACGCTCGTGGCGCTGCGTACGCATCGTCGGCGAGCCCGGTTCCGGCAGGTCCTGGCGACCGCGGCGGCCGTGGTGGTCTTCGGTGGGCTGACCGGTGTGGTGTTCAGCAATCTCACCGACAGCAGCACCGCACCGCCGTTCGCCGGGCCGACCACGGCTCCGGTGGGCCCACCGACCGACCGCACCGGCAACCCCAGCGGCCCTAGCTTGGGTGGCAACGAACAGGAGGGTGAGCAGGTCGATGTCACCGACCCGGCCACCGGTGTCGAGGCGACGTTCTGGCTGACCTCGAAGGACTTCGGCACGAAGATGGACTTCAGCCTGGGCAAGCTGCCGGGGCCGCGCACCTGCCGCCTGGTGGTGGTACGCGACGACGGCTCCACCGAGGTCGTCTCCACCTGGTTGGTGCCGGACGGCGGGTACGGCACGAACGCCAACACGCAGTTGCTCACCCTGTCGGCGGCCACGTCGACGAAGCGGGACAACATCAAGCAGTTCGAGGTGCAGGAGATCGATTCGCGGGGTGCCACGGACACTCTGGTGACCGTCCCAGCGGCCTGATCCACCTGTTCGAAAGGCCCGCCTCGATCGAGGCGGGCCTTCGTCGTTGCGGGCCCACCCGGTCGGGCGCGGCGCGGCGACCTGGGGATACGGACTCACACGGACAGAGAACCCAGACGGTTCAATGGATACTTGTGAACTTGCCCACCCTTTCGGATTCAACCTTGACAGCGCTAGTCCCGTATCTCCCGGTGAACTTGCCAAGTATGAGGAGGGCACGTGGCACAGATGAAGCGAACCGTCATCGCCGTGGGCGCCATGTTCGCACTTACGGCCTGCGCTCCCGCAGGCTACAACGGGGCGGACGCGGGCGCGGCCGAGCCGGTCGCCGTCGCCGCGGCCGAGCCCAGCGTGACCGCCGACCCCGAGGCCAGCGCGGAGCCGGGTGCCTCGGCGTCACCGGGCGCGGAGGAAGAGACCGACGCTCCCCTGCCCGACGGTGTCGAACTGACCGACAGCCTGACCGGCAAGAAGTTCCCCCGGATGGGCAGCGCCGTGGTCAACCAGGACGGATACATCCTGTACCGCTTCGACCGCGACACCAACGACCCGCCGTCGTCCAACTGCGACGGCCAGTGCGCCGAGGTGTGGCCGCCGGCGCTAACCGACGGCGCCCCGGAGCTGAAGGGCGTCTCCGACGACGACGTCGGCACGATCACCCGCGAGGACGGCACCCGCCAGATCACCCTCGACGGGTGGCCGCTCTACACCTACATCGGCGACAAGAAGCCGGGCGCCTGGAAGGGCCAGGGCGTCGGCGGCACCTGGTTCGTGGTCAACCCGGACGGCAGCAAGAACCTGGAGTGCCTGCCCAAGGGCACCCCGAAGGCGGTCGCCCCGCCGTCGAAGACCGAGTCCAACGATTCGGACTCCGACTACGACTACTGATCCGTCAGCACGTCGGTGGCCGGCCGCAGCCAGCAATGGCGCGGCCGGCCACCGGCGTTCCTGACGCGGACCAGAGGGTGCGCCTCGTCGACCCGGGCGGCTCGCGTGGCAGAGTGAGCCGGTGAACTGGACGGCACCAACCACGAGGCGGGTCCTGCGAACACCAGCCGGCTACCGTTTCGCCGCCTCGGTGCGTCCGCTCACCTTCAGTCCGTACGACCCGTGCGCGCGGCTGATCGCGGGCGTCTTCTGGTGGGCGGCGCGCACACCCGACGGACCGGGCACCCTCGCCCTGCGACCCGAGGGCGGCGATCTGATCGCCGAGGGCCACGGGCCGGGCGCCGGCTGGATGGTCGAGCATGCCGACGCGGCGGCCGGCCTCCGCGACGACCTGACCGGGTTCGCCGAGCTGGCCGCGAGCCACCCCGTCGTGGCGCGGCTGGCCAGCCAGCAGGCGGGGCTACGGATGCCGGCCAGCGGGCTGATATTTCCCCGGGTGCTGCGGGCCGTGTTGGAGCAGAAGGTCACCGGCAAGGAGGCCTACCGGGGGTACGCGGCGACCGTGCGCCACTTCGCCGAGCCGGCCCCGGGTCCGCTACGGCTGCTGCTGCCACCCGACCCGGCGGTGATCGCCGCCGCCCCCTACTGGGTCTTCCACCCGTTCGGAGTGGAACAGCGCCGCGCCGAGACCCTGATCCGGGCCGCGCGGATGGCCGACCGCCTGCAACGATGCGCCGACTCGACCCAGGCCACCCGGCTGCTGCGGTCGATCCCGGGCATCGGGCCGTGGACCGCCGCCGAGGTGGTCCGGGTCGCGTACGGCGACGCGGACGCGGTGAGCGTCGGCGACTACCACGTACCCAACACGGTCGCCTGGGCCCTGGCCGGCGAACCGCGCGGCGACGACGCCCGGATGCTGGAGCTGCTGGAGCCGTTCCGGGGCCACCGGGGCCGGGTCTGCTGGCTGCTGGAGGCCGCCGCCGTGCAGGCGCCGAAGTTCGGCCCGCGCGCCCCGATCCGATCCTTCGCCCACTACTGAACGCCGGGATCAGGCGGCCTCGCGCAGGTCGGCCAGGTCGACCGGGGTACGCCGACGCAGCAGCTCGGCCAACTCGTCCACCGACCCCACCTCGCCGAGCACGTTCTTGCCGCCGCCGAAGCGCCGGGGATAGGTGTGCACCAACCGGTACACGTACCGGCCGTGGATCAGCTCGACGCTGACCCGCCACCGCCCGCAGCACCCGCACACCCACTCCGCCACCTCGCGAAAGTAGCTCTGACCTGCGGTTTTGCGATTCGCCCGGGTAGTACGTGACGGGTCAGATGCGGACAGGCCGCCCACCGGGCGACCGTGATCCGGCTCACCACTGTCGGTGCCGTCTGATTGACTGATCGCCGTGGACCTGCCGATCAATTCGCCGGTGGAGCCGATGCTCGCCCGCAGCGTCAATTCGATCCCCACCGCCCCGGGGATGACCTACGAGCCCAAGTGGGACGGCTTCCGCTGCATCGTCCTCCGGGACGGCGACGAGGTGGAGCTGGCCAGCCGGGGCGGCAAGATGATGACCCGCTACTTTCCCGAAGTGGTCGAGCAGGCCCGCCGGCAACTGCCGCCGCGTTGCGCGGTCGACGGCGAGCTGATCGTGATCCGCCGCGACGGCCCGGACGGGAAGCCCCGGCTCGACTTCGAGCTGCTGGCCCAGCGCATCCACCCGGCGGCCTCCCGGGTGAAGCTGCTCGCCGAGACGACCCCCGCCGACTTCGTCGCCTTCGACCTGCTCGCGCTCGACGACGAGAGCCTGCTCGACGCCCCCTACCCGACCCGCCGGGCCCGGCTGGAGCAGGCGCTGGCCGGGGTGCGACCCCCGGTGCACGTCACCCAGATCACCACCGACGCCGAGGTGGCGCGCCGCTGGTTCGACGTCTTCGAGGGCGCCGGCCTGGACGGGCTGATCGCCAAGCCCGCCGACCTGCCGTACGAGCCGGGCAAGCGGCTCATGTCCAAGGTCAAGCACGCCCGCACCGCCGACGCGGTGGTCGCCGGGTTCCGCTGGCACAAGTCCGGTCCGGTGGTCGGGTCGCTGCTGCTCGGCCTCTACGACGACGCCGGGGTGCTGCACCACGTCGGGGTGAGCGCCTCGTTCACCATGGCCCGCCGCGCCGAGCTGCTGGACGAGCTGGCCCCCTACCGCGACGCCGGGCCCGAGCACCCGTGGGTGCACGGCGACCACGAACGCGGGCAACGCATCCCCGGCGGGGTCAGCCGCTGGACCGGCACGAAGAACCTGGAATGGGAGCCGCTGCGCCCGCAACTGGTGGTCGAGGTGGCGTACGACGCGATGGAGGGTGACCGGTTCCGACACACCGCGCGCTTCGTTCGCTGGCGACCCGACCGCGACCCGCTCTCCTGCCGATACGATCAACTCGACCGGCCGGTCCGGTTCGACGTGGACCAGGTGCTGCGGGGTGACCCGGCGGTACCGGCCGGGCCCGCATAGCTTGGCCGGCAATCTGATCACGGAGGCTCGTTCGTGACCCGTACGCCCGATCGGACCCGCCGTTTCCGGCTCACCATGGCCGGCCTGACCGCCGCCGTGGTGCTCACCGCCGGCTGCACGCTGCCGGCGTTCGCGCCGCGCACCGACGTCGACGGCGAGGCCGCGGCACCGGGGGCCGCGCCGACCTGGCGATCCTGCCCGGAGGTGGCCGACGAGGTGGTCGGGCGACGCGCTCCGGACATCAGGTACGAATGCACCCGCATCCAGGTGCCGCGCGACTGGGCGGGCGGCAGCGCCGCCACGACCGGTCCGGGCGCCGGTGAGACCTTCGAGATCGCGCTGCTCCGGGCCCGTTCCACCAACCAGCGCGACCGGATCGGCTCCCTGCTGGTCAACCCGGGCGGCCCCGGCGGCTCGGGCGTCGACACCGCCGTCTACCTCACCTTCGGCGAACAGTACGGCGGCCTGCCCGACGCGATCCTCGAACGCTTCGACATCGTCGGCTTCGACCCGCGCGGGGTGTCCCGGTCCAGCCCGGTCGAGTGCATCTCCGACGCCGACCTCGACGCCGTCTTCGGCTACAACCCCGACCCGGAGAGCCAGGCGTCGTTCGACGACTTCGTCGCGCTCAACGAGCAGATCGGTCAAGGGTGCGGCGCCAAGTACGGCGACCAGCTACCGCTGTACGGCACCGAGCAGGCGGCCCGCGACATCGACGCGATCCGGGCCGCTGTCGGCGACGAGAAGCTGACCTACCTCGGCTACTCCTACGGCACCCTGCTGGGGGCCACGTACGCCCAACTGTTCCCGCAGCGGGTGCGGGCGCTTGTGCTCGACGGCGCCGTCGACCCCCGGCAAGGTCTGATCGAAGGTTCGGAGAGCCAGGCGAGGGGCTTCGAACGCGCCTTCGACAACTTCACCAGGTGGTGCGCGGCAAACGCGGCCCGCTGCCCCATCGCCCCCGACGCCCGGGCGGCTGTCACCTCGGCGATGGACAAGGCCGAGATCTCCCCCGTCCGCTCCGCCGACGGCCGGGAGGCCACCGCCGGCTGGATCTTCTACGCCATCGTCTCGTCGCTGTACTCCGAGCCCGGCTGGGAGCAGCTCGCTCAGGCCATCGACCGGCTGAACGAGGGCAACCCGACCGACGTGTTCCGGCTCGCCGACAACTACACCGACCGCGACTCCGACGGCAACTACAGCAACCTGTTCGACGCCAACCTGGCCATCAACTGCGCCGACGAGGAACAACGCCCCGACCTGGAGCGGATCCGCCAGCTCCAGTCCGAGTGGCGCACGCGGTACCCACTCTTCGGCGCACCGCTCGCCGCCGGCCTGGTCTCCTGCACCGAATGGCCCGGCGGCAGCGACCCCTACCCGACCGGCCGCGCCGAGGGCGCCCCGCCGATCCTTGTCGTCGGCACCACAGGCGACCCCGCCACGCCGTACGAGCAGACCCCGGCGTTGGCCGAGATGCTGGGCGTGGGGCGAGTGCTCACCTGGGAGGGCGAGGGGCACACCGCCTACCCGCAGACGACCTGTATCACCCAGGCCGTCAACGCATACCTGATCGACCTCACCGTCCCGCCCGACGGCAAGCGCTGCCCAGCGCGCTAGCCTGCCCGCTCCCCGGACTGGCGGCCAGCGCATCCGTCGGCGTACTCCCTCTCGCTAGCCGCGAGGGGCCGCGAGGTAGAGGCGAACAACGTCGGTGACGGTGTCGCGGTCGCCCTCGACGCGTACGGTGCCGGCGCGCTCGGCGCCGGTGAGCGGCAGGCCGTCGAAGAGCACCTCACTCCAGGCCGTCGAGTCGGCGGTCACTGTCGCCACCGGGTCGACGGCGACACCGGGCCGGACGTCCAGCAGCCCGTCATTCGCGGCCAGCCGGTACTCGCGTACGGGCGGGTTGGGCTGGCGGGCGTCGTAGAGGCGCAGGGCGGTCGGCGGCAGGCCCTCGGGGACGGGGGGCGCCATGGTGCGCATGGCGAGGACCATGGCGTCGGGGGTCATGCCACCGCTGGTGCGGGGGTCCGGTCCGGAGGAGTACCAGCGGCCCAGGGACGCCAGGACCGATTCGAGGCCACGGCCCCACTCGGTGACGGCGTACGCGCGGGTGCGCGCCAGGTCGGGCAGGGTCACCTGGTCGACGATGCCGGCCTGTCGCAGGGATCTGAGCCGGTCACTGAGGACCGCCGGGGTGATGCCGCGAACGGCGTCCTGAAGGTCGGCGAAGCGTTTGGGGCCGAGGAGCAGTTCGCGGACGACGATAAGCGTCCACCTGTCACCCACCAGGTCGAGGGCGTTGGCAGCCCGGCAGGCGTCGCCGTGGTGCGCGTAGGTCAACTTGGCAGGCAAACCTGATCAACTTCTTTCACACGAGTGGACGCTATGTTTATAGTAGCGGCATGCAGAGTACGGACACATCGCCAGCGCCTCCGGTGGTCGACCGCGACACCTGGCTTCGGGAGCGAAACGCACTGCTCGTACGGGAGAAGGAGCACACCCGGGCGGGTGATGCCATCGCCGCCGCCCGCCGTCGCCTCCCGATGACCGAGGTCAGCCCGGTCAAACTGGTCGGCGAGCAGGGCCCGGTCTCGTTGCTCGACCTCTTCGACGGGCGTGACCAGCTCGTGGTCTACAAGCACATGTGGCACCTCGGCAAGCCGTTCGAGGAGCAGTGCGAAGGCTGCACCATCAGCATCTGGAACTTCCACGAGGCTAGCTACCTGGAGGCACGGGGCATCAGGTTCGCGGTCTTCGCCGAGGGACCGTACGAGGAGATCGCACCGTTCCGCGAGTTCATGGGTTACCTCCACCCGTGGTACTCGACGTACGGCATCGAGGATCCCGCCGTCGCCGGCGGCGGCTTCATCGCCTGCTACCTGCGCCGGGGTGACCGGGTGTTCCTCACCTACGAGACGACCGGACGCGGCGTCGAGGCGATCATGGGCTCGCTCCAGCTGCTCGACATGACGGCCTACGGACGACAGGAAGCCTGGGAGGACTCCCCCGACGGCTGGCCGCAGGCCGACCCGACGTACAGCTGGTGGCGCAAGGACGGCCGCCCGGTAGCCCAGTGGACCCGCCCCGGCGCCACGCCCGTCCAGTCGGACCAGCACCACTGCCACTGAAGAGCTGAGCCGAACGGTTGCCACCTACCCGGGGCCATCGGCGCAGAGACCACGCCACCGACCGGCATGTCGCTAAGGGATGGACGTGGACGTTACGGATCTAATGGGTCGGTGCTAAGGATCGATGTCGTTGCTGCCGGGTTGTTGCTGGCACTGACCGGCTGCACCGGTGGCCCTCGGACACCTACCAGCACCGAGAAGGCCCCTGGTATCTCGCCGGGGCAGGCGCCGGAACCGGCACCTGCCCCGGCGGTCGGGAGCGGCCGGGTGCTGGACGGTGACGGTTACCGGACCCTGGTCGCCGGTGCGACGTACGACTTTCTCGCGGCGATGCACGGTCGAGTGGCCGTCGGTGATGGCGGCTGCCTGACCCTGCGGGACGAAGCAGGGGCCGCAGTGGTGGTCTGGCCGCCGGGCACCACGTTGCTTCCGAACGGCCGGGTGGGTGTACGCGTGCCTGACGTCGGGGAGATCGTCGTGGGTGATCGGGTCGACGGCGGCGGCGGCTTCTTCGAGGCTCCGCTCACCGAGGCCGGCCTGCCGGAACATCTGCCACCCATCCCGGCCGCATGCGCCTCCGTCGGCGCAGCCTTGGCGGTGCTCGAACGCGTCAGCCGGTACAGCGACAGTTGACGGTGCTCTGCCGCACATCGGGTCGCACCGTTGTGGGACGCTCGCGGGATGAGTGAGGTGATCTTCCGTGAGGCGGTCCGGGCCGACCTGCCGGCCATCCTCGACCTGCTCGCCGACGACATGCTGGGGCGTACCCGTGACGTCGGCGAGGTCGACGCCACGTACGAGAAGGCGTTCGCGGAGATCACCGCCGACCCGCGTAACCAGCTCGTCGTCGCCGAGGCGGGGGGTGAGCTGCTCGGCTGCATGCAGCTCACCTACATCCCCGGGCTCGGCCGGCACGGCACCGAGCGACAGTTGATCGAATCGGTCCGGGTCCGCTCGGACCAGCGCGGACGGGGCCTGGGCCGGCAGATGATGACCTGGGCGATCGCCCAGGCGCGGCGGCGCGGCTGTGGCCTGGTGCAGCTCACCACCGACAAGGCCCGCCACGACGCGCACCGCTTCTATCTCGGCCTCGGCTTCGTCGCCAGCCACGAGGGCATGAAGCTCAGTCTCTGACACCGGCGGGCGGAGGCCCGGCCAGCCGGGGTCGCCCCACATCGCAACCGAGGATTGTGGCCCAGAACGTCGTCAGCGTCGCCAGACTCGACCCGTGGGCCAAGGACCGGGTGGACTTCCGGATCAGCCAGAAGTCCCCCTCGGGCAGGACGACCGCCCAGCCGATCGGGATGTCGTTCTCCGCCACGAGCACCAGCAGTTCCGGCTTGCTGTCGACCTCGATCTCGGGCAGGTCCGCCACCTCGACGGACCCGATCCACTGCTCCGCGCTCACCGGATGCTCCGCCGGTGGCATCGCCGCACGACGTGGCGGGACCGCCACAGCCGGGCCGCCGGGGCGTTCCGCCCGGGTTGATCGGCGCGGTACGCACCGGCCCGCTCGTGGTACGCGGACCGTTGCACCACGTCGATCGGTTCGTCCTGCCGTTGAAACCATTTCCACCAAACCACCACGAGCCTCCCGCGAACACGCACCGATGATGCCGATGCCTGCCACCATCGGTCCGCGCTTCGCCGATCTGCAATGTCTCATACGGAGATTCGGGAAAAGATATTGATGGTGTGTCATCTGGGCCTCGATGCTGTTCCGAACGAGACACTGGCAGCACCGATGTGAGACGGGGTGAAAATGAGCGACGTTGGGTCTTCGGTGCCGCGACGGCAACTGGGCAGGTTGCTGCGCCAGGCCAGGGAGGAAGCCGGCATCAACCTGGAGGCTGCCGCCGAGGCCCTCGAATGGTCGCGCGCCAAGATGTATCGCCTGGAGAGCGGACAGACCTCTCTGCGTACCCACGATGTGACGCTGATGTGCCAGCACTACGGCACCTCCGGCGAGCTGACCGAGGTCATGGTCAGTCTGGCTCGGGAGAGCAAGAGTCGGGGTTGGTGGCACGCCTACGGTGAGGCCATCCCGGCGTGGTTCGAGTTGTACGTCGGGCTGGAGGCGGCGGCCCGCCGCGTGCGTCAGTACGAGCCGACGCTGATCCCTGGGTTGCTCCAGACCGCCGAATACGCTGCGGTCATCTTCAGCGCCAAGGCTGGCCGGAGCCAGGATGAGGTTGCGCAGAAGGTCGCACTACGCATGGAGCGTCAGAAGCTGCTCGCTCGCCGCAGCCCAAAGGCTCCCAGCTTCGAAGCCATCATCGACGAGGCCGTGATCCGCCGCCCCATTACCGACCTGGACGCCTGGCGCAGCCAACTCGCACACCTGGTGAACGCCGCACAGCGACCGAACGTCTCGGTCCGGGTGCTGCCGCTGGGCAGCGGCCCCCACGCGGCATCCGTTGCCGGGTCGTTCATCATGCTGGACTTTCCAGCGGTCGGCACGCGGCCCGCAGAGCCGTCGACCGTCTACAGCGAGTCGCTGACCGGCAGCCTTTACCTGGACAAGCCGACAGAAGTGGCGGCTTACGCTGACGCTTGGTCCACCCTTCTGGACCTTTCGCTGGGCGTGCGCGAGTCTGAAGATCTGATCGGGACGGTTATCAAGGAGACCTTCGATGAATGACTTGACCAACGCCCGGTGGCGCAAGAGCAGCCGGAGCGGGGAGGGCGAGTGCGTCGAGGTGGCGGACAATCTTGCCCGGGTGGTCTGGGTGCGGGACAGCAAGGACGTTGCCGGGCCGGTGCTGCGGTTCGACGCCTGCCAGTGGCGGTCCTTCGTGAACGGCGTGAAGGGTGGCACCCCGAGCTGACGCTCGATCGGCGCGGGCGCGTTGCCCGCCGTAGCGCGGAGCTGGTTCGATCACCGGCATGGAGATCTTTCTGGCCACACTCCTCGCTCTGGTCGTCGGCCTTCTGCTCGCTCAGGCACCGAGCCGTCGCGAGGTGGCCCGCACCGCCTACCGGCTGACCGAGCTGGAGCGGCGACTGACCCTGGTGATGGATCACCTCGGCGTCGCCGACACCGACCCGCTGCCCCCGGTCGTCCGGGAGCACCTCGCCCGAGGTAACAAGATCAAAGCGATCGCGGAGTACCGGAAGATCACCGGCGCGGACCTGCTGACCGCCAAGACCGTGGTGGAGGCGGGCGACACGCGCCGGTGACGGTCAGCGGGGGCGGTCCCGGTCCTTGGAGGGTTGGACCCGCTTCGGTTCGCCGGGCATCTTCGGGTGGTCGGGCGGGTAGGGCAGGTCGCCCTCGCCGGCGGCGGCGTCCCGCTCGGCCCATTCGAGCAGCGGCGTGATGTCCCACGCGGCGTCGTCGATGCCGGCATGCGGGTCGCCGCGCTGGGCCAGCCGTTCCGGCACGGTACGCAGGTCGAAGTCGTCCGGGTCGACGTCGGCCAACTCGTCCCAGGTGACCGGAGTGGAGACGGTCGCCCGGGCGTTGGCCCGCAGCGAGTACGCGCAGGCGATGGTGCGATCCCGCGCCATCTGGTTGTAGTCCACGAAGACCCGCTCGCCGCGTTCCTCCTTCCACCAGGCGGTGGTGACCAGGTCGGGCCGGCGGCGGGCCAGCTCCCGAGCCAGCGCGATGGTGGCCCGGCGTACCTCGACGAACGTCCAGCGCGGCTGGATGCGTAGGTAGACGTGCACGCCCCGGCCGCCGGAGGTCTTCGGCCAGCCCGGCACGCCCAGCTCGTCGAGGATCGCCCGCAGCTCGGCGGCGGCCGTCGCGGCGTGGGCGAAGTCGGTGCCGGGCTGCGGATCCAGGTCGACCCGCAACTCGTCGGGCTGGTCGACGTCGGCGGACCGTACCGGCCAGGGGTGGAACACCACAGTTCCCATCTGCGCGGCCCACGCTACGTGGGCCAGGTCCGCCGGGCACAGCTCCGCGGCCTTGCGACCGCTGGGGAAGCTGATTTCGGCGGTACGCACCCAGGGCGGCACGCCCCGGGTCGGCACCCGCTTCTGGAAGAACATCTCCCCCTCGATGCCGTCGGGGAAGCGTTGCAACGTGGTGGGTCGGTCGCCCAGCGCGCGCATGATGCCGTCGCCGACGCTTACGTAGTAGTGGAAGACGTCGGCCTTGGTGAAGCCCCGCTCCGGGAAGATCACCCGGTCGGGACTTGACAGTCGTACGCTCTGCCCGGCCACCTCGATCTGCTCGGCCGCAGCCTTCGTGCCACCCATTGCGCGACCATATGCGATGGGTCCGACCTTCGGCGTACCGTTGACCTGTGACTCTTCCCGACAGCGAACTGCCCCGCACCGAGGACGAGTGGCGGGTCCGGCTCAGCCCCGCCGAGTTCCGGGTGTTGCGCGAGCATGGCACCGAGCCGGCCTGGACCGGCGAGTACGTCGACACCAAGACGCCCGGCATGTACCGGTGCCGGGCCTGCGGCGCCGAGCTGTACCCGAGCGACACCAAGTTCGACTCGCACTGCGGCTGGCCGAGCTTCGACGACGCGATCCCGGGCGCGATCAAGGAGATCGAGGACAATTCCCTCGGCATGAGTCGCACCGAGATCCGCTGCGCCCGCTGCGACAGCCACCTCGGTCACGTCTTCCGGGGTGAGGGCTTCACCCCGAAGGACACCCGGCACTGTGTGAACTCGCTTTCCATTCGCCTGGACCCGAACGACGTCTGACCAGGGCGCCCCGCCCGCTGCCACTCCGGCCCGCGCAAGCCGGGTCCGGCCGAGGCCGCGTCGGCCCGGGCCCACGCACGCCGGGCCCGGCCCGCGCCGATACCACTCCAGGCCGAGCCCGTGCCGCCGGGCGGTCAGTCGGCTGCGGGTCGGGCGGCCATCAGCGCGACCTGAGCGGTACGCGACTGCTCGACGCGGCGGGCCATGTCGAGTACCCGTGCGTCGGTGCCCGCTGCCTGATGTGCCCGGGCCAGGTCGGCCGCGGCCTGCTGGTGCGCGCTGAGCACCTCGATCAGCACCGCGTCGACCTCGGTGTCCGGGGCGTCGCGCAGCCGCGTTAGCTGCTCGGGTCCGGTGCCGTGCCCGGCGTGGTCGTCGGCGCGGGCACTGCGCCCGGCCTGCGCCAGCCAGCTGCGTGCGGCGGCCAGTTCGTCGGTCTCGGTCGCCTCGACGGCGGCGACCAGGGTCCGCAGCTCGTCGTCGGAGAGCCGGTCCCGCACGAGCCGGACGATCTGGAGGGTCTGCTCGGTGTGCCCGGCCATCATCGACAGGAACAACAGGTCGATACCGGTCATCTCGCTGGTGGCACCCGGCGTCCCGGCGGGGGTCGCGGCCACCGATGGCGTGGCCTCAACAGGCGCGGGTTGCGCCGACGGCGCGGGTGAGCCGCCACAGCCGGCGGCTAGCAGCACCGCGAGCAGGTGCAGCGGCAGCCCGCGCCGCGTGGCACGCCGCACCCCCGACACGGCGACTCGGGCTCCCAGCACGCCGGCCCCGGCCCGCGACACGGCGGCTAGGGCCGTCAGCACACCAGCTTCCGCCCGCAGCACTGCGGGCGGGAGCGACGGTACGGCGGGCGGGAGGTGCGACCAGCTCCGGTCGCACCTCCCGTTGGTCAGAGCTGGCTCCACAGCGCCGGTACGTTCGGCGGTTCCCAGCCGGCGATGGCGGTGTGCGCCTGCCGGCAACGGTAGCTACGGCCACCGTAGGTGACCTGGTCCCCGACGGCGTACGCGCGACCGGCGGCCCAGGTGCCGCCGCTCGGCGGGTTGGTGGTCGGGGCAACCGTCGGGGTGGGCGACGGGGCGGGCGGGTTGGTGGTGGGGCTGGGCGTGGGATTGCCGCCGCCACCGCCGACCTGGAGGTCCACGCAGGAGTAGAAGGCGTTTGCGGTGTCGGAGATGTTCCACACCGCCAGCAGCTTCTGTCGACCCTGATAGCCGGACAGGTTGACGGTGTGCGAGACGGTCGCGCCGGGCTGGCGTCCACCGCCGGAGAAGACCGCGACCCGGGTGTTGCCGATGAAGTACTCCCAGTCGCGGGTGGCGTGCATGGCCGTGTTGACCCAGGTGAACGTCACAGTGGTGCCGACCGAGGTGGCCGGCCAGCCCCGGTTGTCGTCATTGAGGACGGCGAAGTGCGAGATGTTGGCGTGGCAGTTGCGCAGCCCCTTGTGGCCCTCGACGCTCTGCGGCTCCCACCTGATCTGCCCGCAGTCGGGCACCCGGTTCTGGGCGCAGAGCGCCTGGCGGCTCGGCGGCGACGAGACGTAGCCGTGTGCCTGGGCGGGGGTGGCGACGGCCAGGGTGGAGACCATGGCGCCCGTCGCGACGAGCGGAAGGGTGATTCTTCGGCGCATGGCGGCAGCTCCTTGTCGGCGTGATGCCTGGTGAGGTGCCACCAACATAATTTAAACCTTGTTAACAGTAAAGACCACTGTCAATAAAACAGGGGCCGCCCCGCGTCGTGCCGCAAGATAGGACAAAAGGTCTTCTGATGGAGGTACGGGGCGTGGCTACCTGCGAGGTCTGCGGCAACGACTACTGGCTGGCGTTCGAGGTGCGTACGGTCAGCGGCGACGTACATACCTTCGACAGCTTCGAGTGCGCGATCCACAAGCTGGCGCCGATCTGCGAGCACTGCGGCATCAAGATCTCCGGCCACGGGGTCGAGGTTTCCGGCCGGTTCTTCTGCTGCGGTCACTGCGCTCGGGCGGTGGAGACGGAGCAGGGGGCCGAGATCCGCGACGCGGTGGGAGCGCGTCCCGCCTGACGGCCGTCGACCGATCATCCGCAGCGACCGAGCACCATGGGAAATCCCGCCCGAGAAGCGAAGACGCCAAGGTAGACCTTGGACATTTTCCGTTCGCGGCTAACAGTTCGCGGCTAACGGAAAATGTCCAAGATCCGTAATCCGGTTCCGCGCGCATGCCGGCAAACGCATACGAAGCCAGGCGGCGCAACCTGCAGGGCAGGCCGAGCCAGGCCAGGCCAGGGGCACCTCCACACCGACGTCCGGTGGCGACAGCACTAGCCTGGCGGGATGCCTGACACGCAGCTGCACAGCGCCAGTTTCGCCGAGTTGGACGCCCGCACCTTCCACGATCTGGTGCGGCTCCGCGTCGACGTCTTCGTGGTCGAGCAGGAGTGCGCGTACCCGGAGATCGACGGGCGCGACGTCGAGCCCGGCACCCGGCATCTGTGGCTGGCACGCGACGGCGCTCCGGTGGCGTACCTTCGGCTTCTGGCCGACCCCGGCGGAGTGGCCAGGATCGGACGGGTGGTGGTGGCCCCTACGGCCCGGGGCGCCGGGCACGCGGGCCGGCTGATGACGGCGGCCCTCGCGGAGATCGGTGACCGGCCGTGCGTGTTGGACGCGCAGTCACATCTGGTCGACTTCTACACCCGGCACGGCTTCACGGTCAGCGGGCCGGAGTACGTCGAGGACGGCATCCCCCACACACCGATGCGCCGGAAGTGGTGAGCCACCCGAACCCGGTGGTGGAAGCGTTTCGACGACGCCTCGCACCCGGTGCTGGAAATCGCTTTCCTCATTGACGGGTGACGATCGATCGTGCCATCCTTCCGAGTCAGCGCACGAGGGCCACACTGACGGCACGGGAGAGGGCAACTCCCGAGCGTCCGGGCGATGTCGAGATCCGACGACTCCCCCTGGGGGCTCCATGTCCAATTCGCTCAGATCATCGCGAGCACTGTGGCTGCTGGCCGTCGCGGCCGTTGCCACGCTGCTGCTCTCCACGGCATTTGTGCAGTCCGCCTCCGCGCACGGCTCGGTGGCCAACCCCATCTCCCGCAACTACGGCTGCTGGCAACGCTGGGGTGGCGACTTCCAGAACCCGCGGATGGCCACCGAGGACCCGATGTGTTGGCAGGCCTGGCAGACCGACACCAACGCCATGTGGAACTGGAACGGCCTGTACCGCGAGGGCGTGGCCGGCAACCACCAGGCCGCCATCCCGGACGGCCAGCTCTGCTCCGGCGGGCGCACCGAGAACGGGCGCTACCGGGCGATGGACGTGCCGGGTGCGTGGCGGACCACCTCGGTCGGCAACAACTTCCGGCTCAAGTTCTACGACCAGGCCAGCCACGGTGCCGACTACATCCGGGTGTACGCCACCCGGCAGGGCTACGATGCGCTGAACACGCCGCTGGCCTGGTCGCACCTGGAACTGGTCGGTCAGATCGGCAACACGCCGGCCTCCCAGTGGCAGCAGGAGCCCGGTGGGGTCTCCATCGAGATCCCGGTCAACGCTCCGGGCCGCACCGGCCGGCACGTCATCTACACGATCTGGCAGGCCAGTCACTCCGACCAGTCGTACTACATCTGTAGCGACGTGCAGTTCGGCGGCGGATCCAACCCTCCGCCCACCACGCCGCCACCCACCACGCCCCCGCCGACCACGCCGCCACCCACCACGCCGCCGCCGACCACCAACCCGCCGACCACCAACCCGCCGGTGACGGGTG
>NZ_BOPD01000038.1:0-62639 GCF_016863575.1 Micromonospora sediminimaris
TAGGTCCAAAAGGGACCACAACGCGTTAGCGATCTTGACGCCGTCGCCGGCTTCGACCGCGTATCGGTCGGGGTAGGCGGATACCTGGACAGTCTGGCAGACCTGACCGATCGGGGCGGTCTTCCAGGAGCCGTTCGGGAATGAGCTCAGCATCTTGTTGAGGAACGCATTTGTCGCCCATGTCGGGTCGAGCCGTTGCGCGCGACTGCCCCACGACGCACGCTGCTGGAACAGGCCCAGGCTGTCATGGTCGACCTCGATGTTGATGTTCTGGATGCTCGTCTCGACGATCGTGGTGGTGATGGCGATCGCCGCGGCGCGCACCTCCAGGCCCCGATCCCGTACGGCCTTTGTCACCATGCGCGCGCACGACACCCGATAGGCGGTCATGTATCCGCGCATCTTCGCCTGCAGCTGACTGTTCAACTGAGCGGCGAGTGCGGCGTCGGCAGAGGTCGGGCCGCTCGGGTCGCAGGGTGAGGTGGGATAGGCAAGAGCCACGGATTCGGGGCTTTCGTCCGACGGGGCGGCCACTGCTGGTGCCTGGGCGCTCAGCGCGAGTGCGATGACCGTGACCGCGATGCCTGCCCGCCTCGGGCAGAAGAGCTGTCTCACAGGGATCTCCAGGTGAGTAAAAGGATTGACAACGACCATTCATCCGTCGGGCCCGGCAACACGATCAGCGGGTGAGCATCGGCAGCAGGGAGCACGTCCCCTTGAGGTAGTGCCTGCTGGCGATGCGGCTGACCCGGCGACGTGATCTCACCGCTGTCCTGGATGGAACGTCCGCAGCCCAATCCTGACCGGCGGCACGGGGATAGATCAACGATCACGTGATTAGCTTCTGCGGCCTATTGATAGCGTTCCGGCTATGGTGCGACATGTTCCGGAGCGAGGGCGCCTGGAGCCGAGCCTGCGTCAGATGCGACTGTTTCTCATTCTCGCCGAGGAGCTTCACTTCGGTCGGGCTGCTCAGCGGGCCTTTCTCGCGCAACCCACGCTCAGCCAGCAGATCCGGGCGCTGGAGGATCGGCTCGGCGTCGACCTGGTGCAGCGCTCCTCCCGCCAGATCGACCTCACCGATGCGGGCCGCGCCCTGGTGCCGGAGGCCCGCCGCCTCGTTGCGGCGATGACCGACCTCCAGGCGGTCGCCGCTGTGCATGCCCGGCGGTTCCAGGGCAGCCTGAGGATCGGTGCCATCGGTGGGGAGGCTTTCATGCCCTACGTCATCGACATCCTCGCCGAGTTGGCCGCCCGGCACCCGGGCATCGACGTCGAGATCCGCTCGGTCAACTTCGTCGAACAGGTCTACGCGTTGCCACGCGGAGAGATCGACGCCGCGTTCCTGCGCCCGCCGCTGCCGTCCGGTTTCCGGAGCATGCACCTGTCGAGCGAGCCGCGAATCGCCTGCCTTCCCGCCGATGATCCACTGGTGGGCAGGGCACCGCTGGCGCTCGCCGATCTCTGCGACCACCTGATGGTCGATGTTCCCGTTCCCGAGTTGCGCGAATGGTGGGACTTCTGGACGGTCAACCCTCGTCCGGACGGCAGAGCGGTCCGCTACGGGCCTGTCGCTGGTGACATGGACGCGTTGCTGTCGGCTGTCGCCCGTGGCCAGGCCATCGCCTTTCTGCCTGCCGAGGCCCGTCGGGACTACTCCCGGCGCGGCGTCGCCTACGTCGACGTCGTCGATCTTGCGCCCTCCACCGCGGCCCTGGCGTGGCTTCCCGATTCCGATCATCCTCTGTTGGCCGCGCTGTTGCAGGCGGCGCGTGCGGTGTTGCAGCGCAGGACCTACGGGCTCGACAACCCGAAGCCGCACGCCGATGGCTCGGCCGGTCCCCAACCCTGATCTGAGCGGGTCCGGGTCGAGGTCTTCGGGCCTCACGACGCGACCGCCCAGCGCCGTGATGGGCCAGCGTTTGGTTGCCTATCATGGCGGGGGATGGGCGTTGGCTGCTCCGCGATCGACATCCGTCGCCCATCCTGAGATGGGGTTGCCCGCGGGGCGGCCCGGGGACTCGACCCGGAGGCGGCCGCACCATGAGGTACATCCCTGGCCTACTGCCAATGATCAAAGACCGCACTCGGGGTATGTCCGTATAACGGCCCACCCATGATTTACGGGGATTGACAGGCCCGGATCCAGGCCGGTAATGTGTGCCGCACCGCGAATGCAAATGCGCATGTGCACTGTCTCTGTACGCGCCACGATGGACCGCGTCCAACATGTGGATAACTATTGACGGATCGCCGTCACGTCGACATAGGATTCGCTGGACACATTTCTACGTCCACTTGATGGTGGATTCTGCTGGTCAGCAGAGAGGTCGGGGCACGTTGGGGTCGCCCCGCCGGAGTGAACCTAATGTTCATCCGGAATTCTCGCCGTCCGTGAATGGGGCTGCGGCGAGTCCTTTCTGAACGCCGCGGTGGTGGCGTCTCGTTCGTTTCGTGTCACGGGGGAAGTATCGGATGCCGTCCGAGTATGCGGTGGCAATTGTCGGTCTGGGATCGAGAGGATGCAGCGTCTTCGAGCGTATCGTCGCGCTCGCCCGGCTCGGGGTGCCCGGTGCGCCCACCCGAGTGGAGATCATCGACCCGCTCTCCGGCGGCCAGGGACTGCATGGCACCGACCAGCCGGATTACCTGCTGCTCAATACGCTCTGCGGTGAGATCTCCATGTATCCCGACGAGGAGTCGGTCGGGTCGTACTGCGGGCCGGTCGGCCCGGATCTGCACAGCTGGGTGACCGATCGCGGCCTCCGGCTGGCCGAGGACGGGCACACTCTCGGGCCTGCCGGCCGTCCGGTCCGGCCCACCGATTTCCTTCCCCGACGCGTCCTCGGCGAATACCTGCGCTGGTTCTTCGAGCAGGTACGCGGTGGCGTTCCCGATGGTATGCGGGTGACGGTGCACCGTTCGGCCGCCGTCGACCTCGACTCCGACCAGCGCGGTGGTGTGACAATCACCTTGGCGGACGGCTCCCACGTCCGCACCGACTACGCGTTCCTGACGATCGGACACACGGGCAACGAGCCGCCGCCGGAGGGTGCCGGGGACGCCGGGGCGGACCGTCGGATCACCGATCCGTACCCGCTGCCCCGGCGGCTCGACGTGATCGGCGCGGGGGAGACCGTCGCCGTCGCCGGCTTCGGACTGTCGGCCATGGACGTCATCGCGAGCCTCACGGTCGGACGCGGCGGGAGGTTCGAGCGGCAGGGCGGCGCGCTGCGGTACCGGCCGAGCGGCGCCGAACCACGAATAC
The DNA here is from genome assembly GCF_016863575.1 of Micromonospora sediminimaris. Taxonomy (NCBI): domain Bacteria; kingdom Bacillati; phylum Actinomycetota; class Actinomycetes; order Micromonosporales; family Micromonosporaceae; genus Micromonospora; species Micromonospora sediminimaris. The sequence continues at coordinate 3,269 of NZ_BOPD01000038.1, forward strand.
TGCTGTACTCCCGGTCCGGCGTGCCCTTCCGGGCCCGGCCGGACCGGGCGGAAATCGCCACCGCCTTCCCGCCGATCGCGCTCACCCGGGCCGCGGTACGCCGACTGCGCGACGCCGGGCCGATCGACTTCGACCGCGCGATCCTGCCGCTACTGATGATCGAGATGCGGGTCGCGTACCACAGGTGCCGCACCCTGCTCCGGGACGGGCCGGACGCGCAGGAGCAGTTGGCCGCCGGTCTGGCCGAAGCTGCGGGTGACGGCAAGCTGGTCGCCGCGGTGGACTCGCTCGACCGGTTGCACGGTGGGATAGACCCCGCCGAACTCTGGGACGGGTCAGCGGCCGTGCGCATGGAGGACAGCGACAGCTACCAGCGTTGGCTGCTGGCCACCATCCGGGCTGACCTCGACGAGGCCGACCGGGGGGTGCTGGGCAGTCCGGTCAAGGCCGCCCTGGAGGCGATCCGCGACGTCCGGGACTTCCTACGCGACGCGGTCGCGGCCCAGGGGCTCGCCCCGGGCTCCCGGGAGCATTTCTTCGGGCAGGTGGTGCCCCTGATGAACCGCGCCGTCGTCGGCCCACAGAAGGATCGCCACCACGAGTTGGTCACCCTGGCGGAGGCCGGCCTGATCCGGTTCCCGCTGGGGCCCGCGCCGCGCGCCGCCTTCAACCCCGGCGCCGGTCGCTGGGAGCTGACCTCCACCCGCCTGGCCATGGTGCACCGCGAACACGCGGACTGGCTCTGCGCCGGCAGTTCCCCCTGGCCCACCGTGCACTCCTCGGCCAGCCCGCTGGTGCGCTCGTTGTACCGGCGAGGACGCCTCCGGCGGCACGCGCCCGGCAGCGCCGCGGTACACGCCGCCGACGTGGACGCGAACCTGCATCCGGTGGGTGAGGACGGCAGCGATCCGCGGCTCTGGTTGATCGGGCCGCTGTGTGAGGGCCCCACCTTCTACAACCACCTGATCCCCACCCCGGGATACTCCCGCGCTTTCGTCGACGCGCACCGCTGCGTCGCGGAGATGTTCCACAAGCAGAAAGGACCGCAGTCATGAGTACCCTGGCCGAGGCCGACGAGGCTGCCAAGCACCAGTGGAACGAGGCGTATCAGCTCGACGGGCACCCCAACCTCTGGGGTGATCCGCCGGTGCCGTACGTGGTGAACGCCGCGAAGCTCTTCGCCGACCACGACGCGATGGTCGTGCTGGACCTCCCCTGTGGCGACGGACGGAACCTGTCTCCGTTGGCGCAGGCTGCGACGGTGGTGATCGGTGGCGACACCTCCGTCAACGCGATGGGCCTCGCCCGTCGGGTGATCGCCAAGGCGAACGCGGACAATGTCGTCCTCCGCGCGGTGGACGTCTTCGCCACCGGTCTGCCCGACGACGCCGTGGACGGCATCTTCTGCTGGGATCTGCTGGGTCACCTCACCGAGCCGGTCAAGGCGCTTCAGGAGCTGTACCGGATCTGCCGGCCCGGTGGTCACATCGTCGCGAACATGTGGACCATGAACGACTGCCAGGTCACCGACCCCGGCATGGTCGAGACCGGGCCCAAGGAGTACCTCGACCACGCCGGCTTCTACTGCAAGTTCTACGACCGGGACGATCTGGCGGCTTATCTGGAGGCCGGCGGCGTCAGCGAGGAGGTCGCCGGGGTGGAACTGCTGCGCTGGACGGAGCCGCCGCATGCCGGCTACCGGCCCTGGTTCCACGAGCACGAGAGCCTCGCCTTCACCATTCGGAAGCGGACCAGGCGGTGACGGGTCGCTAGCGGGTCGGCGCCGCCCTTGCCGGCGGCGACCGGCCGCGCATTCTTCATCCCACCGAAATTGACACCACCAACGGGGACTCGATGTATCTGCGGAAGGTAACGGGCTTCGGGACAGCCAACGGCACGTTCGGGGAACTGCTGCAGGGGGTCCTGCCGGAGGACGAGCGCCACTTCCTGGTGACCCTCCCGATAGCCGGCTGGGCGCACGCGGCATTCCACTATCTTCCGGACCGGCCGGAGGTCGAGGTGCGGCCGGCGCACAAGACCAAGGCCCGCCGGCTGGCGATGCGCCTGCTGCGGACGTACGGGATATCCGGCGGCGGCGTGGTGGAACTCGGTGGCGCGTTGCCGGAGGGCAAGGGCCTGGCCAGTTCCTCGGCGGACCTGGTCGCCACCGCCCGGGCGATCGCCGATGCCATCGGCATCTCTCTGGACGCCGCGGCGATCGAGGGTTTCCTGCGTGATGTGGAGCCCTCCGACGGGGTGATGTATCCGGGCATCGTCAGCTACCACCATCGAGAGGTACGGCTGCGGGAGAAGCTCGGCTTCCTGCCGCCGCTGACCATCGTGGCGCACGACCTCGGCGGCATGGTCGACACGATCCGGTTCAACCGGTCGACCGTCCTCCCCCCGATGCGGGTCCGCCACGAGTACCGCGCGCTGCTGGCCGAGATGGCCACCGCCGTGCGGGCCGGTGACCTGATCACGGTCGGCCGGATCGCCACCCGCAGCGCCGAGTTGCACGTGCACCGGCATCCCCGTGCTGACTTCGCGCAGCTGCGTCAGGTGTGTCGTGAGCTCGGCGGCCTGGGGTTGGCGATCGCGCACAGCGGGACCTACCTCGGTATCCTGCTCGGCGAACATCGAGAGGGCGAGGAGCGGACCGCCGCCGCCCTCGCCCGCTGCGCCGACCTGCCGGGTAAGGTGCGGGTTTTCCGAACCCTCGGCGCCGCCGACTATCCGACCGGGCCCGCCACTGCCGGGCCCGCGAGCCGGTGCGGTGAAGGGCTGACCGAGCTGCGCGAGCAGGTACGTGAAGGGACGCCGACGTGAGTACGACAGACACGATCGCGGATCGGAGTTGGTCGCGGGCGCGTACCGCTGTCCTCCGCGACGCGGTCGGGGTGGGCGTGGCCGTCGGTGCGCTCGGGCTCTCCTTCGGCGCACTGTCGGTACTGGCCGGCTTCTCCGTCGCACAGACCTCAGCGCTGTCGCTGCTGATGTTCTCCGGCGCGTCGCAGTTCGCCGTGATCGGGGTGATGGGCGCCGGCGGTGGCGCGCTGACCGGCGCGGCCACCGCCACCCTGCTGGGGGTGCGCAACAGCCTCTACGGCCTGAACCTCGCGTCGCTGCTGCGGCTTCACGGGGCGCGGCGCCTGGTCGGCGCGCACCTGGTGCTCGACGAGAGTTCGGCGATGGCGACGGCCCGCAGCGACCCGCGCGAGGCGCGTCTGGCGTTCTGGGCCACCGGGATCTCCGTTTTCGTCCTCTGGAACATCGCCACGCTGGCCGGTGCGCTCGGCGCACACGTGCTGCCCGACCCGGAAGCACTCGGGCTCGACGTGGCCGCACCGGCCGCGTTCGTCGCCCTGCTGCTGCCGCGACTGCGCGGCCGACGGCTGTGGGCACTCGCCGTCGCCGCTGCGGTCATCGCGCTGATCATGGTGCCGCTGTTGCCGGCCGGGATACCGGTGCTGGTGGCCGGGCTGACCGCCATCGTCGCGGCGTTTACTGCTCGCCGGGCGGGTGACCGCTGATGTGGACGGCGGTCCTGCTGGGCACCCTCGGGGTGTACCTGCTCAAGCTCGTCGGGCTCTGCGTACCCAAGTCGGTGTTGGAGCAGCCGCAGGTGCAGGAGGCGTCGGCGTTGCTTCCGGTGGCGCTGCTGGCCGCCCTGGTCGCGGTGCAGACCTTCGCCACCGGCCACGATCTGGTGCTCGACGCGCGCGCCGCCGGCTTCGCCGTCGCCTTGGTGGCGGCGTTGCTGCGGGCACCGTTCCTGCTGGTTGTCGCCCTCGGCGCCGGTACCGCCGCCATGCTGCGTCTGATCACTTAGCGCCACCGGGGTGTTTGTCCTCGATGTCCACTGCACGAATAATCGTGGTGCAGATGACCACACGAGCGCTGAAGGGGGACGGAGTGGCGAGCCGTCGAGGGTCGCCCTCCCCATCAACCTATGGGTATTGATCACCACGGCCGGACCCAACGGCTGGACTGGGCAGACGTCACACTTCGCGAATGGGACTGCACGGTCCTGTGGTCGGATCCGGCGGATCCCGACCAGGGCATCGTGCTGGACCGGTCCGCGTTCTACCCTGGCGGTGGCGGTCAGCCGCCGGACCACGGCGTGCTGATCTGGCAGGGTGTGCAGACGCGGATCGTCGGCACCCGCAAGGGCGACGACCTCTACCTGTTGCCCGCGCCGGGGGACCCGGTGCCCCCGGTCGGCACCACGGTGACCGGTGCGATCGACGACGACCGCCGTAGCTCGCTGATGCGTACGCACTCGGGCCTGCACGTGCTCTGTGGCACCGTCTTCCGCGACTTCAACGTGCTGGTGACCGGCAGCAACATGGAGCCCGGCGAGGCCCGGATGGACTTCAACCTGCCGGAGATCCCGCCGGGCTTCAAACAGAGCCTGGAGGATGCGGTGAACGCCGAGATCGCCGCGGACCGCAAGATCGTGGTGCGGATGCTCTCCCGGGAAGAGGCGAACGCAACGCCCGACCTGGTACGGACCCAGTTCAAGGCACCGCCGGAGCTGCCCGAGGTGCGGGTGGTGGACATTGTCGGGCTCGATGTGCAGGCCGACGGGGGCACTCACGTGGCGTCGACCGGTCAGATCGGCCGGGTGACCGTCACCAAGGTCGAGAGCAAGGGTCGGCAGAACCGGCGGGTCCGGATCAAACTGAGTTCCTGACCTGCGGGGCTGGGCCGGTGTCGTCACCACCGGCCCGGCCGCACACCGGTCAGCGGGCGTCGGGCAGTTCGCGCCGCAGGATCGCGGGCCACTGCTGCGGGTCGTCGCCGAGGTAGCCGTGGATCCAGTGCAGCCAGCGGTCCATGCCGAAGCCGACACACGCCGACGACGCCGTCGCTCCGGTGGCTTCGGTCATCGCGAAGCCCTGACCGAAGTGCTGCTGGTGCAGGTTGACCGAGCTGACCGCGACCGCGGCTCCGCTGCCCGCCATCCGTCCGCACACCTCCTGCTTGAGATCCCAGGTGCTCTGGTAGCTGGCGAGGTCGGCACGGCTGTCGGTGAAGAACGGGTCGTTGGCCGAGCCGATCCGTGCCGGCAGCCCCAGTTCCCGGACCACCTCGGTGAGATCGGTGAGTGCCCGGTCGCGGAACCGGCGGGCACCGGCCCGGTCACCCACGTAGATCACCTCGCGCATGTCGAAGGACCAGAGCCGGGTGACCTCGTCCGTGGTGCCGGCCTCGTACCGACCGCACGACTGACGGGCGGTGGCGATCAGCGGCTCGGTGAGCCGGGTGCCGCTGAGCGCGGCGAACAGGTGCAGGCACACGGTCGGCGCCACGGCCACCGGCGCCTCCCGCAGCTCGGCACGGCGGTCGGCGGCGGTGCGGGCCCGGGCGAAGCGGTCCAGCGCCGGCAGGTCGGAGGCCACCACCGCGCAGGTGGTCAGGTGCTGCGGGAAGGTGCGGGCGTAACCGGCCCGCTCGATGGTCTCCCAGGCGACCAGGTGGGGGACCAGGTACTCGTCGGCACCCCAGCCCCGGGCCAGGCGGAGAAACAGCCCGTCCAGGGCGCGGACGAGCCGGGCCGGGCCTGGACCGTGCACGGCCAGGCCGGGCCCGACGGCGACGCGATCCGGGCGGCCCTCGGCGCCGGTGACCGGCGCCACGTCGGCGGACCAGGAGTCGTACACGATCCGGGCCTGCCGGTCCGGCACGACGCGGGCCCGCTCCAGGGCCTCGGTCAGTCGCTGACCGATCTTCTCTGCCGCGTTGTCGTCGACGTGGTAGACCACTGTGAGCTGGTCGGCGTGATCACATTCCCATGACCATGCCTCGTCCAGGCAGTAGGGGAGCAGATCGTCGAAACACCGCCGGCCGTCCGGCGTGAGGCGGACGTCGGCCTGCCACACCCTCGGTGCCGGCGTCACGATCGGGGCGCTCAACGTCGACTCCGGGGCCGGCAGTCCAGGCGCAGGCCGCTGGCGGCGCGGAAGCCCCGCCCGCGTACCGGCGGGACGGGACCGAGCGGGTGCACCTCGGCCACCCGCTCGACCAACGCCTCCAGCACGACTTCCAGCTCGGTCTGGGCGAGACCCATGCCGAGGCAGACGTGCCGGCCGGCGCCGAAGGCGAGAGACGGTCGGTCCCGGCGGGTGTGATCGAACCGGTGCGGGTCCGGATAGATTGCCGGGTCCCGGTTGGCGGCGGCCAGGCAGACCTGGACCGGAGTGGCCCGTGGAATCGGTACGCCGGCCAACTCGACGTCGGCAGCCGCGAACCGCAGCGTCACGTGCAGTGGTGGCTCGTGCCGCAGCGTCTCGGCGACGACCGCCGGGATCAGCGTCGGGTCGGCGGCGACCCCCGCGTACAGCGCGGGATCCGCGGCCAGCCGGGCGAACAGATTGCTGATCGCCGCTGCGGTCGTCTCGGTGCCCGCGGCCAGCAGCAGGATCGCGTTGTTGACGACGTCCGCCTCCGTCAGCACCTCGTCGGCGGCGAGGACGGCAAGGATGCCTCCGTCATCCGTGCCGGCGGCGATCCGGCTGCGGAAGTACGCGGCGAGTTCCCGCCGCCGCTGCACCACTGCCGCCAGCGGAACCGGCGCGTGGTCGACGTATTCGACGAGCGGCCGCATGGCCTCGTGCAGCCACTCGGCGTCCCCGTCGGGCAGCCCCATGAAGCGGCACACGACCCGCATCGGCAACGCGGTGGCCAGCCGGTCGGCCAGGTCCGGGCGGGCGTCGGCCAGCAGGTCGTCAAGCATCGCCGCGGCCAGTGGAGCGATGATGTCGCGGGCGAACGCGGCCACCTTCCGGGGGCGCAGGACCCCGGCCGTGGCCGCCCGAGCCCGGGTGTGCGCCGATCCTTCCTGGTCGAGCATGGACGGCCCGAAGGCCCGTCGGCTGGTGCGGAACGGGTGGTAGACGGTGAAGTCCGGCGAGGTGACGACCCGGCGGACCAGGTCGTACCCGACCACGAAGTACGACTCCAGGGCGGGGACGTACGACACGGGTTGGTGCTCGCGGTGCCAGTCGTACAGCGGCCAGGGGTTGGTCTGGAAGACCGGGTCGGCGAAGTTCAGCTCACCGGCCGGCCCGGCGGTCAGATCGACCGTCGGCATGGAACCCTCCTCAGGGTGTGAAGCCCAGGTCGCCGGTGCCGTCCAGGAAGTCGTCCAGGTGGGTCAGGTCGGCGAGGGTCTTTCCGTCGTGCTGCATGGCCTTCTTCAGTGCCTCCTCGCGGTCGCGAAGGACCGCGCCCGCGGCGAACACCGCGCCGACGCGGTCGGCGGGGAGCAGCAGGAAGCCGTCCGGGTCACCGAACAGCCAGTCGCCGGGGCGAACCGCGGTGCCGGCCACCTCGACGGTCTGCGGCAGGTCGATGGCGCGCTGACTGGTGGTGCGCGCCGACACGAACGTCACCTGCGTGGAGAAGACCGGCACGTCGATGACGGCGAGGTCGGTCAGGTCGCGTACGGCGCCGTCGACCACGATCCCGCCGAGCCGTTGCACCGCCGCGGAGGTGAGGAAGATGTCGCCGACGATCGCCTCGGAGCGCGTGACGGTGTTGTGAATGAACAGCACGTGCCCGGGCGGTGTCTGTGCCAGTGCCTGCAACGCCGGGAGCATGTCGTCGGTCGTGGCCACCGGGAAGACCGGCCCGCAGACGCGTGGCCGGCCGTTGCGCGGCACCGCCGGCAGGTGCAGCGGCACCACGAACTCGGGCGCGGCGTCCGCGAGCTGGGCGCAGCCGACGGTCGCGAAGCGACGGCGGATCCGGTTGATGTGTTCCTCGTCGGTGGGCCGCTGCTCGGTGACGGTCATACCCGTTCTTCCGTTCCGGCGACGACGTCGTACAGGCCGCGGAGGGTGTAGAAGGTCTCCAGCTCGTGGTCGGCGAGATCGACCGCCACGCCGGTGGTCTCCTCGACGAAGACGATCATCCGGATCATCGAGAAGGAGTTGACCAGCCCGAGGTCGAACAGGTTGTCGTCCGGGTCTATGTCGGCGGGCGGGGCGGTGGTGCCCGCCTCGGACGCGGTTCGGGTCAGGAACCCGACAACCTCACGGTAGAACTGCTCTCGCTCCATCTGCTGCCTCCCGGTCATCCGTTGAGTACGTTCCACAGCGTGTCCACGCCGCCGCGCAGTTGATCAGCCGGCACCGTCAGCGGCGGTGCGATCCGGATCCGTTCGCCGTGCCGGCCACCGGCGAACACCAGGACGCCCGCCTCGAAGGCGGCGGCCACCACCGCACGGCTGGTCCGTGCGGTCGGCCGGAAGGACAGCGCCGGACCGGTGACGTGCACCTCGTCGGCGAGCCCGGCGGCGGTGAGGCGGTCGGCCAGATCCCGCAGCGGACGCTCGACGGTGGCAGCCATCGCGGCGACGTCGTTGCTGTCGAGGTAGGCCGCGACCGCGACCGCCGCGGCCGGGCCCATGGTCCCGGTCTGGAAGGTGTGCGCGAGGTAGACGGCGGCAGCGTCCCGCTCCAGGTGTTGTTTGTAGACCACGGCGGAGAGCGGGTACATCCCGTTGGTCAGTGACTTGCTGAACAACACCACGTCCGGGTCGAGGCCGGCGACGGCGGACGGGCTGAAGGGCCCGTGCCGGTGGAAGCCGCACTGGATCTCGTCGGCGATCAGCAGCACCCCGGCGGAGCGGGCCGACTCGGAGAGCTGGCGCAGCCAGTCCACGTCGAGCGGCACGTAACCGTTGGCGCCCTGCACCGGTTCGTAGATGACGCAGGAGACGTCGGTCCAGTCGTCGGGGACCTCGCCGGGAGTGAGGTGCCCGACCTCGGTGTTGAGCAGCTCGACGAATCCGGTGTCCTGAAGGGAGAACTCCCGCTGGACGGTGGTGACGGCGGCTGCGTCGACGCCCAGGCCGTGGAAGGCGCCGCGTACGCCCAGCACCCGGCCGGGCCGGTGCCGGCGGGCCAGGGCCAACGCGGTGGAGACCGCGAAACTGCCGCCGATCTGGAACAGAACCCGCCGGTCGGCGGTGCCACCGAGTCGGCGGCACAGCCAACGAGCGATCAGTTCGGCGTCGGCGGTCTGGAAGGGAGCGGCGAGGTCCGACGGTCGTCGCAGCGCCTCCACGATGGCCGGATTGCGATGGCCGAAGTTGACCGCGGCGAACGCGGACATGAAGTCGGTGCAGGACCGTATCCGCCCGGCCGGGTCGGCCAACCGTAACGTCGCGTTCTCGGCGTCGACGAGGAGATACCGGCCTGGTAGGACGCCGCCTTCGTCGAGGCGGCTGAGGTACGAGGTGGTCTCACGGTCCAGTACGGCGTTGCTCACAGGCTCAAACTCCTCGGAGAGGTCCCGGGACGCAGGCGCACGCGGCGACGCGTGGATGCCGGCGACGCTGAAGCGCAGCAACCGGCGGACGGCTCAGCGGCTGGACCCCAACGGTCCGCAACTGGGCAGGGCACGTTTGCCGGCTGAGGTCGACGCAGAGCTTGGGCCGCACCTGTCGCCGGCGCGGATTGCGCGCCTGGCCGGTGCGAGGAGATGACCGCCCGTTATGAACGCGAAGTCGTGGTGTTTCCCCCGATCCACCCGAACACGCGACAGACGCTAGACCAACCCGGCACGCACGGTCAACCGAAATGCTGTCGCATTTCCGCGGCGGTCTTCCTTCCGCCGAGCGCCTCGTGGTGGTCGTCTGCGCGCCGCCACCGTTAAGAGATCTAGATTGCTGCCGCATCGCTGGCGGGCGGTTGTCGGCGAGGACTGCGTAGTGCCATCCGGACGTTTCCGTTCCAGCATGCGGACAGCTAATGCTGACAGAGCCACAGGTGGGGGCGTATGGGCGGTCCGGAGAACGTCGGCAGCATTGACACCCGTCAGGGGGCTGTCCCACCATGGGAGCGCGCCCACGGTCGGCCATCGCTCGCCCGTGAGCGCAGAAGTGCTGGTCGCCGATGGCAAACAGGCAGCCGGTGTCGAACAACGGGGGATTGCTGCAAACGCGTCGCGACGATCTCGTGGCCGGGTGTACGCGCCTCCGTGTCGGTGAGCGCCACCCACTCTCCAACTCCGTTCTGACCGTCCTGCCTATTGGGCCGCACGGTCCGCGGTGAACGGCTGTGAGTTGTGCCCGATGAGGAGTTCGCGTGCCCGTTGACAGTGCCAAACGGCAGGTTTGGCTCGTGCAGCAAGGCGTTTGGGACACGCCGATGGAATCCATGCCCCTCGCCGCCGGCTACCTCAAGGCCACCGCGCTCGCCGACGAACGGATTGCGCGGGAGACCGAGATAGAGATCCGCAATTACCGCGGCGGGATGAAGCTTTCCGCGCTCTCCCAAGATCTATTTCGGGACGGCGCGCCCGATGTCCTGGCGTTCTCCGTGCTCGGTTGGAACTACCGGGAGTTCGGGGTCCTGGCGGAGACGTTCAAGCAGCTTCGCCCGGACGGCTGGGTGATCTTCGGCGGCACCCACGTGGCCAACCGCGCCCAGCGGACCTTCGCGATGGTTCCCGAGGTCGACGTGGTGGTCAACGGCGAGGGCGAGTTCGTCTTCACCGAGCTGGTCACCGCCTACCTCGACGGGCGCTCGCCGCGGTCGCTGGGCGACATCGACGGAATCTCCTTCCAGGATCCGGACGGTGCGGTGGTGACCACGCCGGACCGGCCACGCCTGGAGGACCTGGACGTCATCCCGTCGCCCCTGCTGACCGGGGCCATCCCACTGCTCGACGACGCCGGCGAGTTCCGGTACGACGTCGCCCTGATGGAGACCAACCGGGGCTGCCCGTACAAGTGCTCGTTCTGCTACTGGGGCGGTGCGGTAGGCCAGCGGGTGCGGGCCTTCTCCCGCCAGCGTCTCCGCGACGAGCTGGAGTTCCTCGCCCAGCACAAGGTGCACACGGTGGTGCTCTGCGACGCCAACTTCGGCATGCTGCCGATCGACGCGGAGTTCGTCGCGGATCTGCTGGAGATTCGTGAGCGTTACGGGTACCCGCGCACGCTGGAGACGTCCTGGGCCAAGAACAAGTCGAAGGTCTTCTACCAGATCGTCCGGGACATGAAGAACGCCGGGATGCGCAGCTCGTTCACCCTGGCCCTGCAGACCCTCTCCGACGACGCCCTCAAGCTGATGAACCGCCGCAACATGAAGGTCAACGACTGGCGCGACCTCGTCGAGTGGCTCAAGGCCGAGGAACTGGACTGCTACGCGGAGCTGATCTGGGGAGCCCCGGGGGAGAGCCTGCAGTCGTTCCTGCGTGGCTACGACCGCCTCGCCGAACACGTGTCCCGGATCGCCGTCTATCCGATGCTCCTGCTGCCGAACACCGAGTACTTCGACAAGAAGGACGCGTACGGGTTCGTGACCGTGCGCGGCGACACCGACGACTTCGAGTACGTCCTAGCCCACCACACCATGCCGCTGCGGGAGAATCTCGAGGCTCGCCGGTTCATCTTCTACGCCCGGGTGCTGGCGGAGAACCTGGTGCTGCGGCACGTGTGGGCACCGGCCCGGGTGTACGCCGGGCTCAGCCAGTCCACGTTGCTGCTGAACTTCGCCGACTGGTTGGAGCGTCAGGACGACACCGACTCGGCGCCGCTGCGGGAGGCGGCCGCCAACGCCGCCGCCGAGTTCGGCGCGGTCAGTCCGGCGTTGGTCTACATGTACGGCGATCCACGTGCCAAGACGGTGCTCAGCCGGTGGTGGCAGGAGGCGGTTCGTCCGCTGGTGCCGGAGTCGGCCCGCCGGTGCCTGGACGAGGCATTCCGGTACGACATCGTCACCCAGCCCACCTGTGCCGAGCCGGGCAGCCTGGAAGCGGCCGGATTGGATCTGGTCGACATCGACGGCGAGGCCTTCCTGCGCGGCGCGCCGGTCGAGTTCGAGTTCGACGTGCCGCGCCTGGTGGAGGCGATCGGACGTGGCGAGACAGTGCCGATCGAACCACGGCGACTGGTCACCTCCTTCTACTACAAGGTGGGTTTCGCCGCATTCGTGGCCACCACGAATCACGAACAGTCGGCGTACTTCCTCGGCCGGCCAGAGCGCGACGTCCTGGGCGGCCAGCTGGTCCAGGACGTAGCCGGATGACTTGAGCGATCGGAGAGACACATGGACCTGGGTATGCGGCACGTGACGCAGCTGACCGTCGGCACCTGGCAGGCGGAGGTGCTCTACACCCTCGCCGAGCTGGACGTCTTCACCGCGCTCGCCGACCAGCCGGCCACCGCGGCGGAGCTGGCCGCCGCCCATGGGTGGCACCCGGAAGCCACCGAGGCGGTACTCGACGCCGGCGTGGCACTGCGGTTGCTGAGCCGTACCGGAGCGGTGTACGCCAACACCGAGCTGTCCCGCCGGCTGCTCACCGGGGACACCGACGAATGCCTGGTCGAGTGGGTACGAACCATGGGCCGCTGGGCCCGGGCCTGGGCGCGGCTGACCGACGTGGTCCGCAACGGCGGGCCGGCCCTGGGCCACGACATTCGGCTGACCGAGGACCCGGCCTACCTCGCCGACCTGGAGGTCGGGTTCTTCCGGTACGCCACCCGGCTCGCCGAGGAACTGGCCGTGTGCATACCGGGCCCGCTGGAGGGTGCACTCGTCGATCTCGGCGGGGGCTGCGGCGCGTATTCGATGGCGCTGTGCCGGCGGCATCCCGGGCTCACCTCCGTCATCTGGGAACTGCCGGACGCGGTGCCGCTGGCCAGCAAGGTGATCGCCGAACACGGGATGGCCGACCGGGTCAGCGTGGTGGGGCGCGACTACACCCGGGAGGAGTACGGCACCGGCCTCGCCGCCGTGCTCATGTCCAACATGCTGCACTCCGAGCGGCGGGAGACCGCCGCCGACATGCTCCGGCGGGCGCACCGGGCGCTCGCGCCGGGCGGCCGGCTGATCGTCAACGGCAACCTGCTCAACGAGGACCGCACCGGGCCCCTGTTCTCCGCGCTGCACAACGTCTCGTCGATGGTGTTGTGGGAGGGCGGACGGGACTTCAGCGTGGCCGAGCTCAGCCGGTTGATCATTGACAACGGCTTCGGTGAGCCTCAGGTGGAGCCGATCGCCGGGGCCTCGTCACACGTGCTGATCGCACGCAAGCCGGAGTGACGGTGCGCCACGAGACGGTCGTCACCGATCCCACCGAGCTGTACCGGCTCCGCGACGGCGTGTACGCCGCCGACCTGCTCATCGTGGTCGTCGCGGAGCTGGACCTGTTCACCTGGCTCGACAGGTACGAGCGCGAGCACGACGACCCGGCCGGGATCGAGCAGGTGTGCGGGGCGCATCACCTCGACCCACGGGCGGCCGACGTGACGATCACCTACCTCGTCGCGCGGGGGCTGCTGGTCCGCGTCGGCGACCGGATCGTGCCGACCAGGGTTGCCCGGGACCACCTGGTCGCCGGTTCGCCGTACGACCTGCGGGCCTACTACGCCTCGTTGCGGGAGCGGCCCACCTGCCGGGATCTGCTCGCGGTCCTTCGTTCCGGACGCCCTGCGGCGTGGGCCGGCGCCGGTGGCCAAGAGGTGTGGTCGGATCGGCTGGCGTCGCCGGAGTTCGCCGCTTCGATCACCGCCGCGATGGACGCGCGGGGCGCGTACCTGGGCCCGGCCCTGGCCGAAGCGATCGCGGACCTGCCCGCACGCGCGGTCCTGGATGTGGGCGGTGGCTCCGGAATCTACGGCTCCGCGCTGGTGGAGCGACTGCCTGATCTGCGGGTCGATGTCTTCGAACGGCCGCCGGTGGACGACGTCGCCCGCACCCTGCTGGCCACGCGCGGCCACGCGGACCGGGTCGGTGTCGTGGCCGGCGACATGTTCGCCGGCCTGCCCGGTGAGTACGACGCCCACCTGTACTCGCACGTGCTGCACGACTGGGGAGCCGGCGAGGTCCGCCGGCTGCTGGCGAACTCAGCCGCCGCCCTGCCGCCCGGCGGCTGGCTCGTGGTGCACGACACCCATATCGACGATGAACGATCAGGCCCGTTGCCGGTGGCGGAGTACTCGGTGCTGCTCATGCACTCGACCCCCGGCAAGTGCTGGTCCGTGGCGGAGCTGCGCGGCATGTTCGCCGAGGCCGGCTTCGACTACGTGGAGTGTCGGCCGACCGCAGCCGACCGCACCGCCGTCATCGGTCGGCGGGCCCGCCGATGACCGAGAGAAAGGTGGCGGCCGTGTCGCCCACCCTGACCGAACGCGTACGCGGTTGGACGCGGCCGACCCGGGAACGCTGGTCGGCCATCTTCCGGCTGCTACCCCGGGCCGGCGCCTCAGTGATCATCGCCGCGGTCCTGCTCAACCTGGCGATCGGCGTGCTGCCGATGGCCTTCATCATCTGGACCGGCCAGGTGCTCGGTGACCTGCCGGCAGTCGCCGGTGGGGCTCCGGACGCCTGGCGCACCGTCGTGCTCAGCCTGACGATCGCGGTGGCCGCCTTCGTCTTCCAGCAGATGCTGGTGCCGTTCCAGTCGGCTCTGGGCGAGGTGGTGATCCGGCGGGTGGACGGCTTCTGCGCCGGGCGGCTGGGCCGCGCGGCCCTTGCCGAAGCCCCGATCGCGGTGCTGGAGCGCCCCGACATCAGCGGGCTGCTCGGTGAGGCGCGGGGCGGCTACGACCGGGTGCTGCCCACGCCGGGTGACGCGGTCGCGGGCGCGCTGGCGTTGATCGCGCGGTACAGCCAGCTCGCCGGTGCGGTCATCCTGGTCGGGTTCGTGCTCTCGGTACCCGCTGCGCTGCTGATCGGGGCGACCGCGTTGATCGTCCGGTACGGCCAGCGTGGTTCCCTCGGCCGCTTCGGCGCGCTCTGGGTCAGTCTGCTGTCGAGCCGGCAGCGGGTGATGTATCTGCGCTCCTTCGGCACCAGCACGAAGGTGGCCAAGGAGATGCGGATGTTCGGGCTGCTGGAGTGGTACCAGCGCCGGCATCGGGACGACTCACGTTCCTACCTGGATCCGCTGTGGGTCGGCCGGCGGCGGATCCTGCTGCGCCCGTTCCTCGCGTACGCCGCCGTCGCGCTGGTCGGCGGCGCGACGGTGCTGTACTGGCTGGCCGGTGCCGCCGGCAGCGGCACGCTGACGCTCACGCAGCTGGGTATCGCCATCCAGGGGGTGCTGATCCCGATCCGGTTCGGGGTGTTCTTCCCGGAGTCGGACGTGCAGACCCAGTACGGCATGCAGGCGTACCAGGCGCTGACCACGTTCGAGCGGACCGCCGCCGAAGGCCGGGCCGGCGTCGCCGGTGACCTGCCGGTGCCGGCCGGTACGATCGGCCCGATCCGCTTCGACGACGTGGCGTTCCGCTACGGCGAGGCCGGCAGCCCGGTGCTCGACGGAGTCTCCTGCACCCTGCCGGCGGGGCGGAGCACCGCCATCGTCGGGCTCAACGGTGCCGGCAAGACGACGTTGGTCAAGCTGCTGGCCCGGCTCTACGACCCGACCGGCGGGGCGATCTCGGTCGGCGGCGTCGACCTGCGCCAGTACTCACCGCGGGACTGGCAACAACGGCTCGCCGTCATCTTCCAGGACTACGTGCACTACGAGCTGGACGCGGCGGCGAACATCGGCCTGGGCGCGGCGGACCACCTCGACGATCGGGAAGGTCTGCTGGCCGCCGCCCGCCGGGCGGGCGCCGAGGACGTGATCGACGCTCTGCCGCACGGACTGGACACGATCCTGTCCCGGCAGTACGCGGGCGGCACCGACCTCTCCGGTGGCCAGTGGCAACGGATCGCCCTCGCCCGGGCGCTGTTCGCGGTGCGGCACGGCGCGTCCGTCCTGGTGCTCGACGAACCCACCGCCCAACTCGACGTCCGCGCGGAGGTCGAGTTCTACGACCGGTTCCTCGAACTGACCCGCGGACTCACCACAGTGATCATCTCGCACCGGTTCTCGACCGTACGACGCGCCGACCAGATCATCGTCCTGGACGGCGGACGGGTCACCGAGCAGGGCAGCCACGACGAGCTGATGGCGGCCGGCGGCCAGTACGCCGAGCTGTTCCGTCTCCAGGCGCGGCGCTTCTCCGGCGACGACGAGCCGCTCGTGGAGGTGACCGCATGATAGGGCTGTTGCGTACCGCCCGTTTCATGCTGGGCCTGGCGGCCCGCCTGGACCGTGGCCGGCTCATCCGGTCGGGCGTGTTGATGCTCCTGGGTTACGCCGCGACCCCGTTCATCGCGCTGGGCCTGCGGGATCTCACAAACGCCGCGCTGAGCGGCGACGTCTCGGCGGCCACCATCGCCGCGCTCGTCGTCGCGGTGCTGCTCACCTTCGAGCTGATGTTGGGCCACTTCGCGCACCTGTCGTACTTCGAGGTTGGCGAACTGGCCGAGGTGGCCCTCAACGAGGAACTGTTGCGCCACGTCAACGCGGGCCACGGGCTGGAACGGGTGGACGACCCGGAGTTCGCCGACGGCGTGACGATGGTGCAGGAGGAACTGGTCCGCACCCGGGTCGCGCTGGAGGCGGTGCTGCAACTCGGCGGCCTGCTGCTCCAGGTTCTCGTCACGACCGTCGTGCTGGCGATGCTGAATCCGTGGCTGCTCCTGCTGCCCGTCGCGGCTCTTGCGCCGGTGTTCATCGGTAAGCGGGCCCAGGCGACCATCGACGCGGCCAAGGAGAACGCCGCCGAAACCACCCGGCAGGCACGGCACCTGCTGGAACTGGCCACCACTCCGGCCGCGATCAAGGAGATCCGCCTGTTCCACGGCGAGCAGGAACTGCTGCGCCGGCACGAACGGGCCTGGTCGGCGTCGACCCGACTGTTGTGGCGGGCGCACCGCCGGGCGGCGACGCTGCGCTCCGCCGGCCAGTCGGTGTTCGCGCTGGCGTACGGCGGCGCGGTGGTGCTGATCATCTCTCAGGTACGCGACGGGCGCGCCGACGTGGGCGACGTGGTCCTGGTGATCACCCTGGCGGTGCAGGTGGCGGTGCAGGTGGCCAGCGCTCTCAACCTGCTCGCGCTGTTGCAGGGGGTCGGCCGGACCGTGGCCCGGCTGACCCGGCTGCGCCGGTCGACCGGCGCGGCGGCCACCGTGGGCACCGAGTCGTCCGGCGTGGTGCCGGAGCGTCTGAACGACGGCATCGTGCTGGAGAACGTCAGTTTCCACTACCCGGGAACCGACCGTCTCGTGCTCCGCGACATCAACCTGCGGTTGCCGGCCGGGGGTTCGGTTGCCATCGTCGGTGAGAACGGCGCCGGCAAGAGCACGCTGGTCAAGCTCCTCTGCGGGCTGTACCAGCCGGTGTCCGGGCGGATCCTGCTGGACCACGGCGACCTGGCTGACGTGCCGGACGACGAGTGGCGCAAGCGGGTGGCCCCGCTGTTCCAGGACTTCGCGCGCTTCGAACTGCTGGTGCGGGAGAGTGTCGGGCTCGGTGACGTGGCGCGCGTCGAGGACCGCGACGCGGTCGCCGACGCCGTCGACCGGGCCGAGGCCGGCGGCGCGGTGGCCGCGGTGCCGGGTGGTCTGGACGGGCTGCTCGGAAAGGGGTACGGCGACGGCGCGGAGCTTTCCGGCGGTCAGTGGCAACGGCTCGGGCTGGCTCGGACGATGATGCGCGACCGACCGCTGTTGCTGGTGCTCGACGAACCGGCGGCGGCCCTGGACGCGGCCGCCGAACACGCCATCTTCGAACGGTACCGGGACTCCGCCGGGCGGGTGGGCGCCGTCAACGGTGGCGTCACGCTCTTCGTGTCGCACCGGTTCTCCACCGTACGCATGGCGGACCTGATCGTCGTGCTGGACGGTGGCCGGGTGGCCGAGAGTGGCAGCCACGCCGAGCTGATGGCGCGCGGCGGTCTGTACGCGGAGCTGTTCGGCATGCAGGCGCGGGTGTCCACGTGACGGCGTCGATGACCGTGCCGTTCGCCGGCACCCGTACCGCCGAGGCGGCGCTGAGCTGGGGGCAGGAGTCGATCTGGCGGACCGTACGCTGGCTCGACGAGGACGACCCGTACTTCAACATCCCGTACGTGCTGCCGATCGTCGGCGGCCCCGACCTGGACCGGGTCGGTGCCGCGTTGCGCCGGCTGGTGGAGCGGCACGAGGCGCTGCGCACCACGATCGCGGACACTCCGGACGGTGCCCGACAGACCGTTGTGGCGGCCGGCGAGCTCTGCGTCGACGTGCACGAGGCCGGGGACGACGACGCGCAGGTGGCGCAGCGGGTCGCCGCCGACCTCGCGGCACGCGCCTTCCGGTACGCCGAGGAGCTGCCGTTCCGCTGCGCGGTGGTGCGCCGCGACGGTGTGGCCACCCAGCTGGCGCTGGCCCTGTCGCACCTGGCCGTGGACGCCTGGTCGATCCGGGTGCTCACCGACGACTGGGCCGCCCTGGTCGCCGGCGCGGACCCGGGTGACGTGCCGACGCAGCCGCTGGACCGGGTGGCGTTCGAACGCGACGGCGCCGGCGCCGGTCGGGGTGCCGAGTCGGTGGAGTACTGGGCCCGGACGCTGGCGCAGGCGCCACGGACACTGTTCGACTTCCCGCCACGGGAACCGGAGACGCTACGGTTCGTGCGGGTCGGCATGGAGTCGCCGGCCCTGGCGGTGGCCGCCACGGAGCTCGCGCACCGGTGGGGAGTGAGCACCGCCAGCGTGCTGACCGTGGCCTGTGGCGTCCTGCTCGGGGTGCACACCGGGCACGACCGCGTCGCGCTTCAGCTCATCGTCGCCAACCGGCACGACCGGCGGTTCCGCACCATGGTCGGCCCGGCGGCCCAGGACGGCCTGCTGCTGCTGGATCTGGACGCGGGCTCCTTCGCCGAGACGGTGCGGCGGGGCCACATGCAGGCGATGGCGGCGTACCGGTACGGGCATTACGATCCGGCGGCCGTTCGCCAGTTGCGGGAACAGGCCGGCCTCGTGCGGGGCGCTCCGATGGACCTGTCCGCGTACTTCAACGACATCCGAGCCTCCGGCGTCTGGCCCCGGCTGCCGGCCGCGCCCGACGGCCTACGCGGCCTCAGCTCACGGACCCGCACCTTTGTGGTGGGCTCGCACGCCAAGGTGGACGCCAAGGCGTTCTTCGCCACCGGCGCGGCCCCCGACACCGGCCAGCTGTACCTGCTCGCGGACACCGCCTACCTGGCTCGCGAGACGGCGTTCGCCCTGCTGCGCGCGGTCGAGGAGATCCTGGTCACCGCCGTGGAGGCCGACGATCTGCGGATCTCCGACCTCGCCGCGGTCGCCGGGCTCGCCGTGGTTCGGCGCGGACCCGACTGGACCCGCAGCGGTCCGGACTGGGTACACCTCGACGCGCCCGCCGGAGCATCGCAGGACACGCCCGAGATCGTGCAGAGGTCTTCTACCCCCGGAGGCGCCGTATGACCGCTGTGACCGAACTGACCTGGGACGACGAGATGCGGACCGCGGTGGACCGCCTCACCCACACCGCCGAGGAGAACTACTACAACCCCTACCAGACGTTCGAGTGGCCGGATCACATCGACGAGAGCATTCCGTGGATGAGTGCCGACCTGATGACCGTGCACGGCACCGAGGCGGCCGCCGAACTGTCGTCGGCGCAGCGACTGGCGCTGTCCAAGTGGGAGAGCATCCACTTCTACAGCCTCAACGTGCACGGGATCCGGGACCTGATGACCGAGGTCGTGGCGCGGATACACACGCCCGGATTCGAGATCCCCACCCCGTTCTTCCATCACTTCCTCGGTGAGGAGAACGAGCACATGTGGTTCTTCGCCGAGTTCTGCCTGCGCTACGGCGGGAAGATCTATCCGGACCGGACGATGGCGTTTCCCCGGGAGCCGGCCAGCCCGGTCGTCGACCACTTCATCGTCTTCAGCCGGATCCTCATTTTCGAGATCATCGTCGACTACTTCAACAGCCGGATGGCGGCCGACGCCACTCTGCCGGAGACGATCCGGGCCATCAACCGGGTGCACCACCAGGACGAGTCACGGCACATCGCGTTCGGCTGCCACCTCGTCCGGGTGCTGTTCGACCGGTTGCGGGCCACGTGCGAGCCGGCCGAGGTGGAGCAGGCCCGCCGGTACGTGGCCCGGTACATCGAATCCTCTCTGCACCAGATGTACAGCGTGGACGCCTACCGGGACGCGGGGATCGACCGGCCCGCCGCGTTCCGGCAGCGGCTGTTGGCCGACCCGGGACGCCGAGCGGTGCACGACGCCTTCGCCGGGCGCGCGTACAGCTTCTACCGACGGATCGGGGTGCTGGCATGACCGCGGGCCCGACCGAAGCTCATCTCGGCGCCGTGCCGGCGCTGCGCGACCCGGGCCCCGGGCTGATCGTGCTCGACCCCGACCAGGCTCGCCTCTTTCACCTTCTCGACGGGCTCTTCGTCGGGGTCGCGGAGCGGTTCGGCGCGGCGCCCGTGGTCGGGCCGCCGCTGCTGCCGGCGGCGGACCTCGTCCGACTCGACTACTTCCGTAACTTTCCGCACCTGGGCGTGCTGGCCGCCCGCCTGACACCCGAGGCGACCGCCGAGGCCGCCGCCGGCGCCGACCCCACCGCGCTGGACACCGTGCCGACCGGCTACCTCCTGCCCTCCGCGACCTGCTACGGGTTGCTCACCGCCATGACGGGCGTCCGCCTCGACACGCCCGTACGGCTGTCCGCGACCGGCCGATGTTTCCGCAACGAGGAGCGGTTCGAGGGCCTGCGCCGGCTCTGGGGCTTCCACATGCGGGAGATCCTGTTCGTGGGGGACCAGGACGGTGCCGCCGGGCACCTGAACGTCTCCCGCGAGATGATCCTCGACCTCGCCAACCGGCTCGGCGTGCCGGTGACGGTGGAGGCGGCCAACGATCCGTTCTACGACCGCACCGGTTCCCGGGCCCGGCTGGCCATGCTGGACCCGGTCAAGCACGAGTTCGTCACCGTGGACGGCACCGCCATCGCCTCGGTGAACCGGCATCGCAACTTCTTCGGTGAGCGGCTCGACATCCGGCTCGGTGCCGACAACGCGTACAGCTCGTGCACCGCGTTCGGTGTCGAACGCTGGATTCACGCGATGGTGTGCGCGCACGGGTCGGTGCGCGCTGCGCTGGCGGTCGCGGAGCGGGCCAGTGGCTGACGTCCCGGTCACCGCCGGTGTGCTCGGCGTCCGGCTGCCCCTGGTGCAGGCCGGCATGGGCGGGGTGGCCGGCCCCGCCCTGGCCGCGGCGGTGGCCGAAGCCGGCGCGTTGGGGACGGTGGCGCTGTACCGCGTCGACGCGTCGACCGCCGCCGAGTTGGTCCGCCGCACGGCGGAGAACACCGCGGCCACCTTCGGCGTCAACGTCATCCCGGAGGTTGCCGGGGCGACGCTGCCCGCGCAGGTCGCCGCGGTGCTGGACGCCGCCGACCGAAGACTGGTGATCAACGTGTACGGCCTGCCGCCGTCGTGGCTGGTACCCCGGGCGCACGACGCGGGGCACACCGTTCTGGTCCAGGTCGGGTCGGCCGCCGACGCTCAGCGGGCGGCGGCGGACGGCGCCGACGTGCTCGCCGTGCAGGGCGTCGAGGCCGGCGGACACCATCTGGGGGACCGGCCGGTGGCCGATCTGCTTGCCGAGGTGCTGGACCGCGGCGTGTCGGTGCCGGTGCTGGCCGCCGGTGGTATCCAGCGCGCCGACCAGGTCGCGGAGCACCTGCGGGCCGGCGCGGGTGGCTGCCTGTGCGGCACGGCGTTCGTGGTCGCGGCGGAGGCGGCCGCGCATCCGGACTACCAGGCCGCCATCGTGGCGGCCGGCGAGGACGCCACCACCGTCACCGACCGGTTCGCGATCGGCTGGCCGGGTCGTCGGCACCGGGTGCTGCGTTCGGCCGTCACGCAGGCGGCGCAACCGCCGGCCGGCCGCTTCGTCGCCTGGACCACGGTTACCGGCCGGCGGTTGCCGGTGCCGCGCGGGTCCGCCGCCGTGCCGACCGTCGAGACGCAGGGCGGGATCGCCGAGATGGCCCGCTATGCGGGTACCGGCGCCCGGTGGGTGACGGCGGTGGAGCCGGCCGCGGAGATCGTGTCGCGTCTGACGGGCCTGCCGGCCACCGGCGAATCCGTCGCGCGGGTCGGAAGTGCGCTGTGACCCGCACGGTGCCGCCGGGCGCACCGGACGGTCGGGACCTGGCGGGCCGAGGTCCGGGGCTCCGGGATCTGCCGGGCCGGGATCTCGACGGTCGCGGACCGGGGTGTGGGCCTGTCGAGGCACTGCGCCGGCTGGTCGGTGATGCGCCGGAGGTCGGTCTCGACCTGGTCGCGGTCGATCGGGTCCGCCGCGCGATCGACCGCCACGGGGACCGCTGGCTGGCCGACATGTTCACCGGGGCGGAACTGGAGCAGTTGCGACTCGTCCGCGGTGATCTGCCCGAACGGGCGGCCGGCCGGGTCGCCGCCAAGGAGGCGGTCGTCAAGGCGTTGCGCCCGGACGACCTTGTGGCCTGGCACGACATCGAGGTGCTGCGGCTGCCGCACGGCGCTCCGGTCGTGCGGTTGTCCGGCCGGGCCGGGCGGCACGCCGAGTACCGCGGCGTGCGTTCGGTCGCGGTGAGCATCACCCATCAGGACGGCTGGGCCGCGGCGATCGCGGTGGCCGGGTCCGCTGACCCCGACTCGATCGAGGAGTACCCACATGGATGAGATCCGCGAGTGGATCCGGAGCAGGAACCCGTCGCTGACCGGCGACATCGGCGAGGACGACGACCTCATCGAGGCCCGCTTGATCGATTCGCTGGACTTCCTGGATTTCGTCTACCTCCTGGAGGAGGTCTCCGGCAGTCCGATCGACCTGCAGCAGTTGAGCGTCGATGACTTCCGGACACTGGGCCGGATCCGCAAGCGGTTCCTGCCGGCCGAATGAGGCCCGCCGCACGGGGGGACGACAAGATGCCGAACTCCCTTCTCGTCCGGGTGACGGACGAACGGACCGTCGAGGCGGAAGCGACCTGGGGACAACGGGCCATCTGGTCCTGCATCCAGTTCATGGGGGAGCACGATCCGTACTTCAACGCGGGGCGGGTTCTGCCGGTGCCGCAGCGGTGCGGTCTGACCGATGTCGCCGACGCGCTCGGTGAACTGCTTCGCCGGCACGAGACGCTGCGAACCGTGTTCGAGTTCGCAGACTCGACCCT
The DNA here is from genome assembly GCF_016863575.1 of Micromonospora sediminimaris. NCBI lineage: Bacteria > Bacillati > Actinomycetota > Actinomycetes > Micromonosporales > Micromonosporaceae > Micromonospora > Micromonospora sediminimaris. The sequence goes on from NZ_BOPD01000038.1 coordinate 26,304, forward strand.
GCGGCAGACGGTGCAGGGCTCCGGCGAGCTGCCGGTCGCGGTGGAGCCGTTGTCCACCGCCGGGCACGCCTCGGCGGACGCGGCCGCCTGGACACGGATGTACCAACTCGCCGGCCTCGTGTTGCCGGTGCACGAGTGGCCGGTACGGATCGCGGTGCTGACCGAGGCTGACCGACCACGGTTCGTGGCGGTGGTGTTCAGTCATCTGGCCGTCGACCACACCGGTGCCGAGCTGGTCATGGCGGATCTCGCGGAGCTGTTGGCCGGGCGACGGCCGCCGCTTCCCGAACGCCAGCCCGTCGACCAGGCCGCGTACGAGCGGTCCGAGGCGGGGCACGCCACGAGCGAGACAGCCCTGCGGCACTGGGCCCGTACGCTCCGGAACATTCCCGCCTCCATCTTCGACTACCGCACCCACGACACCGGGTCCCCCCGATTCCGCCGGACGATCATGTACAGCGAGGCGGTCACCGCCGCCGCCGCGGCTGCCGCCGTACGCCTGCGGGTCACCTCGTCGGCGGTGTTGTTGGCGGCGCAGGCTCTCGTGTTGGGCCGGTACACCGGCCATGACGTCGTGCCGGTGCAGCTCATCTGCGCCAACCGCGACGCGGAGCGGGAAAGGCTGGTCGCCACGGTCGCCGGAGACGGCATCGTCCGGGTCGATCTGGCTGAGGACTCCTTCGCGCGGATCGTCCGGCGGACCTTCCTGGCGGGCGTGGGCGCGTACCGGTTCGGTTACTACGACCCCGAGGCGGCCTGGCGGATGAGGGCCGCCGAGCACCTCGCGCGTGGCGCGGTCCTCGGCATCGGCGTCTACTTCAACGACGTACGCGACGGCGTCACGTCCGCCGTGCCGACCGACCCGGCGGACGAGCGGACGATACGCCGGCTGGCCGCCGGCACGAGGATCGAACCGGCCGGCGGTTGGGACCTGATGGATGCCCGGGTGTTCCTGACCGTGGCCACCGCTGGCGCGGCGACCCGGCTGTCGATGCTCTGTGACACCGCGTACGTGCCGACGGAGGACGTCGTCGCACTGCTGCACGGCATCGAACGGGTGGTGATCGCAGCGGCGACCGACGACCTCACCGCAGAGCTGACCTCCGAGGCCATCGGGGTGCCGTCGGTCGTGCGCGGCCCGGACTGGGTGCGTGGCCCCAACGGATGGGTCGATCTGGCCGGCACTCGCGCGCTCTGGCGCGATCTGCTGCCCGACGCCACCGTGGGTGGGGTCTTCCTGGCCGAGGATCCGGCCCCGACCGGCTCCGGGTTGGTCGGCTATCTGGCCGGGCCGCCCGACGGCGACCTGCACGACCTGCACGAGGCGTTCGTCGCCGCGCTCGGCGAGCGGACGGATGTCCGCGCACCGTCCCGCTACGTCCGGTGCGCCCACGGGCCGGATGATCCGGACGACCGGCTGGCGTGGGAGAAGTGCCCGGTGCTCGCCGAGGGAACGGGACGGCGGGCCGACGGCCCCACCGACCGGCTCTCGGTCGATCCTGCGGTTCGTCGCGCGGCCTGGGTTGCCGCAGACGACGGTCGCTGAAGAACCTCGGGCCACGACCGGGGGAACGGCCGTGGCCCCGGCGTCACGCCAGCTCCGCCAGGAACCGGTGCATCCGGTCGAGCGCGTCCGTCAGGCGGTCCGGTGGCTGGGTGAACGACAGCCGGACATGGCCCCTGCCATGCCGGCCGTAGCTGCTGCCCGGCATGACGGCGACTCCCGTCTCGGCGAGCAGCCGCTGCGCGAAGACCACGTCCTGCAGGCCCGTGTCGCTGATGTCGGGGAACGCGTAGAAGGCGCCCATCGGCGGGGTGAGTCGCACCGAGGGCATGTCGAGCAGCCGGGTGACGGTGAGGTCACGACGGGCGCGGTACTCGGCGGCGTACCTCGCCGACCAGCTGGCCGTCTCGGGCGCGGTCAGCGCTGCGGGCAGCGCCCGCTGGACGAACGCCGGCATGCAGCAGTTCGTGTTGGTCATCAGGACCGCGAAGTCGGCGGCGAGGTGCGGGGGAGCCACCATGATCCCGGCCCGCCAGCCGCACATGGCATGGCTCTTCGACAGTGTCTCCGAGACGATGACGCGTTCCGGCGGCAGCTCGGCCAGCACCGCGTCGGTGTCCACACCGGTCCAGTTCAACCCCCGGTACGCCTCGTCGCGCAGCACGTAGAAGGAGTGCCGCCGGACGAGGTCCGTCAGCTCCCGGGCGGTCTCCGGGAGCAGGACGGCTCCGGTGGGATTGTGTGGTGAGTTGACCACCAGCAGGCGGGTCCGGGCGGTGACCCGGGCGGCCAGTTCAGCGATGTCGGGGGCGAAGCCGGCCGTACCGCGGAGCGGATAACTGACGGGCACCCCGCCGGCGAGCCGCACCAGCTCGGCGTAGACCGGAAAGCCTGGATCCGGCAGCAGCACCTCGTCGCCGGGAGCGACGAGGGTCAGCAGGGCGAAGTGCAGGACCATGTTGCTGCCGGGCACGAGCAGCACCTGCTCGGCGGCCACCGGCATCCGCAGCAGCCGCGCGTAGTGTCCGGCGAGGTGCTGGCGTATCTCCGGGTCACCGGCCGGGGCCGTGTAGTGCGTCCAACCGTCCCGCGCGCTGCTGACCATCGCCGACACGATGTGGGCCGCCGTCGGCAGGTCGGGCTCGCCGAGTTCGAGGTGGATGACGTCCCGGCCGGTGGCGGCCAACTCGTCCGCCTGACGCTGCACGGCGAACGCCGAGTGCCGCAGCAGACTGCGCAGCGGAGGCTGCGCGGATACGACGCGGGACGCTGGCGGTGGAGTTGCCAGCGTACGCAGGGCCTCGGTCATTCCGGCTCGCCCAGCACCCGCTGTACCTCGGCGCGAATGCGTCCCTCGGTCGGCCACATCGTCTCTTCGAGTGGGGGAGCGGACGGCACCGGAACGTCGGGCTGGCACACGTACCCGATCCGCCCACCGGCCGCAGCCGCCACCCCGGGCTCGTCGAGCAGCCGGGACAGGATCTGCGCGGGCGCACCGGAGCGCGGGCCGTCGTCGACGAAGACCAGTCGCCCGGTACGGCGGACCGATGCGGCCAACGCCGCGGTGTCCAGCGGGACCAGCGTGCGGGGGTCGAGGACGTCACAGTGCACGCCGTCGGCGGCGAGCGCGTCGGCCGCGTCCGACGCGACCTTGACGGCGCCACCGATCGCCACGATCGTGGCCGCGTCGCCGTGACGCAGGTGCGCGGCCTCGCCGAAGCGCAGCGGAGCGGCGGCGAGCGCGGCACTCAGCCCCCGCTGACGGTTCAGCTCCGGTGCGACGAAGTACAGGACCGGGCCGGGCCACCGCGTCGCGCCGCGGAGCAACGCGCACGCGTCCCGCAACGAGCCGGGTACGACCACGGCGAGACCCGGTGTCTGCATGAAGATGCCGTACGGACACTGTTCGTTCTGCGGGCCGAGCTGCTGCCGCCCGCGGGTCGCCGACGTCACGATCATCGGCACCCGGTACTGGCCGCCGGAGAGATAGTGCATCCGGCCGGCGTGGTTGACCAGTTGGTCCATCACCAGCATGGCGAACGAGGCCCGGTTCAGGTCGACGATCGGCCGCAGGCCGCTTATTGCCGCGCCGACCGCCATGCCGGTCATCGCCTGTTCGGAGATCGCGCAGATGCGCACCCGGTCCGAGCCGAATCGTCGGCGCAGCGACGCCGGTGAGTTGGTGGCCAGGAACACCAGGTTCGGATCCCGGGTGAACTCCTCTTCGAGGACGAGATCCAGCAGACCGACTTCGTTCACGGTTCCTCCGCCCAGACATGCGTCGCCGCTTCCTCCGGTGCCGGCCATGGGGAGCTGCGGGCGGTTTCGACGGCGCGCTCGACCCGCTCGCGGGCCCGCTCCCAGATGGCCTCGACGTCCGCGTCCGACAGCCGGTCCCGCAGGGGTGGGCTCTGTCGTGCGGTGTCGATCGGATCCCGCGCCCGCCACGCCGCCATCTCGTCCGATGGCCGCACCTCCGGCGAAGGGCGCTCGAACTGCAGGTGGAACCGGGTCAGGTAGGTCCGCGCCTCGATGAACGTCGGGCCCCCGCCGCCCCGGGCGAGTCGCACGGCATCGTGGGCCGCCGTCGCGACCGCGGCCACGTCGTTGCCGTCGATCCCCACCGCGCGGACCCGGTGTGCCTCGGCCAGGCGCAGCAGTGACACCTCGGGATAGACCTCCTCGGTGCGGTTGCCGGCCTGGTACCCGTTGTGCTCGCAGACCAGCACCAGCGGCAGCCGTTGCACGGCGGCGATGGTGAGGGTCTCGTGCACCGCGCCGCTGCCCAGGGCGCCGTCACCGATGAACGCGACGCTGACCGCCGGCTCACCGCGTACCTGGGCGGCCATGGCGGCGCCGGCGGCGACGGGTACGCCGGCACCGACGATGCCGCTGGACATCAGCAGATTGGTCCGGCTGTCACTGATCAGCGCGGCTGCCTTACCGCCACACAGCCCGGCGGCTCGGCCGAACAGCTCGGCGGTGAGGGCGTCGAGGTCCACCCCGCGGGCGATCGCGTGCCCGTGCCCCCGGTAGTGGCTGACCAGGGAGTCCGCCTGGGTCAGTGCCGCGCACACCCCGACGGCGATGGCCTCCTGGCCGACGTACGGATGCACCGGCCCGATCACCTCACCGGCGGTGCGCAGCTCCATCATCCGCTCCTCGAACACCCGGATCAGCACCATGCTGGCGAACATGGCGACCGGGTCCGGCGCGGCCGGTTCGGCGCTCCTGGCCGGGGCGACGGCCGTGGTCATGGGGTCTCCTCATCTCGGCTGTCGTGCGGAAGGTCAGGTCGTCGGGTGCTGATGATCAGGCCGGTGCCGGCCGGGATCGGCGCTGTGACGAGCCGGGGGTCGTCGGTCAGCGTCCGTTCCACCCGCAGCACCGCGGCGCGGTGTTCGGGGTCGGTGTAGCGCCCCAGGTCCATGTCGTCGACGACGAGCAACCCGCCGGGCGCCAGCGCGTCGATCGTCAGGTCGAGGCCGGTCCACTTGCCGGCGACGGCGTCGGCGAAGACGAGGTCGAACCGGCCCAGCGTGGGCAGCAACGCCTCGGCGTCACCCGTGTGGATCACGACGTTCGTCGGCCAGTCGTCGGCGCGCACGGCTGCGGCCAGGGACTCGTCCAGCTCGACCGTCTCCAGCCGGGCGTCGTCGCGCCGGTCGATCCCTTCGGCCAGCCACGCGGTGCCGACCCCCGTACCGGTGCCCAGTTCCAGGATCCGACCGTTGGGCGGGACCGCTGCCGCCAACGTCGCCAGCAGCGGACCCACCGGGTCTTCGCAGGCGCCGTGGAAGCCGTGCTCGGACGCGCGGGCGAGGGCGCGGCGCACCCGGGGCGGCACCGCGGTGCGGGTCGTCATGGTGCCACCTCCGACGGGTCGGGACGGGATTTCGCGTGCCACTCGTCTCGTACCGGGGTGATGACCTCGGTCACCAGCCGGCGCAACAGCGTCGGCGACGCGTCGGGCGGCAGACTGAACACGACGTGCCGGGCCCCGGCGGCCACCAGCCGCGCCGTCCAGAACCGGGCCGCGAGCAGGTCCCCGGCGGCCACGTGCAGTTGCGCCGACAGTGTGATCTCGGCAGGGTCGCGTCCGCTGTCGACACAGTGCTTGGCCAGGACGTCCCGGCCCCGACGCAGGGTGCTGACCTGGCCGTCGGCCACGTTCCAGACGTCTGCGTGCCGGGCCACGACCTTCAGGGCGCGCGGTCCGGAGGCCCCGAGGACGAAGCGGGGCCGGGTGCTCGGGCGCGGATTGAGACCGGCGCCCTCCACCTGGTAGTACCGGCCGGCGAAGTGGACGGTGTCCTCGGTGCAGAGCCGGTGCACGACGGTGCATGCCTCGTCCCAACGGGCGAGCCGTTCCGCCGGAGCGGGCAGGGGTATGCCGAGCCGCCGGCATTCCTCGGCGTGCCAGCCCGCACCGAAGCCGAACTCGACCCGCCCGGCGGAGACGTGGTCGACGGTGGCGAGCATGTGCGCCAGCACGGCGGGATGCCGGTAGACGTTCCCGGTGACGAGGACGCCGATCCGTAGTCGTGCGGTCTGGGTCGCCAAGGCGGCCAGCAGGGTCCACGCTTCCAGGCAGCTGCCGTCGGGCGCGGCGTTCACCGGCTGGAAGTGGTCGTAGAGCCAGGCGTCCCGCCATTCGCCGTCGGCGTCGGCGGCGGACCAGAGCCGTTTCAGTTGCGACCAGCTGATGAGCTGCTGTGCGACCTTGAAGCCGAAATTCAGCTGGGCGGCCGTCACGGCGTACGCCATCGCGTACGGATGGTGGACCGACTCATCGAGTGCTCCTGTCCCGCGGTCGAGGCGCACGGCACACCCCACCAGCCGGCACGAATATGGCAGAACCAGACGGCGGCAGGCCGTTCCCGACGGCGGTCGCGGTGTCATTCCCGTGTCGTGGCGACCGACGACGCGAATTGTTAACTTAGCGTCAGTTCAGTTCGCACAACATTGTCGTCAGGGCACGCGTCAACGCACCTGACGTCACTTCTGCGCAGTTGCTGACCAAGCCCTCGATGCGGTCGCCAATTGTGGTGCGACGGCATGGGCGTACGCGATGTGTGCTATTTGAATCCCCCGTTGAACGACCGGTGTGGTGTCGCCTGAAGAAGGTGGCCACCTGTCTCTGTTGAGCCTCCGGTGTGACGCCGTGACAGTCGGTCGTGACGCCTCGATGATGGAACCGTGGCTAGCGCCGGGTCGTCAACCAGCATCCCGCGCAGTGAGAAGCGCCTATCTCGACAACGGCCCGGGACCACGGAAAACCATAGTGGACCATCCCGCTGCCTTGACGGGATGGCTATTGTCGTCCGGGAGCCCGCGCGCCGGCCGGTCCGCACTGCGGCCGGCGACACTTTACGAATCCAGCCGCTATCATCGGACGTCTCGCGCGCTTTGCCAGATCGCTTTCACGCCGACGGGGGAACGAAGGCGCATGATCAACCATGCTCGGTCGCGCAATACCACCGCGGTGCTCGACGAGGGCGCCGGCCCACCGTCGCGCAGCCGACTGTCGGACGCGGACCTGTCCGCCATGCTGCTCATTCGGCACTTCGAGAAAAGCCTGCTCAAACTCTTCGAGCAGGGATTCCTGCACGGCACGACACACACCTGTCTCGGGCAGGAGTACGTACCCGTGGCGCTGACGCCCCTGCTGCGCGACGACGACCACATCTTCAGCAACCACCGGGGCCACGGCCACTACCTGGCCAGATACGCGGACCCCGAGGGCCTGCTCGCCGAGTTGCTCGGTCGCGCCGGTGCTGTCTGCGGCGGTGTCGGCGGCAGCCAGCACCTGCTCCGCGAACGGTTCCTCTCCACCGGCGTGCAGGGGCAGAGCCTGCCGGTGGCCACGGGCGTGGCGTTGCACCTCAAGCGGTCCACCCCGGGAGCGCTCGCCTGCGTCTACACCGGTGACGGCACCTGGGGCGAGGGTGTGGTCTACGAAGCTCTGAACATCGCCGCCCGGTGGGAGCTGCCGCTGCTCGTCGTCACGGAGAACAACGGCATCGCCCAGTCGACGCCGACCGCGCAGCAGATGGCGGGCGACATCGGTGGCCGGGCGGCGGCCTTCGGCATCGCGTACGAGCGGTTCACCGACACCGACGTGAACCGGCTGCGAGCGGCCCTGCGGCCGCTGGTGGAGCAGGTGCGCCACGCGTCACGGCCGTTCGTCGTCGAGTTCGTCACCCATCGCCTCGGCCCGCACAGCAAGGGCGACGACTCCCGCTCGCCGGCCGAGTTGCGTGCGGTCCGCGCGGCGGACTGGGCGGCCGGATACGCGGCCGGGCACCCTGAGCAGTTCGATCGAATCGACGCGGAGCAGTCGCGGCGGGTCGAACGGATCGTCGCCGAGGTGCTGGCCCGGCCGCTGACGGCGTGGAGCCCACGGTGACCGCCCCCCGGGTGGCCGGCGATCTCAATACCGCGTTGCACCGGCTGTTCGCCGAGGACGAGCGGGCCATGCTGCTCGGCGAGGACGTCTGCGATCCGTACGGTGGCGCCTTCAAAGTCACCCGGGGGCTCTCCACCCGGTATCCCCACCGGGTCCGCAACACACCGATCAGCGAGGGTGCTCTGGTGGGTGTCGCCAGCGGGCTGGCCCTGGCCGGCGACACCGCCATCGCGGAGATCATGTTCGCCGACTTCGTCACGCTCGCCTTCGACCAGTTGGTCAACTTCGCCAGCAAGTCGACCGCCATGTACGGCCGTCGCCTGCCCCTGCGCCTGGTGGTGCGTTGCCCGACCGGTGGGAATCGCGGGTACGGGCCGACCCACAGCCAGACCCCGCAGAAACATCTCGTCGGCGTACCCGGGCTGGCGCTCTACGAGGTGTCGCCGTTGCACGACAACCACACGCTGCTCACCCGGATGCTCGATGACGGGGTGCCCGCCGTGCTGTTCGAGGGCAAGGTCCTCTACGGCGAACGCATGTTCACCGGCGGCATGGTGGACGACCTCTTCGGCTACGAGCTCACCGACGGCGTGGCCCGGATCCGCCTGCACGACCCGGTACCGCCGGACTGCGTGCTCATCACCTCCGGCGCGCTGGTGCACCGCGCCGTCGAGGCGCTGCGTGAGCTGCTTCTGCACGACGAGATCGTGGCCGAGCTGCTTGTCGTGTCCCGGCTCTACCCGGTGGACCGGGCGCCCCTGCTGAGCTTGACGGGGCCGGCGCGGCGGGTGGCGGTGATCGAGGAGAGCACCGCCGGCGGCACGTGGGGCGCCGAGGTCGCAGCGGCTCTGCATCCATCCCTGTGGGGCACCCTGGCCGCACCGATCCGCCTGATCCACTCGCTCGACAGCATCATTCCCGCCGCAGCCCACCTGGAACGACAGGTGCTGGTGCAGAGCGGCACGATCCGGCACGCCGTCAAGGAGCTGGTCAATGGCTGACATCCGAATCCCCCGGCTCAACACCAACGATGCCTCGTACGTGCTGGTCGAATGGTTGGTCGACGACGGCGCGACGGTGCAGAGCGGCGCGACGGTGGCGACGGTCGAGACGTCGAAGGCCCTGGAGGACCTGGTGTCCGAGCACACCGGGGTGCTGAGCCGCCGACTGCCGGCCGGCGCCGACTGCCGGCCGGGTCAGGTCGTGGCGGTACTGACGCCGCCGTCGCAGGCGCCGCCGCCGGTTGCCGGCCCGGACCGCGAGGAGGCCGACCGTACGCCGCAAGCCCCACGGGTCGTGCCCGCTGCCCTGGTGATCACGGAACCGGCGCGGGCCCTCATGCGGGAACACGGCATCGACGAACAGGACCTGGCCATGCTGGGCCGCGCGCTGATCCGTCGCAGTGACGTGGCGGCTCTGCTGGCCGGTCCGGTCGTGCCGCCGCTCGACGCAGCGGAGGTCACCGCGGTTTCGCAGGAGGACGGCCATGCCCGGCCCACCCGCTGACCACGGCCCGGAGCAGCCGTTCCCCGGCTGGGAGAGCGTGCAGGTCAACCTGGCCGGAGCGCACCTCGCCGGCGCCGTCTGCGCCGAGCTGGATCGCCGCACCTTCCTGCACCCCGGTCCGCCGCTGGACATCGCCGACGCGCCGGCACCGATGCGGTCGGCCATCGTGGGCGCACTGCTTCTCGAAGAAGAGGCCGACAGCCCCGCCGCCGCCGAGCGGCTGATCGACCGCCGCGAGGTGCGGCTGCTGCCGTCGGTCGATGTGGGTGCCGTGGTGCCGATGACGGGGGTGCTGTCGCCGTCCATGCCGGTCGTGGTCGTGGCGGACGCCGACGGGCGGCAGGCGTTCGGTCCGCTGGAGAACGGCGCTGGCGCGTGCCTGCGCTTCGGCTGTCACGAGCAGCAGGTGCTCGACCAGATCCGGTGGATCGGCCAGGTCGTCGTACCAGTGCTCGACCAGGTCGCCCGGCTGACACCGATCAACGTGACCCGCATCATGGCCGAGTCCCTGCGCCGTGGCGACGAGTGCCATGCCCGCACCGTAGCGGGTAGCTCCCTGCTACTGACCCAGGTCTTCGCCACCCTGCTGGGTCGCCAGCTGTCCGGCCCGGACGTGTCCCGCGTGGCCCGGTGGTGCCGCGCCAACCTGCACCTGTTCGGGGCGTTCGCCACACCCGCGGCTCGCCTGCTCGCCGACACCGCACACGGCCATGACCGCAGTCCGATCGTGACCGCGCTGGCCTCCAACGGGAACGAGTTCGGCGTCCGGGTCAGCGGTACCGGCGACCGGTGGTTCGTCACCGAGGCGCCGGTGGGCGAGGTCGTGCTCTTCGACGGGTACCGCCCGGCAGACGCCCACCCGATCGCGGGTGACTCCTTCGTCATGGAGGTCGTGGGTCTCGGCGCCGTGGCGCTTGCCGCCAGCCCCGTGGTCGCCGCGCAGCTTGGTTGGTCGGCGGCGAGTGTCGCGCGGCACACCGCCCGGATGCGCGAGATCACCGCCGCGCCGGGGGACCGGTTCAGGCTGGCCGGCGACGATTTCCGGGGCGTCGCCACCGGCATCGATGTGCATCGGGTGGCGCGTGCCGGCTTTGGTCCGTCGGTAAGCACCGGCATCGTGCACCGACGGCCCGGCGTCGGCCAGATCGGTGGCGGCATCGCGGAACTGCCGACCGCACCGTTCCGCGAGGCCGCGGTCGTGCTCGGTGCGGCCAGGGGAGTGCCGTCATCGGTTGGGCGTTGAGGTCGGTCGGGGTGAGGCTGCTCAGTCGAGCTGGGCGCGAGCAACCCAGTGATGGTCACGGGGCGGGCAGAGGCGCTCGGGCGGCGCGGGCAGCCACGAGCACTCGCCCGCGTAGAGCTGCCGCAGCGTGTATGCCTCCGCCGTCCAGCCCTGGTGGCGCAGGAAGTCGCCGAGGTCGTCGAAGCCGAGTTGGAAGGCGGATCCCCGTGACGTCATGAAGGCCAGAAACGTCTCGTTGGCCGGATCGGTGTAGTAGTCGGTGTGCGGCGCGTCGACAAGCAGTACCGAACCGCGCGTCGACATCTTCCGCACGGTCCCGATCAGCCGGGTGAAATCCTCGATCTCAAGGTAGGGAAGCAGCCCCTCGATGATCCAGACCGTCGGTTCGTCTGGTTCGTAGCCGGTTGCCCGCAACTGCTGCGGCCACGTGTCATGCCGAAGATCCGCGCCGAGGGAGGTCCGACGGCAGAGGAGCCGGTCCCGGACCGGCTCCAACATCCGCTCCTTGGCCTCCAACTGGCCCGGCAGGTCGACCTCGAAGAACCGGGTACGCGAGGGAAGATCCAGTCGCCATGCCCGGGTGTCACTGCCGGCCGCCAGACAGACCACCTGGGTTATGCCAGCGTCGGCCGCCGCTTGAAGCGCGATGTCACCGAACCGGGCTCGGACGATCACGGACCCGACGGTGCCGCCGGCGGCCAGCGCCGCCTCCGTCATCTTCCGGGACACCGGGGTGCTCAACAGCTTGGCGTACCGGTCCACCAGGTAGGCGTCGGGGCGGTCGTGCTCAATGGCTCTGATGACGGCGGTGATGAAGCCGGTCTCCTTCACCGCCCTGGACTCGTCGTTGCGCCCGGCGAGGTCCGCCGCCGCCGTGCTGGTACCCGCGCTCTTGCCGGGCTGCCGAGCTACGCCCAGCGACGGTCGGGAGTTGACCCAGTCCTGGTCGAACCTGCCGGTCCGGGCATAGCTGCGGGAGATTTCCGCGAGTTCTGTCTCGCTGAAGACCTCCCGCACATCCGTGAACCCGTGCGGTGCCCGCTGGTGGGCGAGCGTGATCACCTTCTCGGGCCCCAGGGAGCGGTTCGCGTGCTGCAACTCGGTCATCTGCGGGCGGCGTTCGTCCTCGTAGGCGCGCAGGGCGCTGCCCAGATCGGCGTGAGTCGCCAGGTGCCACGACAACACCCGGGCGTCGACGATGGCCTGGGTGGCCCCGTTGGACCCGGCCGGATACATGGCGTGGGCGGCGTCGCCCACAAGCGTCACGTCGTTGAAGCTCCAGCGCGGGATCGGGTCTCTGTCGATCATCGGGTACCGCTGGACGTCCGCCGTGTCGTCGAGCAGGCGGGGTAGGTCCACTCCCGGCGGCGCCCAGCTGCCGAACTGGCGAAGTACGGCCGCGCGCCGGTCGGCGGCGTCCGTGCGATCGTGCGGCAACGGGTCGGCCTCGTCGTCAGGGAAGGCGGCGACCCAGTTGATCAGAGACTTGTTCGTGGCGTTGTCCCTGTCGACGGGATACAGCACGAGTCGCCGCCGGTCGTCACCGAGCACCGCCATCGTGCTGCCCGTCAGGAAGTGGCGGCCCCAGGCGGTCCCTCGGTACATCGTCATGCCGTTGGCCGGGGGCGGTCCCTCGGCCGGGTAGAACGTCGCCCGGACAGCGGAGTGAATGCCGTCCGCGCCGATGAGAAGCCCGGTGTCGACCGTACGCGTGGTGCCGTCCCGGTCCATGAAGGTCCCGTACGTCCGACCTGGCTCGCTGTGCAGGCCGACGAGCCGTGCGTCGGCGACGATGGCCCTGTCACCCAGGCGCCGTCGTACCGCGTCGGCCAGAACCGTCACGAGCCGGGCACGGGAGATCGAAAGCTGCGGCCATCGGTAACCCGCCTGAGTGCCGCGATCCTCGCGCCACACGAGATCCCCACGGGTGTTGTACATCGCCAGTTCCCGGGTGCGGACCGCGTGCTGCTGCAACTCGTCGAGCAGCCCGAGTTCGGCGAGTTCCCGCACGGCGTTGGGCAGAATGTTGAGCCCGAGCCCGTGTGGACGCAGATCCGGCTCCGCCTCGAAGACCGTGACCCGGTCGAAGCCCGCCGCGTGCAGGCTGAGCGCGGTGGCCAGCCCCGCGACCCCGGCCCCCACTATCGTGATCTCCATCGTCAGCGTCCTACCTTCCGGGTACGTCACGGCAGTTGGACCCGCTGCGCAGCGGTGGCGTTGAGCAGGGCGCGGTTCTGTCTTGTCAGGGCGAGGATCTCCTCAAGGAGCCCCACACTCCCGCCGCCACTGCCCAGTTCATACAGTCGGAGTTCCTCCTGATAGGCGCGTCGCGCCATCACCAGATGCTTTCCGCGGAACGACGTGAGGGTCTGCAGGGCTCGCCGCAGGCTCCTCGCACTGGCCTCGACGATCTCGTCCGGGGACCGTGCGCCGGAGGTTCCGAGGGCCGCGACGACGCGGGATGTGATGGATGGCGTGTTCGCCCACTCCGCGTACCGCTCCCGCCACTGCGGCAGGGTCTGCGCTGACACCTCACGGCAGAACTGCAGATATCCCGGACTTCCTCGGTCCGAGGCCCACAGGAGCAGGTCGATGAGAAAGATCGGAATGTGGGCCGCCGCCGGTCCCATGTAGGTGTGGCCGGCGACGCGGACGTCCTCGTAGAACGGTCTGAGCACCCGCGCGAAGAACTCGGGGGTGACGCTCGCCTGGATACCGCTCATGACCGTGTCCGCCACCGCGATGTGCGCGGCGAGCGACGCGATCCGCTCCGCGTGGACGGGCGCGGCCGGGTCCTCCTGCATCAGCGAGCGTCCGACGTCGACCGCGTGGGCGAGGTTCGGCACGCAGGTGCGTACCGCGTTGATCAGGCTGCGCTCCATCGGGTGCCCCGTGTAGAGCCGTTCCCGCTCACCCGTCGGATTCCACGACGTGTAGTGGTACACCGTGTCCCGCGGAATCATCCCGGTACGCTGGCCCAGCAGCTGGAATGACCTGGTCGCGCCCGGCACGGCGTCGAAGGCGGACACCCCGTGCCGTTGCAGGCTGCCGAGATACATGCCGAGATCACGCATGGCGGCGAGACACTCCGCGGTGGTGAAGGCCGCGATGCTCTCCGCCGGGGGAAGCGCAGCGCCGAGCACCCGTGCCAACGCGGCGACATCGGCGGCCCTGTTCAACCTGGGCAACATCCGAAGCTCGCTGTCCAACCGCAACGGGTCGAGCCTTCTGACCTGCTCGTTGTGCTCCTCGGAGATCACATCCACATTTGCGCTGCGGTGCACGTGAATCCTTCCCCCACGCGGATCCAGGCGATGTCCCTGATTCGAGCAGGAAGGCGTCGTGCCGTACGAATACCTGACAGAGCCCTGACAGATAGCCGTGCCCGTGCGGCGGTGGCCGAGGGGCCGGGCGGAGTCAGACGTGCAGGGTGGGGCGGTAGATGAGTTCCTGGGCGCGGCCGTCGAGGGTCCGGCTTTCGAGCAGTTCCAGGTCGAAGTCGGCCGCGCCCTGGAAGACGGGTTCCGTGCCGGTCTGGCCCGTGATCACCGGGAAGACGGTCACTTGGACGCGGTCGACCAGGCCGGCGGCCATCAGCGCCCGGTTCATCGACAGGCTGCCGTGCGACCGCAGGGGTATGTCGGACTCCTCCTTCAGCCGGGCGACGACGTCGACGGCGTCGCCGCGCGCGATTGTCGCGTCCGGCCAGTCGAGGGGAGCTTCGAGGGTGTTCGACACCACCGTCGCCGGGAGGTTGCGCATTCGGGTGACCCAGGCGTCGCGTACCTCGGACTCCTCGGTGCTCTCGGCCAGCAGCTGCGCGAACACCCGGTACGTGTCGGCGCCGAAGACCATGCGCTGCTCCGCGCGGTACGCGGCGAGGCGGTGCGCGAGCAGCTCGGGGCCCTGCTTGCCCCAGTAGCCGCCCCAGTCGCCGCTGTGGGTGCCGTAGCCGTCGAGGCTGGCGAAGACGTCGAAGGTGTAGGTGACGGTCATGAGGTTCTCCTCGTCCGGGTGAGTTCGGTGTGCCGACGTTGCAGGAAGGCGCGTTCGGTCTCGTTGGTGGCCAGTGCCATGGCCTCGTGGTAGGCGGCCCGGGCCTCCGTGTCGCGGCCGAGCCGGGCCAGCAGTTCGGCGCGGGTGGCGGGCAGCCGGTGGTAGCCGGGTAGGTCGATGTCCGCCAACGCGGCGAGGGCCACCGCCGGGCCGTGTACCTCCGCCACCGCGACCGCCCGGTTGAGCGCGACGATCGGCGTCGGTGCCAGCGCGAGCAGTTGGTCGTACAGTGCCAGGACCTGTGGCCAGTCGGTGGCGGCGCCGTCGGTGTGCACCGCGCTGATCGCGGCCTGGATCTGGTACGGCCCGGGCCGGTTGCGCCGCAGGCAGCGGCGGACCAGGTCGTGGCCTTCGGCGATGAGATCCCGGTCCCACAACGACCGGTCCTGATCGGCCAGCGGGACGAGTTCCCCGGTCGGGCCGAGCCGGGCCGGGCGGCGTGCCTCGGTCAGCAGCAGCAGGGCGAGCAGGCCGAGCACCTCGGGTTCGTCGGGCATCAACGCGGCGAGTTCGCGGGCGAGCCGGATCGCCTCGGTGCACAGGTCCGTCCTGATCAGCGGCCCCGCGGTGGACGTGTAGCCCTCGTTGAACATCAGGTAGAGCACGGTGAGCACGGGCGGTAGCCGATCCGGCAGTTCGTGTTCGGCGGGCACCCGGTACGGGATGCCGGCGTCGCGGATCTTCTTCTTGGCGCGCACGATCCGCTGGGCGACGGTGGCCTCCTGGATCAGGTAGGCCCGGGCGATCTCCGGCACGTCGAGGCCACCGAGGAGCCGGAGCGTGAGGGCGGTACGCGCGTCGGGGGCGAGCGCCGGGTGGCAGCAGGTGAAAATGAGTCGGAGTTGGTCGTCCCGCACCGGTCCCACCTCCTGGGGCTCGTCCGGTTGGTGCAGTAGCAGGGCTTCGGCGTGCCGGGCCTCGCGGGTGGTCTCCCGGCGGAGCCGGTCGACGGCCCGGTTCCGGGCGGTGGTCACGATCCAGGCGCCGGGGTTCGGCGGCAGCGTCTGCCACTTCTGCAGCGCCGTGGTGAAGGCGTCCTGCACCGCCTCCTCGGCGAGGTGGATGTCGCCGAGGAGGCGGGCCAGGGTGGCGACGCAGCGGCCGTACTCCGCGCGGTAGACGTTCGCCAGGTCCATGTCGGGTGACCGGCTCCGGTTCAGGCCCGGGACAGGTCGTCGAAGGGGCGCACCTCGACCGGGCCGCAGGCCGCGGCGCACTTCTCGGCCCAGGCGAGCGCCTCGTCCAGGTCGGCGCACTTGATGACCCAGAAGCCGGCGATGTGTTCCTTCGTCTCGGCGAACGGCCCGTCGCTCATGGTGGTGGCGCCGTTCTCGATCCGCACGACGGTGGCGCTGTCGGGCGACCGGAGCCCTCCGCCGAAGACCCAGGCGCCGGCGGCCTGCATCTCGTCGTTGACCCGGCCGGTCTCCCTGAACATGGTCTGCATCTCCTCGTCGGACGGCTCCGGCGCGCCCTCGACGAAGTGCACGGACAGCAGGTACTGCTTCATGACGATCCTCCGGTAACTCGATGGGTGGGCTCAGGCGGCCAGGCGGCGCGCGACAGCGGGGATCACGATCGCGGCCGCGACCAGGTGGGTGAGCATCAGCAACGCCTTGGTGGCCGGGCCGGCGTCGACGATCACATCCGGCACCAGCGACAGCACGGTCAGCACCACTGTCGTACGGACGAAGGTGCGCCGCGGACGTCGGGCGAAGCGGGACAGCAGCGCGGCGATGACCACGCCGATCAGCGAGAAGAAGGCGGTCAGCACACTGAAGCCGGCGACCGGGATCGGGGCTGCGCCGATGTCGAGGCTGACACCGGCCGCGTTGCCGGCGGCGGCGACGGCCATCGTGGCGACGCTGGCGGCAGCCGTCGCGACAACGCCGGTTCCGATCAGCGCACCGGTGGCCGGCAGGGTGGCGCGGGTGGTGTTCGTGGTGGTGCTCATCGTGCCCTCCAGCAGGCGTCTCGTCCGGCTCGGTGCCGGGCTCTCACCAGAGCTACGAAGAGGACCCACCCCGATCGACAGGCACGCCAAGATTTTTTGCGGAAGTTCAGTCCGGCGTGGGCTGGGGCCGGGCTTTCTGCGGATAGAACGTCTCGTGGCGGGCCAGCATGGCGACGAACTCGCCGATCTTTCGTTCCCGGGTCTGGGCTCGCTTCACGGCGTTGAGGCGGTGGATGAGAGCGAACCGGTTGGTCTTGGTGAGCACGTCGAACATGGCCTGGGCGGCGGGCTCGGCCGCGATGGCGGCGAGGAGGTCGTCCGGCACCTCGGCTTCCGACGGTGGGGCGTACGCGGCCGCCCATCGGCCGTCCGCCTTCGCGGCCTCCACGGCGGCGCGGCCCGATGGCAGCATCCGCCCCTGCGCCTCCAGCCGGGCGACGTGGGCCACGTTGCGCTGGGACCAGGAACTGCGGGGTCGGCGAGGGGTGTACCGGATCCAGGAGGTCTCGTGATCCCGTTTGCGGGCCTGCCCGTCGATCCAACCGAAACACAGGGCCTCGTCGACCGCCTGCTGCCAGGTCACGGTGGTGACCGAGCCGCCCTTCTTGGTGAGGGCGAGCCAGACGCCGGGCGACGTGGCGTGGTTGACCGACAACCAGGCACGCAGGGCGTCGGCGTCCGCGACGATCAACTCATCCAGCTCAGTGCTCGCCATGACGGCAGACTAGTGCGGTACCCGGACATGTTGGCCGTGTCGCCGCCCGGACCGGCGAACCTGGTCGGGCGCCGCAGCCTCGGCAGGTGACAGTGATCGGGCGGGTAGCGTCGGCAGCATGTCGTTGGAGGCCGTCGGGGCGCTGCGGGAGCCGGTGCGCCGGGCGGTGTACGAGTACGTTGTCACACAGGCGGAACCGGTGAGCCGTAACGAGGTCGCCGAGGCGGTGGGCGTCGGCCGCACCCTGGCGGCCTTCCATCTGGACAAGCTGGCCGAGGCCGGACTGCTGGAGACGTCCTATGCGTCGCGCAGTGGCGGGCCGGGTGCGGGACGGCCGGCCAAGCTGTACCGGCGGTCGGCGGCCGAACACGCAGTCACGCTGCCGCCGCGCGACTATCGGCTGCTGGCCGATGTGCTGGCGAGTGCGGTCGAGCGGTCCGGTGTGGAACCGGCGGTCCACTCGGCAGCGCGGGAGCTGGGCGCGAAGCTCGCCGGTGGCGGGGTGTTCGAACGACTGGGGACGCTCGGCTACGAGCCGTTCGAGGATGTCGACCAGACGATCCGGCTGCGTAACTGTCCGTTCCACGCTCTGGCCCAGGCGTACCCCGCGCTGGTCTGCGGTTTGAACCTGGCACTGCTCGACGGTCTGGTCGGCGACCGTGGCTGGGACGTCCGGCTCGACCCCGGGCCGACCGGGTGCTGCGTCGTGATCCGATCTAAAAACAATCAGGATTGACATAGAATGTAGGCTTGGTCGCATGGCCGACCATCACGTGGCGCAACTGAACATCGCCCGGCTTCGCGCCCCTCTCGACAGCCCCGAGCTTGCCGATTTCGTGGCCCTGCTTCCCGAGGTCAACGACCTGGCCGAGCGCTCGCCCGGTTACGTGTGGCGACTGCAGGACGAGTCCGGTGACGCGACCGCCCTGCGACCCTTCGAACCGGACATCATCGTGAACCTGACCGTGTGGCAGTCGATCGAGTCGCTGCGCGGCTTCGTGTACCGGACCGCGCACCTGGAGCCGATGCGTCGGCGGCGGGAGTGGTTCCTGCCGCTCGACCGCCCCCACCTCGTGCTGTGGTGGATTCCCGCCGGCGTCCTGCCGACCCTCGCCGAGGCCGCCGAACGGCTGGAACTGCTGCGCCGTGGCCCGTCGCCGGAGGCGTTCACCCTTCGCGAGCCGTACCCCGCTCCCGCCGAGCGCGTCGCCTGAGCGGCCACGCCCCGTCATCGATCGACGTCCTCCTGGACTGGGCCGACCAGCATCTGGGCGCGATCGAGGCGGCGCGCCGGGCGTACGACGCCGCCGCTTCGACCACCTGAAGCGCGGGCCCGTCGGGTACGGCGCGACGTCGACCGGTGGCCGGGCCGGGTCCGGTCTCCGATCAGGTGATCGGCGCGGGTAGCGTGAGGCGATGGAGGGCGCGGGGCCACGACGCGGCGCGGACCAGAACGTCGTGCGCGAGGTGAACCGGTCGCTCGTGCTCGCTGCCCTCAGGGCGGGCGGACGGATCTCGAGAGCCGGCATCGCGCGGGTCACCACGTTGGCCAAGCCGACCGTTTCCGCGATCGTCGACGAGTTGATCGCCGACGGCCTGGTCCGGGAGGTGGGCCGAGGGGCCACCTCGGTCGGTGGCGGCCGGCCGCCGATCCTGCTGGAGTTCAACGCCGCCTCGCATCTCGTCGTCGGCGCGCACATCGGCGCCCGGCGTACCACGGTGGCGGTCAGCGATGCCGACGGGCACGAGCTGGGGCGTCGTGAGTTCGACACGCCGACAGGCACGCCCGAGGCGGTGCTGCGGGAGGTCGCGGCGCAGGCGGCGGGCGTCGTCGGGGCGGCGGTGCCGGACGGCCGAATCGCCGCGGTCGGTGTGGTGCTGCCCGGGCTCACCGACTTCCACCGCGGTGTCTGCCTGCTGGCGCCGAACCTCGGGTGGCGCGACGTACCCGTCGGCGAGGTGTTGACCGCCATCCTCGGCGTGCCGGTCTACCTGCACAACGCCGGTCAGGCGGCGGCGGTCGCGGAGCATCTCGAAGGCGTCGGCGCCAAGGTCGGGGACCTGGCGTTGCTGTACGTGGGTACCGGCCTGTCGGTGGCGGTGCTCTGCGCCGGCCAGGTGCTCTACGGCGCCGGTGGCACGGCCGGCGAGATCGGACACTGCCGGATGCCGGGCGGTACCGTGCCGTGCAACTGCGGCAACGTGGGCTGCCTGGAGACGCTGGCGTCCGGGCCGGCGCTGGTCCGGCTCGCGCGGGAGGCGCTCGCGGCCGGCCGGGCGTCGGTGCTGAACGGCGGGTTCGACGTACGGGACGTGGCTGCCGCGGCCCGCTGCGGTGACGCCGTGGCGACCGAGGCGGTGGCGGAGGTGGGCCGCAACCTGGGCCTGGCCGCGTCGTGGGTCATCAACGCGTACAACCCGGCGATGCTGGTTCTCGGTGGCGGCCTCGCCGCGATCTCCGATCTGCTGCTGCCCCACCTCCGGGCGACGACGACGCAGTACGCGCTCGGTCCCGCCCGACGTGCTGTGGAGATCCAGGTTTCCACTCTCGGTCGGGACGCGGAGGTACGCGGTGCGGTGCTGCTCGCGTTGCAGCACTCCACGACGTACGACCGGGTGGTTCTCCGGTCGTGAGGTCGCGGACCGGCAGCGTCCCGACCACTTAGGAAGGGCATTGAACTAACTGGCTCCCAGCCGTAGAGTCGGCCGCGACAACATCGCCCGAGTGCCTCGACACACCGGCACCGGACCCTGTGGAGCGTGCGATGACACTGGTAGCCGGCGTCGACTCATCCACCCAGTCGACGAAGGTGGTGGTGTGCGACGCGGACACCGGCGAGGTGCTCCGCGAGGGCCGTGCCCCGCACCCCGACGGGACGGAGGTCGACCCGCACCTGTGGTGGGCCGCCTTCGAGCGGGCCAGCGCCGGGCTGCTGGACGGCGTGGCCGCGATCGGCGTCGGCGGGCAGCAGCAGGGCATGATCTGCCTCGACGAGGCTGGCGAGGTGGTGCGTCCCGCCTTGCTGTGGAACGACACCCGCTCGGCGCGCGCCGCGGTCGACCTCACCGGCGAATTCGGTGGCCCGCAGGCGTGGGCCGACGCGGTCGGGCTGGTGCCGGTGGCCAGCTTCACGGTCACCAAACTGCGCTGGTTCGCTCGCGCCGAGCCGGAACTCGCGGCCCGGACCAGCACGGTGCTGTTGCCGCACGACTGGCTCACCCATCGATTGCGCGCTGGCGGGGGAGAGCCGACGACGGATCGCGGTGAGGCCTCCGGCACCGGGTACTGGTCACCGGCGACCGGGGAGTACCGGCGGGACCTGGTGCGGCTCGCCTTCGGCCGGGACGTGGCACTGCCCCGGGTCGCCGGCCCTGCCGAGACGGTAGGCGAGACCGCGTCCGGTGCGATACTCGCCGCCGGCACCGGCGACACCATGGGCGCGGCACTCGGCGTCGGCCTGGGACCCGGCGACGTGGTGGTGTCGCTGGGCACCTCGGGATGCGCGTTCGGGCTGAGTGAGGTCCCGACCGCCGACCCGAGCGGGTTGGTGGCCGGCTACGCCGACGCGACAGGTCGGTTCCTGCCGCTGGTGTGCACGCTCAACGCGGCAAGGGTGCTGGTCGCGGTCGCCGATCTGCTGGGCCGGTCGCTGGCCGAACTCGACGAGTTGGCGCTCTCGGCACCGCCCGGCGCTGACGGATTGACGCTCCTGCCGTACCTGGACGGGGAGCGCACCCCGAACCTGCCTGACGCCCGCGGTCTGCTCGCCGGGCTGACCCGCGCGAACGCGTCGGCGGCGAATCTGGCGCGGGCCGCCGTGGAGGGCATGCTCGGCGGTCTCGCCGACGCCCTCGACGCCCTCCGCGCCCAGGGCATCCCGGTCGTCCGGGTGCTGCTGGTCGGCGGCGCGGCCCGGTCGCGTGCGGTGCGGGCGGTCGCGCCGGCGTTGTTCGGCGCACCGGTGAGCGTGCCGCGCCCTGGCGAGTACGTCGCGCTCGGCGCGGCACGTCAGGCGGCCTGGGCGTTGGCCGGTGGAGCCGAACCGCCACAGTGGCCGGTCGCTGCCGACGAGGTGGCCGCCGCCGGCACCCCGGACGTACACGAGCGCTACGTCGACGTCCGTCAGCGGGCGCTCCCACTGCTCGCGGCGACGGAGGGCTGAGCGCTATTGCCAAAGATGTGCAGATGCATTTAGCTTGCATCTGTGGCCATCTCGTGGATTCGCGCCGCCGTCGGCTTGCCCGTTGCCCTCTCCGTGGCGCTCGTCAGCGGTTGCGGTGGCCCGCCCCGGGACGATCGTGCGCTGGGTGGCACCAGCATCGTCATCGGCGCGGCGTCGGAACCGGACAACCTCAACCCGGTACTCGGCTACGCACCCAACGGGGCGAGCAAGCTGTTCGACGGCCTGGTGGACCGGGACGCCGACCTGACCCTGCGGCCGGCACTGGCAGCGGAGCTGCCCCGGGTCTCCACTGACGGCCTGACCTGGACCGCGGATCTGCGGCCCGGCGTCACCTTCTCCGACGGTCAGCCGGTCACCGCCGAGGACGTGGTCTTCACCTACGAGGCGGTGGTGGCGCCCGCGTCGCAGTCGCCCATCGCCGCGGACTACGAGGCGCTGGAATCGGTGCGCGCCGTCGACACCGACACTGTCGAGTTCCGGCTCAGGTACCCGTACCAGCCGTGGGCGCAGCGGCTGGCCCTGGGCATCGTGCCCAAGCAGGCGCTGGCCGGGCAGGACATCCGCACGGCGCCGTTCAACCGGAACCCGGTCGGCACCGGTCCCTATCGGTTGGTGGACTGGCGGGCCGGCGAACGGATGGTGCTGACGGCAAACCCCGACCACTACCGGGGCGCCCCGCAGGTCACCGACGTGACGATCGTGTTCGCCGCCGACGACAACGTACGCGCGCAGCGGATGGCCGCCGGCGAGTTCGACGCCGCCGCGTTGCCGCCGAAGCTCGCCAGGACCTACGAAGGCCGGCCCGGCTACCGGGTCGTCTCCAGCCGTAGCGCTGACTACCGTGGCATCGGGCTGCCCGTCGACCTGCCGATCACCGCGACGGCGCAGACCCGTCGCGCCGTCAACCTCGCCATCGACCGGCAGGCCATGGTGGACACCATCCTCGCCGGCCAGGGCACGCCGGCGAGCAGCCCGGTCGCGCCCGCGCTGGCGCAGTGGCACGTACCGAGCACGGCGTTCGCGTTCGACCGGGCGCAGGCCGCACGACTGCTCGACGAGGCCGGGTGGCGGCCGGGCCCGGACGGCGTACGGGTCAAGGACGGCGTGCGGGCCGAGTTGCCGGTCCTGTATCCCGGCGACGACGTGCTGCGCAAGGAGTTGGCGGTGGCTGCGGCCAGCAACATTTCCGAGATCGGTGTCGAGGCCCGGGCGGAGAGCGCCACCTTCGAGCAGATGTTGCAACGGCGCACCGGCACCGCCGGACTCTGGGGCGGCGGCGACCCCTACGACCCGGACAGCGCCGCCTACACCCTGCTGCACTCGAAGTACGCCGACACCGGCGGCTATGTGAACATGACCCGCTACCGCAATGCTGAGGTGGACGCCGCGCTGGATCGCGGCCGGCAAGCCGGCGACACCGACGCACGCGTCGCGGCCTACCACGACTTCCAGCGCGCCTACGCCGACGATCCGGGTTGGGCGTTCCTGGTCTTCCTGAACCACACGTACGTGTTGCGGGAGGGCTGGACGGGTCTGCGTGACCAGGTGGAGCCGCACGACCATGGTCTGATCCACGGGCCTTGGTGGAACCTGGAGGAGTGGACTCCGGCCGCGGCGGCGGTCCGGTGACGGTCGCCGAGCCGACGAGCGCACCGCCGCGCCGGTCGCTGGCCGGGGCGCTGGGTCGGCTGGTCCTGCGCCGGCTGCTGCTCGCCGTCCCGGTGTTGGCCGCGGTCAGCGCCACCATCTTCGTCCTCGGCAAGGCATCGCCGTTCGACCCCGTCGCCTCGTACTTCGGTGTGCGGATTCTGCGTGCCTCCCCGGAGCAGGTGGCGCAGATCCGGCGGGACTGGGGCGCGGACGACCCGGCGCTGGTGCAGTACGGTCGGTGGCTGAAACACCTGCTCAGCGGCGACCTCGGCGACTCCCGCACGTTCGGGTTGCCGGTCGCCACCCTCATCGGTGACCGACTCGGCTGGTCCGCGCTACTGGCCGGCACGGGTCTGCTGCTGGCGTTGGCACTGGCACTGCTCGCCGGCACGGCGGCCGCGTGGCACCGGGGCGGGTGGTTCGACCGGGCGGTCTCCTCGGTGGCCTACACGCTGGAGGCGACGCCGGTGTTCTGGCTGGCGCTGGGCGCCCTGTCGCTGTTCGCCGTGCGACTGCGCTGGCTGCCGGCGGCTGGGCTGACCGACCCCGGCGCCGACATCTCCGTCGCGCAGGTCGCCGAACATCTGATTCTGCCCGCCGCCGTGCTGGGTGTGGCACAGGCGCCGTGGTTCCTGCTGTTCATCCGCGAGTCGGTGGCGCACGGGCTGACCCAGGACTACGTCCTCGGTGCCCGCGCCCGTGGCCTGGGGGAACGCACGGTGGTGTTGCGCCACGCGTTGCGCACCGGCCTGCTCCCGCTGATCACCCTGGTCGGCGCGCGGGTACCCGAACTGATCACCGGCGCGGTGCTCGTGGAGGCGGTGTTCTCCTGGCCCGGCGTCGCCGCCGCCACCGTCACCGCCGCGACCACCGTCGACTTCGCGCTGCTGGCGGCGCTGACCCTGCTCGGGACCGTCTCGGTGCTCGTGGGGAACCTGCTGGCTGACATCGGCTACTCGATCGCCGATCCCCGGGTGCGTGCCGATGGGTGAGCAGGCTATCGCGCCGCACTGGCGGCCCGCCGCCCGCCGCCGCGCCGGATCCGCCCGGCCCGGTCAGGCGTACCGGCGTCGGGCCCGCCTGCGGCTGGCCGTCTCGGTTGCGGTGCTCGCCACCCTGACCCTCGCGGTCCTGATCGTCCCGCCCATCGTGGACCTCGACCAGCAGAGCGTCGACCTGCGGCAGGCCCTGCTGCCACCGTCGTTCGCCCACCCGTTCGGCACCGACGAGGTCGGTCGAGATGTCCTGCTGCGTTGCGTGTACGGGCTGCGCGTCTCCTTCATCGTCGGGCTGGTCGCTGCTGCGGTGTCCACCGTCATCGGCGTCGCCGTCGGCGCGGTGGCCGGTGCCTTCGGCGGCTGGGTCGATCGCGTCCTGATGCGCGGCGTAGACGCGGTCGCCTCCGTACCGCATCTGCTGCTGGGTATCTTCATCGTGGCGATGTTCCAGCCCGGCCTGGTGCCGGTCATCGCGTCGATCGGGCTCACCCACTGGCTCGGCACCGCCCGCATCGTCCGATCGGAGATCCTGTCCCTGCGGGAACGACCGTTCGTCGACGCCGCGGTTGTCGGCGGTGCCTCCCGCTGGTACGTCATCCGGCGACACCTGCTGCCCAACGTCGCCGGGCATGCCGCCCTCGCCGCGACCCTCGTCGTGCCGCACGCGATCTGGCATGAGACCGCGCTGTCGTTTATCGGCCTCGGACTGCCGGCCCACCTGGCCAGTCTCGGCAACATGCTCAACGACGGTCAGCAGTCCCTGCTCACCGGCGGCTGGTGGAACTCCTTCTTCCCTGGGCTGCTGCTGGTGGCGGCCGCGCTGGCCATCGCGGGGCTCGCCGGTTACGCCCGCGAGCGCACTGACCCGTATCGAAGTTCGGAGATGATCCGGTGACGGTCCTCGTCGACGTACGTGATCTGTCGGTGCGCTTCCGGCTGCCGCGCGGGACCACCGTGCGGGCGGTGAGCGGCGCGTCCTTCCAACTGCGGGCCGGGCGTTGCCTCGCGCTGGTCGGCGAGAGCGGCTGCGGCAAGTCCGTCCTGGTGGGTGCCCTGCTCGGTCTGCTGCCCGGCAACGCCGAGGTGGCCGGCACCGCTGCGCTTACCGACGGCGTCGGTCGGGTGGACCTGCTCACCGCCCCGGAACCGGTGCTGGCCCGGCAGATCCGTGGCCGGCGCATCGGTCTCGTGCCCCAGTCACCGACCGCGCACCTGACCCCCGTGCACACGGTGCGCCGTCACCTCACCGAAACCCTGGCCACACTGCGGCCGACGATCGGGCGGCCAACCCGGCGACGGCGACGGGCGGCGGACCTGGCCGCCGTCGAGGCCGGGGCACGGGTCGGCCTGCCCGCGAGCGCCCTGGATCACTACCCGCACGAGCTTTCCGGCGGCATGGCGCAACGTGCCGTCACCGCCCTCGCCCTGGCCGGCGATCCTGAGGTCCTGCTCGCTGACGAGCCCACCACCGGCCTGGACGCGCCTCTGGCCAGGCGGACGCTGGACGAGTTGCGGCATCTCGTCGACCTCGGGCATGCGGTTCTGTTGATCACTCACGACCTGGACGCCGCCGCCCGCATCGCCGACGACATCGCGGTCATGTACGCCAGCCGCATCGTCGAGACCGGGCCCGTCGAGACGGTGCTGCATCGGCCTCGGCACCCGTACACCGCTGGTCTGCTGGCCGCCCTGCCGCGCAACGGCTTTCACCCGATCCCTGGCCTGCCACCGCAGCTCGACTCGCTACCGGACGGCTGCGCGTTCGAGCCGCGCTGCCAGCGTGCCGGCGCCGAGTGTGCGCAGGTGCCGCTGGCGGCGACCGACGGTGGGCACCTGGTCGCCTGTCACCGGCCATGCTGACCGCTCACGGGATCACCGCCGGCTGGACGCCGGGTCGGCCCGTCGTCCGAGGGGTCGACGTCGACCTCGAACCTGGCGAGGTGCTGGGGTTGCAGGGCCCGAGCGGCTGCGGCAAGTCCACCCTCGCCCGGGTGCTCGCCCTGTTGCACCGGCCCACGGCCGGTGTGGTGCGTATCGACGGCGATTCGGTGAGCGGACACCGGTACGCCGTTCCACGCGAGCTGAGAACCCGGATCGGCGTGCTGTTCCAGCGGCCGAGGATCTCCGTCGACCCCCGCCTGACGCTGCGTCAGATCATTGTGGAACCGCTGCGAGCCAACGGCCGGCGCGCCGAGGCGACCCAGCGGCTGTCCGAGCTGGCCGGGGCCGTCGGACTCACCGAGGACCTGCTCGACCGCCGTCCGCACGCGGTGAGCGACGGGCAGCTGCAGCGGGCCTGTCTCGCTCGTGCTCTCGCGTTGCGGCCCAGGTATCTGATCTGCGACGAGATGACCGCCATGCTGGACGCTTCCACCACCGCTGCTCTCGTCCACGTGTTGAACGCGTACCGGGATCGGGAGGGCGCCGGAATCCTCGCCATCAGTCATGACGACGACCTGCTCGCTTATTGGACTGACCGCGTTCACCGGCTGCACGACCAACATTGACATTGCCGTCATCCCGCGTGATGTCGGGCGATTCTACTATACATGCCGCCGCAACTTGCTCACCATGTCATGATTCTGAAAGGTGGCTGGGGTATTAATTCTGCACATCCGTGACAAGGTGTTCGATGAATGTCTCGTCGAATGTCACACAGCATTGATCATGGGCTCGTCCAATGCACTCTGACCTGCGTATTCTTGGTTCCTGTAGGCTGCATTGACAGACTTGGTGGTCGCCGCTACTGTTTGCGACGGAGCCGTTGCGGTGTCGTGAGAGCCTCCGGCGGTCGCAGTATGTCCCTAGTCCGGGGGGAATTGTTGGACATCCGCGAAATGCCACGTAAACATCAACCGAGGTCTTTTGCCCAAACCGATATCGCGACAGATTTGACACCTTCCTGGTGGGGTAGAGTCGGCGTTGGCACTGCCATGGGGCACCATGGCGAGTTGCTTCAAGGCGTTTTCCACGACAAATACGGTAACCCTCGTCGTGGTCTGGTCACGATGCCGGTCGTCGACCTGAAAACGGTGGCGATATTCCGAGGAAAGGCCGGCTCCGGTCCGGTGCGGATCACGGTTGAGCCGGGCAGTAAGGACAAGGCCCGTCGGGCCGCCGAGCTCGCCGTCGACTACTGCGCTCAGCGCTCCGGGAGCCCTGCCGTGCACGGGCACCTGGTGAATCACACGGCGGTTATGAGCGGTCTGGGCCTGGGCGCGTCCACAAGCGACGTGGTCGCCAGCATCCGTGCCGTGGCCGACTGGTACCGGTTGTCCCTGCAACCGGCGGAGATCGCCCGACTGAGCGTACTCGCCGAGCGCGCCTCCGACTCCATCATGATCGAGGACCGGACCGTGCTCTTCGCACAGCGCGAAGGGGTGGTGCTGGAGGACTTCACCACCCCGCTGCCGCCGGTGATCGTCGTCGGCTGTGTGGCCGGTCCCGACCTCAGCGTCGACACGTTGACGCTCACGCCCGCCGAGTACGACCCGGACGAGTTGATTCGACTGCAGGTCATGCTCTCGACGTTGCGGCACGGCATCGCCACCGCCGACGTGACGCTGATCGGCGCCGTGGCGACGGCGAGCGCCCGGATGAACCAGCGCTTCCTTCCCAAGCCTGAACTCGAAACGTTGATCGCAATCGGTGAGGCGCACGCCGCCGCCGGAGTGCAGGTCGCGCACAGCGGTTCCGTCGCTGGCCTGATCTTCGATCCGGAGCGTGCGTCCGTCTCGGACGACATCGAGCGCTGTGTCCGGGCCATGAGACATGCCGGCATCACCCATACCGAGGTGTTCTGTTCGCAGCCGGCCAAGACGGGAGGACGGGGATGAGATCCTCAGTGTTCGAGGAGATCACCGCAGGGGTGGAACGACCGCAGATCGTCCGACTGGGACCGAACCTCTTCGGCGTCGTGTTCACGCTGATGAAGATGATCCCGGCACGCTACATCCTGCGGCAGGCTGTCGCGCGCGGCGACATCGGTCCCGACACGCTCATCGTGGAGACCACCTCGGGTACCTTCGGACTCGCCCTGGCCATGCAGACCGCGCTGCTGCGCCGACGCCTGATCCTGGTCAGCGACCCGGTGATCGATGACGAACTGCACCGGCGACTGACCGACCTCGGCGCGACCGTGGAGATCGTCCGGCACATGGCCGCGAGCGGTGGCTACCAGGGGGCGCGGCTGGAGCGGCTCGCGGAGATCCGTGCCGAACACGAAGACTCGTTCTGCCCCGAGCAGTACGCGAACCCGGACAACCCCCGCTCCTACTCCCTGGTGGCCGAGCTGCTCAGCGAAGCCCTGCCCCAGGTCGACCTGCTGATCGGACCGGTCGGGTCGGGCGGATCCATGTGCGGTACGGCCTCCTTCCTCCGATCGGTCAGTCCCGACCTGCGGCTGATCGGCGTGGACACACACCGCAGTGTGCTGTTCGGTCAACCCGACGGAGCGCGATCCCTGCGCGGCCTCGGCAACAGTCTGATCCCGCCGAACCTCGACCACACCGCGTTCGATCAGGTGCACTGGTGCAGCGCCGGTCAGGCCTACCGGGCCACCCGGAAACTGCACCGCGAGCACGCCGTCTTCCAGGGGCCGACCAGCGGCGCGGCCTTTCTCGTGGCCGAGCGGGCGGCGATGACGAACCCCGACGCGGTGACCGTGGTCATGCTGCCCGACCAGGGCTACCGCTACCAGTCCACCGTCTACGACGACCGGTGGCTCGCCGAGCAGGGGCACCTGGCCGACTCGACCGAGGACCGGCCGGTGGAGACTAGCCACCCCCTTGCCAAGCACGCGGAGTGGTCCTGGTTCAACTGGGGACGACGGAGCCTGCACGAGGTCCTCGAACATCGCGGCACCGCAAGCGTGGCGGCGCGATGAGCGACACGGGCCGGATCAAGGAGCCCATCGGCCTGCGGACGCAGCGGCAGATCTACGGTGAGCCGACGCCGGCCGAGATCGCCGAGGAACTCGATCGCACCACCCTGGTGGACCTGGCACACGTGGTCATGCTCAGGGAGCGGCGGCTGATCGATCCCGAGGCGGCGGTCGCGCTGGTGACGCTGATCGAGCAGCTTCGCGACAGCCGCTTCGCCGCCCTCGCCAACGCCCGGATGCCGCGCGGGCTGTATCTGGCCTACGAGCAGTACCTCACCGCGGAACTCGGCGAGGACGTCGGCGGCGTACTGCACACCGGACGTTCCCGCAACGACATGAAGGCCACCATCACCCTGACCCGGCTGCGCGAGTGGCTGCTGTCCTTCCTTCAGGAAACGTCGAGGCTCGTCGCGGTGCTGCTGAGCCGGGGACGTGAGTACCGCGACGTCGTGATGCCGGTGCACACCCACTACCAGGCGGCGATGCCGATCACCTACGGCTACTACCTCACCGGCGTGGCGGCCGGGCTGACCCGGGAGATCGAGTCGGCCTGGGACTCGGCCAGGGGACTACGGCGCTGCCCCATGGGCGCCGGTGCGGTCGCCGGAAGCGACCTGCCGATCGATCCGGCCCGGGTCGCCGCGCTGCTGGGATTCGAGGAACCACCGGTGCACGCCCTGGACGCCATCGCCAGCCGGGACGTCTCGCTGCGACTGCTGGCGGACGCCACCGGCGTAGCCGTCGTGCTGAGCAGGCTCGGCACCGACCTGCAGCTGTGGAGTACCGAGGAGTTCGGCTTCATCCAGTTTCCCGACCGTCTCGTCGGCGGCAGTTCGGCGATGCCGCAGAAGCGCAACGCCTTCCTACTCGAACATGTCACGGCCGCCGTGGGGAGGGTGAGTTCGTCCTGGGTGGGCGCGGTCACCGCGATGAAGGGCGCACCCTTCACCAACTCGATCGAGGTCGGCACCGAGGCGGTCGGACTCGCCTGGCCGGGTCTGCGAGCCGCCACCGACGTCGTACAGCTCGGTCAGGTTCTGGTCAGCGGCGCCCGACCACGTCCCGGCCGGATGCGACAGCGGGCGGTGGAGGGGATCACCACGGCCACGGCGGTGGCCAACCGACTGGTCCAGGACGGCATGCCCTTCCGGGTCGCGCACCACACCGTCGGTGCGGCCATCCGGGAGCAGCTGGCCGAGGCCGGCGGCGAGCCGACCGGCATCGACTGGGTGGCGCAGCGATTCCCGGCGGCCGCCAAGGTCGCCGACCCGGCGATCGCGGCGAGCCTCACCGACGCCGGCGGCGGCCCCGGTGACTGGCAGCGCGGGTACGACGACGTGTACGGCAGGTTGCGGGTCGTCCGCGACCGGAGTCAGCGGGAGTTGGCGCGGCTGACCGCCGCCCGTGCCGAGCTGAACAGCGCCGTCCGTGAGCTGCGGCACGGCAGGACCACGGCCAATCAGCAGAAGGAGGATCGGTGGACGCCTCGGGGGTGATGGTGTTCGTGGAGAGCAACACCACGGGGACCGGTCGGCTCTACTGCCGGGCAGCTCGGCACCGAGGACTACGTCCGGTCATGCTCGCCCGCGATCCGTCCCGTTATCCGTACCTCGCCCAGGACGGGATCGATTCGCTCGTCCTCGACACCGGTGACGCCGAGACGGTCGCGCGGGCCTGCCAGCAGCTGGGGCCGGTCGCGGGCGTCACCTCCAGCTCCGAGTACTTCGTCCCGGTCGCCGCCCGGGCGGCACTGCGGGTGGGTCTCGCCGGCCCCGATCCCGTTGCCGTCGAGCAGGCCCGCGACAAGGGGTTGCAACGGGAGGCGCTGCTGGCAGCGGGCGTATCCGTGCCTGACTTCCGCGTGATCCGTACGCCGGCCGAGGCGACGTCGGTCGCGGTCGAACTCGGCTGTCCGTTGGTGGTGAAGCCGGTGCGGGGCTCGGGCTCGGTGGGGGTGCGGCTGTGCCGTACCAGCCGGGAGGTAGTCGAGCACGCGACCCGGTTGCTCGCCACCAGGGTCAACGAGCGGGGTCTGCCCGTTGAGCCGAGAGTCCTCATCGAGCGCTTCGTCAGCGGGCCCGAGTTCTCCGCGGAGTTCTTCGACGGTGAGCTGGTGGGCCTGACCGCCAAGCAGCTCGGCCCGCCACCACACTTCGTCGAGACCGGGCACGACTTTCCCGCGGAGCTTGAGCCGACGGCTGCTGCCGCGCTTACCGAATGCGCGCGATCCGCGTTGCAGGCGCTCGGCCTGACCTGGGGGGCGACGCACACCGAGCTGCGGTTGAGTCCCGACGGACCGATGATCATCGAGGTGAACCCACGCCTGGCCGGCGGCTTGATCCCCGAGCTGGTACGCGCGGCCCTCGGCATCGACCTGGTGGACTGCGTCATCGCGCGGGCAAGCGGCGACCTGCCCAAACTACGTCCACTGCGCAACGCGCACGCCGCGATCCGATTCCTCATCGCGCCGGGCGACGGGGAGATAGCCGAGGTCGACGGGGTCGAGCCGGCGGAACGGACCGCGGCGGTCCGCGCCGTCAACATCGGCGTGGCGGTCGGGGATCGCGTCACGGTGACCGGGGCGTTCACCGACCGGATCGGCTCGGTCATCGCCGCTGCCGACACCGGTCCGGAGGCCGCCCGGCAGGCCGAGACGGCGCTGGGTCGACTGACCGTACGGCTCGCAGACCACGCGGAGAACGGAATGGCCGGCAAATGATCGAGTTGCGTAGTGACACCTTCACCGTGCCCGACGCGACCATGCGACACGCCATCGCCGAGGCCGCCGTCGGAGACGACGTCTACGGTGAGGACCCGACCGTGCGGGCGCTGGAGCGGCGGGCGGCGGCGCTGACCGGGCATCAGGCGGCGGTGTTCACCCCCAGCGGCACCATGGCCAACCTCTGCTCGGTCATGGCCCAGGCGGACCGTGGGCGGGCGGTGATCGTCGGTGACCGCAGCGACCTGTACCTCTTCGAGGCCGGCGGACCGTCGGTGCTCGGTGGCACCGTGTTGCGCCCGGTGCCGAACCTGCCGGACGGCACGCTCGACCCGCGTCGGTTGACCGAGGAGCTGACCGTCGACCGGCAGGATCCGCAGTTCGCGCTGCCCGCACTGCTCTGCGTGGAGAACACCCACAACATGGCCGGGGGCGTGCCACTGGACCTGGGATACCTCAAGCACCTGCGGGATCTCAGCGGGGAACACGGCATCCGGCTGCACCTGGACGGTGCGCGGGTCTTCAACGCCGCGGTCGCCCTCGGCGTACCGGTAGGCGAGATCACCAGCCTCGCCGACTCGGCGCAGTTCTGTCTGTCGAAGGGGCTGGGCGCGCCGGTCGGCTCGCTGCTGGTGGGTAGCGCGGAGGTGATCGAACGGGCCCAACGGATCCGCAAGATGCTCGGCGGTGGCATGCGCCAGGCCGGTCTGCTCGCGGCGGCCGGTCTCATCGCGCTCGACGATGTCGAGCAGCGGCTGCGGCGCGATCATGAGCACGCGGCCATCTTCGCCGAGTTGCTCATGGCCTCCGACGCGCTGGAACTGCGTGGCGGAGCACCCCGTACCAACATCGTCTTCTTCCGGGCCGCCGGCGTCGAGAGCCAAACCTCGTTCCTGCGGCACTGCGCCGACGGGGGAGTTCGCCTCCTCGAACTCGAAGCCGGCTGGGTGCGGGCGGTCTTCCACGGCGGCGTCAGCGGGGCGGACGCGCGACGCGCGGCCCACGTCATCCGTACCGCCGCCGAACGCCTCCCGCGCTGACAGACCCCGCTCCGACCGCCGCCGTCCGTGGCAGGAAGGCCGAGATGAGTAGCCTCCCCGAGTTCCCTTCGATCCCCGCCGCGCTGAGCCACTGGGCACAGCGGCGTCCGGACGCTGTCGCGTTCACGTTCGTCCAGGCCGGCGGGGCGATCGAGCAGGTGACCTACGCGCAGCTTGAGGAGAACGCGCTACGGGTCGCGTTGTCGCTGCGGGAATCGACCCGGCCCGGCGACCGTGCCCTGCTGATCCTGCCACCCGGTCTCGACTTCCTGACCGCGTTCCTCGGCTGCCTGCACAGCGGTGTCGTCGCGGTGCCGCTCTACCCGCCCCGGCCGGGGGCGCGGCTCGATCGGATCGAGAGCGTCGTGCGCAGCTGCCAACCGGCGCACGCGGTCACCACGGATCTCTTCGTCGAGCAGTTGACCGCCTTCTTCGGTGGGAACGCGACCGCCTCGATGCGGATCCATCCGTTCAAGTCACTCCTGCACGATGAGCCCGGCAGCGCGGGGGTGGCTGCCGTCAGGCCCGGGCCCGGCGGCGAGGATCTGGCCTTCCTGCAGTACACCTCCGGCTCGACAGGCCAGCCCAAGGGCGTGATGGTCAGCCACCGCAACCTCGTGCAGAACGAGGAGGCGATCGCCGAGGGCTTCGGCATCCGCCCCGACGACACCGTCCTCAGCTGGCTGCCGATGTACCACGACATGGGGCTGATCGGTACCGCCCTGTTGCCCGTCTACCGGGGCATTCCCTCGGTGCTGCTGGACACCTTCGCGTTCGTGCACGATCCGATGCTGTGGCCGCTGGCCGTGGACCGCTTCGGCGCCACCTGCTCCGGTGGCCCGAACTTCGCCTACCAGTTGCTCGTCGAACGGTACGACCGGGCCCGGCTCACCGACATCGACCTGAGCCGGTGGCGGATCGCGTTCAACGGCGCCGAGCCCGTGCGCGCGGAGACGATGCGGGACTTCGCGACGTGCTACGGCGTGCACGGTTTCGACCGCGACGCCTTCTTCCCCTGTTACGGGCTGGCCGAAGCCACTCTCTTCGTCGCCGGAGCCGAACCGGGAACGGGGTACCGGTCCCGACAGGTCAGCCGCCGGGAACTGGAGCGCGGCCGGCTGGTCGAGCTGCCGGAGGAGACAAGCGAGGCCGGCACGAGCCTCGTCTCGTCGGGGCGACCGGCCCGGCACACCGAGATCGTCATTCGCGGCGGTGACGACGACCGGGTCCTGCCCGACGGGGAGATCGGGGAGATCTGTGTGCGGGGGCCGGGCGTGGCCCAGGGGTACTGGGACGATGCGACGGCCACCCGACAGACCTTCCACGCCGACGTTCCTGGTCGCGAGGGGCGCTATCTTCGGACCGGGGACCTCGGCTTCACCTGGCAGGGCGAGTTGTACCCGGTCAGCCGCAGCAAGGACCTGCTGATCGTCGCCGGGCGGAACTTCTACCCGCACGACGTCGAGACCGTCGCGCTGACCGCCTGCGCCGACCTGCGCGGCGGTGCCGCAGCCGCATTCCAGCCGGATCCCGACGCCCCGCCGGTGACCCTGGTGGCCGAGGTGGCCCGGGCGTCCCTGGCCCGCCTGCGCGACCCGGCTGCGGCGGCCGCGGTGCGGACGGAGGTGCTGCGCGCCGTCGGTGTCGAGTGTGACCTCCAACTGGCCGAGGTGGTGCTGGTCTACCCGGGCTCCCTGCCCAAGACGTCGAGCGGAAAGATCCGGCGGAGCGAGACCCGAGCCCGCCATCTCACCGGCCGGCTGCGGGTGCTGGGGCACTCGGAGAATCCACAGCCGCGTCCGGCACCGCCCACCGCCGACCAGCTCGACGCGCTACACCGTCGCGACCGGGACACGCGGCGGCAGCTGGTGCGTCAACTGCTGGCCGCGCTGGTCAGCGCCGCGGGGCAGCAGCTGACGGTGCAGGACTGGTCCCGGCCGCTGGCCGCACTCGGGCTCGACTCGCTGCGTACCGCCACCGTGAAGGTACGGTGCGAACAGCAGCTCGGCCGCTCCCTGGACAGTCGACTCTTCACCAGCGACCGCTCCCTCGAAGAGATCGCCGAAGCGGTGGTGGTGTTGACCGGGCAGCCCCCGGAGCCCGCGCAGCCGGAGCCGACGACCGGATCTCCGGATCGGGTCGCGCCGGCCACCGACGGCCAGGTGCAGATGCAGTTCTATGACGAGTTCCATCCGCAGGACACGGCGAACAACCTGACCAGCGCCGTCCGCCTGTCCCGTGGGTACGACCCCGACCTGCTGCGCGCCGCGGTGTCGGCGGCCGTGGCCCGGCACCCGGCGCTGCGCACGGTGCTCGGGTCGCCCGGCAGCGGGACGCAGATCGTGCGGGACAGCCCTCAGCTCGACTGGTCGCAGGTGGCGCTCACCGATATCGACGAGTCGGTCGACTCCTTCCTGCGGGAGGTCGCCGACCGGCGGTTCTGTCTCACCGAAGGTCCGCTGGTCCGGGCCGCCGCCGTGTTGACGCCGGAGACCACCGTCTTCATGCTCGTCTGCCACCATGCGATCGTCGACCACTGGTCGTTGCGGGTGATCTTCATGGAGATCCTGGCGGAGTTGCCCGGGGTGCGCCTGGGCGGAGAGCTTCCCGCCACCGACCGGGGCGACTACGTGCAGCGGCAGCGGTGGTTGTCCGCGTCAACCGACGACGAGTCGGCCCGGCGCCGGCTCACCGCACTTGCCGAGCGGTGGCACCCACTGCGCGATCACCTGCTCTTCCCGGCCGTCCGGACGGGAGGCACTCCGGGCCGGAACCCCGCCGCGACCATCGATTTCGAGGTGGACGGGGCCGACCGCCTCTACCAGCGGGCCCAGCTCCGTGGGCACACGCCGTTCGTCAGCCTCGTCGCGGCGTACCTGAGGGCGCTGCATCGGACGACCGGCGAACAGCGGATCGTGATCGGCACGCCACACCATGGCCGGGACGACTGGCGCTTCGCCGACACGGTCGGCTACCTGGTCAACATGCTGCCCCTGGCCGGCCGGTTCGAGGGCGAGGAGCGCCCGGAACAGATCGAGGACCGCAGCCGGGCCGAACTGCGCGACGCCCTGGCCGACGCTGATCTGCCGTTCGCCCGGCTGGTCAAGGCGCTCAGCCCGGAACGGCACGGGCAGACACCCCTGTTCCAGGCCACGTTCACCTTTCAGCAGTCGACGGACGGGCTGCTCGACGATGGTTTCTCGATCCCGTCCAGCGGATGCCGCCAGCGGCTCGGAGAGGTCGAGGTGTCGGTGGTGGACGTACCTCCCCGGGATGTCGCCTTCACCGTCAGCCTGTACGGCACCCGGCACGCCGACCGCCTGACGTTCCGTCTGGTCTACCAGCGGGAGCGGATCGACGCCGCCACCGCAGCCCGGATCGTGGCGGAGTTCCAGTCGGCCCTCAAGGAGATCGCATCGCCCGGCCCCGCGCCGGCCGTCGAGGAGGCAGGACGATGAACAGCCAGGACATTCCGG
>NZ_BOPD01000039.1:0-55313 GCF_016863575.1 Micromonospora sediminimaris
CTGGGGCTGGGGCTGGGGCTGGGGCTGGGGCTGGGGCTGGGGCTGGGGCTGGGGCTGGGGCTGGGGCTGGGGCTGGGGCTGGGGTCAGTTGATGGGCAGGACCCGGGTGCCGGCGCCCTTCACCGATCGGGTCAGGGTGCGGTCGCTCATCCAGAGGAAGCATTGCACCGACCGGTTGCCGCTGCGCCACTCGCCCTCGGACGGGTGGTAGAAGATGGTGCCGACCCGGTACTGGAGGTTGCCGTCGTCCGGCAGCTTGGCGAAGCGGGCGACGGCGCTGCGGCATCCTCGATGGCTCCGCCCCGGGTTTTCCAGGAACTCCGACCAGCTGCTCTCCGGTGCCTGCCACAGACCCACGAACTCGGCCCGATGCTTCGCGGTGCACTTGACGGCGACCATCTCGGTCACCTCGTCGCCCTCGGTGCGGGCGTTGAAGCAGCTGTGCCGCAGCGACGACGAGCCGTCCAGCGCACCGGCCAGGCTGGCGGTACGTCGTACCGGTATCGGGGTGTCGAGCCCGCGCAGCTCGTGAACGTCGCAGCGGAACCACCGGGCGCCGCCGGTCCACGCCTGCGGCGAGGGTAGGACGACGGTGAGCCCGATCCGGGCGCCGCGCCAGTCGCCGCCCAGTGTCTCGCGGACCTCACGGTCGCATTCGCCGAACGCGGCGCGCATTCCCTTGCTGCCGGCCGTCGGCAGTCGGGCCCCGGTCGCTTCGGTGAGCGCTCCGACGTGCAGGGTTTCGGCCCGGTGCGGCTGCGCGCAGTCCACCGGTGCGTACGCGCTGAGGTAGCCGACCTCCTGCGGCTGCCCGTGGCAGGTGCCGGAGCCGGGCGTGAACACCGCCGGTGCGCTCATCGACGTCCAGTCGTCGACCAGGTCACCATCGGTGCCGGCCGGCCGGGTGCAGCCGGTCGCCGCCAGCGCCACCACGGTCGCCAGGGCGACTCCGGTCAGCCATCGTCGCATCCCCGTGGACCTCCCGCTCCCCGCTGTCGAAGCGGCAGCATACGGCACCGGGCTTCGGCGACCGTTCGAGCCGTTTCCGCACCGTACTCAGGTGACAGGCAGTCCCTGCGGGCCCACGCCGCGCATCGAGCCGGTGAGCTTGCGGTCGTCGCTCCACAGGATGCACCGCACCCCCCGGTCGCCCTCCTCCCATTCCCGCTGTGACGGCGGGTAGAAGATGGATCCGGCGCGGTAGGGTAGGTCGGCGTTGTTGGGCACGTCCGCGAAGGCGGCGATCAGCTCCATGCACCGCTTGTGGGCCTGGCCGGCCGAACGGACGAACTGCTCCCAGCTCATGTCCTGCTCGACGTAGACACCGACGAACTCGGCGCCGTGCGGCTCGGTGCACAGCACCGGGGCCATGTAGTTGAGGCTGTCGCCGATGAGCTTCGGGTCGAAGCAACGGTGCACCAGCGGTGAGTCGCCGATCAGTGCGCCGCGCAGGCTGCCGGTGCGGTTGACCGGCCGGGTGTTGTCGATGCTGTCGGTCTCGCTGAGGTCGCAGCGGAACCAGCGGGCGCCGCCGCGCCAGGCCGGTGCCGACGGCAGCGAGATGTTGAGCGTCAACCGGGCGGTGTGCCAGTCACCGCCGAGCACCAGGCGCGCCCGCTGGTCGCACTCCGCGCGGGCGGTACGCAGGGCTGCCGACCCCGGTTCCGGGCGTTCACCCTCGGCGGCTGCGTCGGTGAACGTGCCGACGTGGATTGCCTCGGCGAGATGGTTGCGAGCGCAGTCCACGGTCTCGTAGGTGCTCGCCTGGACCACCGCGGTGATCCGGGGCAGGCAGGCGTCGGTGGCCGGCACGAACATGGTCGGCGCCCGCAGTGTCTGCCAGTCGTCGGTGAGATCGCCGTCGGTTCCACCCGGCCGCACGCAGCCGCTGAGCACCATCGCAGCCACACTGGCCAGCGCCAGTGCCGCGAGCCACCGTCGCATCGTCCGCCCTTTCCGGGAGCTGCCGCCCGGCTGCCGGCTCCCGCGCCCACCGGCCTGCACGATACGTCACCGTCCCCGATGGAGTGTTGCCGCGAATCGGTCGTCTGGCCAGTGGAAGCTGAGCTTCATTCCGTTTCATCGGTTCGAAGGGGGTCATTCTGCACCATTGGTCACCTCCGGGTCACGGGGTGTCCCGGTTGCTGGCACGCTGCCGCGGCTGCTGGCCGCGTTCGTACACTGGCCCTGTGACCGTACCGCCGCCGATCGTCGCGCCCAGCATCCTCGCCGCCGATTTCTCCCGTCTCGCCGAGGAGGTCCGTGCCGTCGAGGACGCCGCGGACTGGTTGCACGTTGACGTCATGGACAACCACTTCGTGCCGAACCTGACCATCGGGCTACCCGTGGTGCAGAGCCTGCGGGCCGCCACCAAGCTGCCCTTCGACGTGCACCTGATGATCACCGACCCGAAGCGTTGGGCGCCCGGCTACGCCGACGCGGGGGCGTACAACGTCACGTTCCACGCCGAGGCCTGCGACGACCCGGTGGCGTTGGCCCGGGACCTGCGGGCGGCCGGTGCCAAGGCGGGGCTGGCGATCGACCGGGACACCCCGATCGAGCCGTACCTCGACCTGCTGCCCAGCTTCGACACGCTGCTGGTCATGACCATCAAGGCCGGGTTCGGCGGGCAGCGCTTCCTCCCGCAGTTGTTGGACAAGGTCCGCACCGCGCGTCGCCATGTCGACGCCGGCCACCTGGAGCTGCGCATCGAGGTCGACGGCGGGATCGCCGCCGACACCATCGAGCAGGCGGCTGCGGCGGGTGCCGACGCCTTCGTGGCCGGCACCGCCGTCTACGGCGCCGACGACCCGGCCGAGGCGGTACGCCGGCTGCGCGGGCTGGCCGAACGCGCGGCGGCCGGGGCCTGACGTGGACACCCCCGACGACGATCGCAAGGACGTGATCCTCGTCGTCGACGACGACGAGGACATCGCCCGCTTCGTCGAGTTCAACCTGCGTCTCCAGGGCTTCGACGTGATCCTCGCCGCCGACGGTCAGGAGGCGTTGGAGCTGATCGAACGCCAGCGGCCCGACCTGGCCGTGGTCGACCTGATGATGCCGCGGGTGGACGGGCTGGAACTGACCCGGCGACTGCGCGCCGACCCGATGACCGCCGCCCTGCCGGTGATCATGCTGACGGCCAAGGGGATGACCCAGGACAAGGTCCACGGGCTCAACGCCGGGGCCGACGACTATCTGGTCAAGCCCTTCGACAATGCCGAGCTGGTCGCCCGGGTCAGCTCGACGCTGCGGCGCAACAAGGAGTTCCGGGAGGTCTCCCCGCTGACCGGCCTGCCGGGCAACAGCCGGATCCGCCGGGAGATCGCCGACCGGGTCCGTGGCGGCGCGGACTACGCCGTCGGCTACATCGACATCGACCGGTTCAAGAGCGTCAACGACAGGTACGGGTTCGTCCGGGGCGACGGCTTCATCTCCGCGCTGGCCCGCAGCCTGCACCGGGCGGTCGTCGCGGTGGCCCTGCCGCCGGCCTTCCTCGGCCACGTCGGCGGTGACGACTTCGTCTTCGTGTGCACGCCCGAGCAGGTACGGCCACTGACCCTGCGGGTGTCGTCGGACTTCGAGAAGGCCGCGGACGCCCTCTACGATCCCACCGACCGGGAACGCGGCTACGTGGAGTTGAAGGACCGGCGGGGCAACATCCGTCGGGCGGCGCTGGTCACCCTCTCCATCGGGGTCGCCATCTCCGACGCCGACAAGCGCATCACCAACCCGCTGGAGGCGATGACCGTCGCCTCCGAGATGAAGACCGTGGCCAAGAGCCAACCCGGCTCGTACGTGGCGGTGGATCGCCGTCGCGGCGTCGCCGACCCCGGTAACCGTCATGTGAAGTAGCTCGCCCGGGTGGCCCGGTGCCCCGCCGGACGTGTAAGACTTTGCTCAGTACCCACCACGCGCTGGCGGGACTCGGTGTAATTCCGAACCGGCGGTGATCCACGGTCCGACCGTGGTAAGCCCGCGACCCGGGAGCGGTTCGTCCGCCCGGTGGACCTGGTGAGAATCCGGGGCCGACGGTTGGGGGCGGCTCGTCCGCGCCCAGACAGTCCGGATGGGAGACAGCGCGCGGGACGGAAGGGAGCCGTGTGGCTCGCCGGGCTCCGGCGTGCGCGCGTCCCGGCCGGGGCGGCTGTGCCGTACCCGGATTCCGCTGCCTGCCCGTGGCCACCCGGCCGACCTCCCCGCCCGCGCGTACGAGCGAGAGGGCAGCGGCAGGCGATGGCAAGCGTCTCCGTGGACGAGGCGATGCGTCGCGCGATCGAACTCGCGGCGCGCGGGCTCGGCACCACCAGTCCCAACCCGGTCGTCGGCTGCGTGCTGCTCGACGCCGACGGTGAGGTGGTGGGCGAGGGCTTCCACGCGTACGCCGGGGGACCGCACGCCGAGATCGTCGCGTTGGCCCAGGCCGGCCAGCGGGCCAAGGGCGGCACGGCGGTGGTCACCCTGGAACCCTGCGACCACGTCGGCCGCACCAGCCCCTGTAGCACCGCGCTGGTCCAGGCGGGGGTGGCCCGGGTCGTCATCGCGGTACCGGACCCCAATCCCGTCGCCACCGGCGGCGCCGCCACGTTGCGCGCCGCCGGGGTCCGGGTCGACCTGGGGGTACGCGAGGCCGAGGCGGAGAGCGGCAACGTGGCCTGGCTGACCGCCATGCGCCGGGGCTGGCCGTACGTGATCTGGAAGTACGCCGCGACCCTGGACGGCCGCTCCGCGGCGGCCGACGGCACCAGCATGTGGATCACGTCCGAGGCGGCCCGGATGGACGTGCACGCGCTGCGCGCCA
Source organism: Micromonospora sediminimaris (assembly GCF_016863575.1). Taxonomy (NCBI): domain Bacteria; kingdom Bacillati; phylum Actinomycetota; class Actinomycetes; order Micromonosporales; family Micromonosporaceae; genus Micromonospora; species Micromonospora sediminimaris. The sequence continues at coordinate 4,802 of NZ_BOPD01000039.1, forward strand.
CCGTCGACGCGGTGGTCGTCGGGGTCGGCACGGTCCTCGCCGACGATCCCCGCCTCACCGTGCGCAACCTGCGCGACGGCAGCCTGGCCATCCGGCAGCCGCTGCGCGTGGTGGTCGACTCGGTCGGGCGTACCCCGGATGACGCCCGGGTCCGCGACGGCGCCGCCCGCACCTGGGTGGCCACCGCCGAGGAGGTGGGCACCGGCCCGGACGGTGGCGTCGACCTGCCGGCGCTGCTCGCCGCCCTGCACACCCGTGGGGTACGGGCCGTGCTGCTGGAGGGCGGGCCCCGGCTCGCCGGGGCGTTCCTCGCCGCCGGCCTGGTCGACCGGGTGGTCGGCTACCTCGCGCCCCGGCTGCTCGGGGCCGGGCCCGCCGCGCTTGTCGACGCGGGTGTGACCACCATCGCCGAGGCCATCGACCTGGAACTCACCGACGTTACGCAGGTCGGTCCCGACCTGCGGATCACCGCGCTGCCCCGGAAGAGGGAGGGCTAGGCATGTTCACCGGCATCGTCGAGGAACTGGGCGAGGTCGTCGGGGTGACCCCCACGGCGGAGGACTCGTCTCTGGTAGCGGTCCGTGGCCCACTGGTCACCTCCGACGCACGGCACGGCGACTCGATCGCGGTCAACGGGGTCTGCCTGACCGTCGTCGAGGTCGACGGCGGGGTGTTCACCGCCGACGTGATGGGCGAGACGCTGCGCCGCTCGGCGCTGGGCGCACTGCGTACCGGCGACCGGGTCAACCTGGAGCGGGCCGCCACGCTGGGCAGCCGCCTCGGCGGTCACCTGGTGCAGGGGCACGTCGACGGCGTGGGTGAGGTGCTTTCCCGCGAGCCGGCGCCGCGCTGGGAGACGGTCCGGTTCCGGTTGCCCGCCGCGCTGTCCCGGTACGTGGTGGAGAAGGGCTCGATCACCGTCGACGGGGTCTCGCTGACCGTGGCGGAGGTCGGTCCCGACTGGTTCGCCGTCGGCCTGATCCCCACCACCCTGTCGGCGACCACGCTCGGCACCCGGTCGGTTGGTGACCCGGTCAACCTGGAGATGGACGTGCTGGCCAAGTACGTCGAGCGGCTGCTGGCCGGCCGCGCGGCCGACGGAGCGGAGGTGCCGGCATGACCTTCGCCGACATCGAGCAGGCCCTGGTCGAGATCGCCGCCGGCCGTCCGGTCGTGGTGGTCGACGACGCCGACCGGGAGAACGAGGGCGACCTGATCTTCGCGGCCGAGCTGGCCACCCCGGAACTGCTGGCCTTCACGGTGCGGCACACCTCGGGCTTCATCTGCGTACCGCTCACCGAGAGCGAGTGCGACCGGCTCGACCTGCCGCCCATGCACCACACCAACCAGGACCGGCGGCAGACCGCGTACACGGTGACAGTCGACGCCCGGGAAGGGGTCACCACCGGCATCTCGGCGGCCGACCGGGCGCACACCATCCGGCTGCTCGCCGACCCGGCCACCAGCCCGACGGACCTGGCCCGCCCGGGGCACGTGGTGCCGCTGCGGGCCCGCCCGGGTGGGGTGCTGCGCCGCCCCGGGCACACCGAGGCGGCCGTGGACCTGACCCGGCTGGCCGGGCTGCGTCCGGCCGGGGTGCTCTGCGAGCTGGTCAACGACGACGGCACCATGATGCGGCTGCCGGACCTGGAGAAGTTCTGCGCCGAGCACTCGCTGACCCTGGTCACCATCGCGGATCTGATCGCCTACCGGCGGCGCACCGAGAAGCAGGTCGAGCTGGTCGCGGACGCCCGGATGCCCACCGAGCACGGGGTGTTCCGGGCGCTGGGTTACCGCAGCGAGTACGACTCGGCCGAGCACGTGGCGCTGGTGATGGGCGACATCGGCGACGGCCGTGACGTGCTGGTCCGGGTGCACTCGGAGTGCCTGACCGGCGACGTCTTCTCGTCGGTGCGCTGCGACTGCGGGCCGCAGCTCAACGCCGCCCTGGACCGGGTGGCCCGCGAGGGGCGGGGCGTGGTCCTCTACGTGCGCGGTCATGAGGGGCGTGGCATCGGGCTGCTGCACAAGCTCCAGGCGTACCAGTTGCAGGACCAGGGCCGCGACACGGTGGACGCGAACCTCGACCTCGGCCTGCCGGCCGACGCGCGTGACTACGGCACCGGCGCGCAGATCCTCTATGACCTCGGGGTCCGCTCGATGCGGTTGTTGACCAACAACCCGGCCAAGCGGGCGGGGCTGGAGGGCTACGGACTGACCGTCACCGGCCGCGAGGGGCTGCCGGTGCGCCCGCACCCGGAAAACGTACGTTACCTGCGGACCAAGCGGGACCGGATGGGTCACCTGCTCGACCAGCTTGACGAGGTGGCCGAAGCGCCGATGGGGCGTACGGTGCCGGGCAGAGAGATCGGAGCGTAGGAGAGATGGCGGGTTTCGGGGAGCCGGGTACGGCTCCGGTGGACGCGGCCGGGATGACCGTCGGTGTGGTCGCCGCGCGCTGGCACGGTGACCTGACCGACCACATGCTCGACCGGGCGGTCGCCGCCGCGCAGGCGTGCGGTGCGCGGGCGGTGGTGGCCCGGGTGGCCGGCTCGGTGGAGTTGCCCGTGGTGGCGCAGGCCCTGGCCCGACGCTGTGACGTGGTGGTCGCCCTCGGAGTGGTGGTACGCGGTGCCACCGCCCACTTCGACTACGTCTGCCGCTCGGTCACCGACGGCCTGACCCGGGTCGCCCTGGACGAGGGCAAGCCGGTCGCCCACGGCGTGCTCACCGTCGACACCATCGAGCAGGCCCGCGACCGTGCCGGCCTGCCCGACTCCGCCGAGGACAAGGGCTGGTCGTCGACGGTGGCCGCCCTCGACGCCGCCCTCGCCATCCGCCAGACCGCCGCCGCCGGCAACTACCCTGTCGGTTTCGGCGCCTGACGGTTGCGGCGTCGGCGGTTCAGCTCTCCTCCTCGTTCGGATCGAACTGTGCCTGGACGGCCTGCTCGACCGCCGCTGAGGACAGCGGGGTGACGGTCTGACCACTGATCGAGCAGCCGGCCCAGTAGCTGCCGGTGGCCTGCGAGCCCTGGATGCTCCAGTAGTCGCTGTCGCACCGGGCGACGTCCCGGTTCACGTCGTCCAGGTCGGCGTCACTGAGCAGCACGTGCGGGATGCCGGTCTTGCTGACGTACATGAAGTTCTTCGGCAGGTAGATCGTCACGTTGTCCACGCCGGCGGTGACCAGGTGGTTGGCCAGCGCGCTGATGTCGTGTCCGGTGTGGCAGACGAGGAACCACAGGGTGTGGCCGCTGATCCCGGCCGGGGTGAACTTCGCGGCCAGGTCCTGGGCGAACTCGTCCAGCCACCGTCCGCCGATCCACGGTGCCTCCTGCCCGGACCGGGGATCGATGTCGTAGCCGGAGTGGGCGAGGATCAGGACCGGCTCGCCGGGCTTGAGCGCCGGCTTCAGCGGGGTCTGCATCTCGGCGATCGTGCTGTTCAGCACGGCCCGGGTGACGTGCTGCGCCACCGCCTTGTTCGCCCGGAGGCGCTTGACGTCGGCCGCGAACTCGCGGCTGATCTTGCTCTTGCTCTCGATGATCCAGATCATGGGGTCTCCCGGCGACGAGGGGCTGTCGCCTCAGGATGCGTCCATCAGTCGGCGACCAGCATCGACCAGTCCTCTTCCGAACAGTCGGAAACCGGCTTCGACCGTGCTCACGTGAGTTCGGGCGCTCCCGCTTCCTGGGCGAGCCACCGCTCCTCCAACTGCTTGAGGACGCCCTCGGAGGCGAGCTGTCCGACCGTCGCGCTGACGCAACCGGTGAGTGGCGAGTCCTTCTCCAGCAGCAGTCCGAACGCCTCCGGGCTGCCCACCTGGGGTAGCTGTCCGACGATCACCGCGTCGTCGATCTCCGTCCCGGCGATTGTGAACGCGGTGGGCAGATCCACCACCAGGCCATCGATCCGCCCGCTCCGTAGCGCCTTGGTGGCCTCGTCGCGGGATTTGTAGGTCCGCGGTTCGGAGCTCGGCCGCACCAGATCGGTGATGGCCTGGTGGCCGGTCGTGCCGGCCTGGGCGCCGAGCCGGGCGTCACGCAGTTCGGCCAGCGCGGCCCCGCCGGCGATCTCGGCGGACTTCAGCGTGATCACCGCCTGCCGGACCAGGTGGTACGGCGCGGAGAAGTCGACCGCCTGCTTGCCCTCGTCGCTGATCGAGAACTGGTCGATGCCGAAGTCGAAGGTCTTCGGCCCGGGGGCGACAGCGGCCTCAGACCCCACCCGTGTCCAGGTGACGTCGTCGCGGGCGTAGCCGAGCTGTTCGGCCACCGCGTAGGCCACGGCGGACTCGAAACCCTGACCGTTGTCCGGCTTGTCGTCGACGAACCACGGCTGGCGGACCGCCGCACCGGTGGCGATGGTGAGCTTGCCCGCAGTCTCGGTGGGCAGGCTGTCCTTGGCGCACGGCATCGACACGGTCGGCATGGGCGCCGGCTGGGCCTGCGGCGTGCAGGCGCTGGCCGCGAGCAGGACGGCCGCTGCGGAGGCGAAGGCGAGGGTACGCGGGGTGGTGACCATGGCGGACAGCGTACGACCAACATAGGTGGGGATCGAAGGGTTGTCCCACCGTGCCGGTGTCGGATGCGTTCCGTCCACCGGTCACCACCGACCCGGCGCGCGGGTCGACCCTGGGCGACTGCGAGAATCCGTCTCCGTGAAGACGTTCGAGGAGTTGTTCGCGGAGTTGCAGGCCAAGGCCGCGGCCGGCACCCCCGGCTCGGGCACCGTCGCCGCACTGGAGCAGGGCGTGCACTTCATCGGCAAGAAGGTCGTCGAGGAGGCGGCCGAGTCGTGGATGGCCGCCGAGCACGAGGGGTCCGAGCGCACCGCCGAGGAGATCTCCCAGCTGCTCTACCAGGTCCAGGTGCTGATGCTCGCCACCGGTCTCGACCTGAAGGACGTCTACCGACATCTGTGAGTGCCCCCACCGTCGAACCGAAGCCGATCGAAGGAGCACTCCGTCATGCTGCGCGTCGCCGTACCCAACAAGGGCGCCCTGGCCGATTCCGCCGCCCAGATGCTGCGTGAGGCGGGCTACCGCCAGCGCACCGACACCAAGGACCTGGTCTGCCGCGACCAGGCCAACGACATCGAATTCTTCTACCTGCGGCCGAAGGACATCGCCACCTACGTCGGCTCCGGTGATCTGGACGTCGGCATCACCGGCCGGGACCTGCTGATCGACTCCGGTGCGCCGGCCGAGGAGGTCGTCGACCTGAACTTCGGCCGGGCCACCTTCCGCTTCGCGGCCCGGCCCGACGACGTCGACGACGTACGGGAGCTGGGCGGGCACCGGATCGCCACCGCGTACCCGGGGCTGGTCGAGCGGCACCTCGCCGAGCTGGGCGTCAAGGCCGACGTGATCCGCCTCGACGGTGCGGTGGAGAACGCCATCCGGCTGGGGGTCGCCGACGTGGTCGCCGACGTGGTCGAGACCGGGGCCACGCTGCGCCAGGCCGGTCTGGTGGTCTTCGGTGAGCCGCTGCTGCAATCCTCGGCGGTGCTGGTACGCCGCACCGGCGCGGCCGCCCACCCGCAGGCCGAGCAGCTGCTGCGCCGGCTGCACGGGGTGCTGGTGGCCCGCCGCTACGTGATGCTCGCCTACGACGTGCCGGCCGGGCTGTTGGATCGGGCCAGCTCGTTGACCCCGGGCATCGAGTCGCCGACGGTCTCCCCGCTGCACCGGGAGGGCTGGGTGGCGGTGCAGGCCATGGTGCTCCGCGACGACGTGCACCGGATCATGGACGAGCTTTACGAGCTGGGTGCCCGCGCGATCCTGGTCACCAACATCCACGCCTGCCGGTTGTGAGCCGCTGCTCCGATGGCCCATGAGGTCCACGTCAGTGTGGCGGCGGCCGGCCGGCCGGAAGCGGATGGCAGACTTGTGCCATGAGTGAGCGGCGGGACGTGACGCAGTCCAGCGCCGGCCCGGGCGAGCGCGAGCGGGCGACCGGCACCGAGTTGTTCCGGCTGCGCCCACGCCGGATCCGGCTGGTCTGCTGGGTTTCGGCGATCCTGCTGGTCGTGGTCTTCGCGCTGGTCGCCACCACGCTGACCGGCCCGACCGGCAACGGGTACGGCACCTTCCAGCGCGGTGACCAGTTCGCCATGATCGGGCTTGGGATCCTGTTCGCCCTGGGCACCCTGCTGTTCACCCGGCCTCGGGTCGAGGCGGACGCGCGGGGGGTGCGGGTGCGCAACATCATCGGCTCGTACGAACTGCCCTGGGAGGTCGTCCGGGGCGTCCGGTTCGACCGGGGCGCCCCCTGGGCGGCCCTGGAGCTGTACGACGACGACTTGCTGCCGGTGGTCGCCCTCCAGGCCGCAGACAAGCAGCTCGCCGTCGACGGGGTGCGCGCCCTGCGCCGACTGCACCGGGAGCACCTTGCCGCGCTCGCCGAGCGGGCAGCGGGCCAGCGCCCGGTTTGAGGGGCCGCTGGCCGAGGGTGTAGTGTTGTCAAGTCGACCAGGCTGTCCGCTCCGGCGGGTGGCCGTGAAAGCGGAGCGCCTGCTCCCACCCGAGTCGCCGCCTCTGGCGTCCGGGTCCGGTCACCGGTTCCGGGCACGTCCCGGCATCGGATGCGCGATCCTGTGATCGTGCCGACCGGTCGAGCAGGCCCTGGCATTCGCCGGGGCCTTCTACTTTCCGGGCCGGTTCCCACCGGGAGCCGCCGGGTCGGCCACGCATGAAGATCCGACTCGAGGAGGCCCCATCAGCGTCGAACCACGCGTGAACGATCAGATCCGGGCACGTGAGGTCCGACTGGTCGGCCCCGAGGGTGAGCAGGTGGGCATCGTCCCGCTGGAGCGCGCCCTTCAGCTGGCCGCGGACGTCGATCTGGACCTGGTCGAGGTTGCGCCGATGGCGCGCCCGCCGGTGTGCAAGCTCATGGACTTCGGCAAGTTCAAGTACGAGAGCGCACTGAAGGCGCGCGAAGCGCGGCGTAACCAGCAGCAGACCGTCATCAAGGAGATGAAGCTCCGGCCGAAGATCGATCCGCACGACTACGAGACCAAGAAGGGTCACGTGGTGCGGTTCCTCAAGGCCGGCGACAAGGTCAAGGTGACGATCATGTTCCGCGGTCGCGAGCAGAGCCGTCCGGAGCTGGGCTACCGGCTCCTGCGCCGGCTCGAGTCCGAGATCACGGAACTGGGATACGTGGAGTCCGCTCCGAAGCAGGACGGCCGAAACATGATCATGGTTCTCGCTCCGCACCGGGCCGTGAAGGCCTCCGCGGTCGCCGCCACGGCGTCCCGTGGCGGGCCTCGGGAGCGGACCGCGGAGGAGCCCGCCGCGACCGCCGAGCCTGCGGTGACAAGTGAGAGCGCAGCAGCCGGTGAGACCGGCACGACCGCTGACACCAGCGGTCAGTAACAGGGGAGAAGACGTTCCACATGCCGAAGATGAAGAGCCACACGGGGATGGGCAAGCGGGTCCGCGTGACCGGCAAAGGCAAGATCACGAAGCAGCAGGCCGGTCTGCGTCACAACCTGGAGAAGAAGCCCTCCACCCGCACCCGCCGGCTGACGGGCGTGGTCGAGGTGGCCAAGGCTGACGTCAAGCGCATCAAGAAGCTGCTCGGCCGCTGACGCGCGCCACCTGAATCCAAGAAGGAGTTGAGATGGCACGCGTCAAGCGGGCTGTTAACGCCCAGAAGAAGCGCCGTACCCTGCTGGAGACCGCGAGCGGATACCGCGGTCAGCGCTCCCGGCTGTACCGCAAGGCCAAGGAGCAGGTGCTGCACTCGATGCAGTACGCCTACCGGGACCGTCGCGACCGCAAGGGCGACTTCCGGCAGCTGTGGATCCAGCGGATCAACGCGGGTGCCCGCGCCAACGGGATGACCTACAACCGGCTGATCCAGGGCCTGCGCCTGGCCGGCATCGAGGTCGACCGCAAGATCCTGGCTGACCTGGCGGTCAACGACGCCGCCGCGTTCGCGGCGATCGTCGAGCTGGCCCGGGCTGCCGTGCAGGCCGAGGGCACCGGCGGCGCGCCCGCCCAGGCCGCCTGAGTCCCACCCAGCGCAGCGAGGCGTCCCTCGGCCACGGGGGACGCCTCGCGCGTATGGCGGAGAACATGCTTTTCACACCGCGTACGCCCCGGGTGGTGGCCGCACGCCGACTTCAGCGTCGCCGCGAACGCGACGCCGCGGGTCGGTTCCTCGCCGAGGGACCGCAGGCGGTCCGGGAGGCGCTGAGCCGACCCCGCACCGTGCTGGAACTGTTCGGCACCCCGGCCGCCCTCGACCGGTACGCCGACCTCGCGGCGACCGCCGCCGCCGACGACGTACCCGTCTCCGAGGTGACCGACGAGGCGCTCGCCGCGCTCGCCGAGACCGTCGCCCCGCAGGGACTGGTCGCCGTCTGCCGGCAGCTCGACGTGTCCCTGGCCGACGCGTTGTCCCACAGCCCCCGACTGGTGGCCGTGCTCGCCGGCATCCGTGACCCGGGCAACGCCGGCACGGTGCTGCGTACCGCCGACGCGGCCGGCGCTACCGCGGTGATCTTCGCGGGGGACGCCGTCGACCCGTACAACGGCAAGTGCGTCAGGTCGTCCGCGGGCAGCCTGTTCCACGTCGACGTGGTCCGGGAGCGCGACCCGCTCGCGACGGTCACCGCGGCGCGGGCCGCCGGGCTGACCGTGCTCGCCGCGACCGGCCACGGCGAATCTGATCTCGACGACCTGGTCGACGCCGGCCGGCTGGCCGCACCGACCGCCTGGCTGTTCGGCTCCGAGGCGCACGGCCTGCCCATCGAGCTGGCCGAGGCCGCCGACGCCCGGGTCCGGGTGCCGCTGCACGGGCGGGCCGAGAGCCTCAACCTGGCTGCGGCGGCGGCCGTCTGCCTGTACGCTTCGGCCAGAGCACAGCGCTGACCTGAGGTCACGCGCACATGACGGAGGAGATGCGGCCCCGATGATGAACGCACCACGGCGTTCGTTTAGCCAGCCCGCCGGTGTCGGCGGGCGGCGGGCCTGACCTGCTCTCCACGCGACTCCCACCGGCGGGCTGCGGCACAGCCGCGCGTCCGTAGACTCTGGTGCGGTCTCCAGAAACGTGCACCACCAACGTTCCTGGACACCGCATTAGCCGCCCGCGAGGGCCGGCGCCGTCGTGAGGGAGTGCCCGTACGCCATGACTTACCGCAACGATCCGTACGACCCGAAGCAGGTCGCCCTGCTCGACCCGGCCGCGCTGGCCGAGGCCGTGACCGAGGCCGAGAAGGCGTTCGCCGCCGCCGGTGACCCCGACGCGCTCGCCGCGGTGCGCCCGGCTCACCTGGGCGACCGGGCCCCGGTCTCGCTGGCCCGCCGCGAGATCGGCGCGCTGCCGCCGGCCGCCAAGGCCGACGCCGGCAAACGGGTCAACGAGGCCCGCCGCACCATCGAGCAGGCGTACGCCGCCCGTGCCGAGGTGCTGGAGCGTGAGCAGGCCGAGCGGGTCCTGGTCGCCGAACGAGTCGACGTGACGCTGCCGTACGACCGCCACCCGCGTGGCTCCCGGCACCCGATCACCCTGCTCATGGAGCAGATCAGCGACCTGTTCATCGGGATGGGCTACGAGGTGGCCGAGGGGCCCGAGGTCGAGCTGGAGTGGACCAACTTCGACGCGCTCAACATCCCCGCCGACCACCCCGCCCGCGGGCTGATGGACACCTTCCACATCGCACCGGAGGGTTCCGGACTGGTGCTGCGTACCCACACCTCGCCGGTGCAGGCGCGCACCATGCTCACCCGCACCCCACCGATCTACGTGGTCGTCCCCGGCCGGGTCTACCGCACCGACGAGTTGGACGCCACCCACTCCCCGGTCTTCTACCAGGTCGAGGGCCTGGTGGTGGACAAGGGCATCACGATGGCGCACCTGCGCGGCACGCTCGACCACTTCGCCCGGGCCATGTTCGGCGAGGGCGCGAAGACCCGGTTCCGGCCGCACTACTTCCCGTTCACCGAGCCGTCGGCCGAGTTCGACGTGTGGTTCCCGGAGCACCGCAAGGGCCCACAGTGGGTCGAGTGGGGCGGCTGCGGCATGGTCAACCCGCGGGTGTTGCGGGCGTGCGGCATCGACCCGGAGGTCTACTCCGGCTTCGCCTTCGGCATGGGCATCGACCGGACGGTGATGTTCCGGCACGGGGTGGGCGACATGCGGGACCTGGTCGAGGGCGACGTCCGGTTCACCCGGGCGTTCGGCCACGGGGCTTAGTGCGGGCGCGAGTTACGGAGACGGTGGTTACACATCATGCGAGTTTCTCTCAGTTGGCTGCGGGAGTACGTCGACGTTCCCGACCTGCCCGTTGACGAGCTGGAACGGGCCCTGGTCGACCTCGGCATCGAGGTCGAGTCCATCGTGGACCTCTCCGGCACGGTCACCGGGCAGCTGGTGGTCGGCGAGGTCCTGGAGGTCGAGGAGCTGACCGGCTTCAAGAAGCCGATCCGGTTCTGCCTGGTGAACGTGGGCACTGCCAACGGCACCGGTGAGCCGCAGGAGATCGTCTGCGGTGCCCGCAACTTCGCTCCGGGCGACCGGGTCGTGGTCATTCTGCCCGGCGGGGTGCTGCCGGGTGACTTCGCCGTCGGCGCCCGCCGGACGTACGGGCGCAACTCCAACGGGATGATCTGCTCGGCCCGGGAACTGGGCCTGGGCGACGACCACGACGGCATCCTGGTGCTGCCCGAGCACGTGGTCGCCGAGCCCGGCGACGACGCACGGCCGGTGATCGGCCTCAACGACATCATCGTCGAGGTGGAGATCACCCCGGACCGGGGCTACCAGATGTCACTGCGCGGGCTCGCCCGCGAACTGGCGCACGCTCTCGACCTCGACTACTCCGACCGGGGCCGGATGCCCGCGACGCCCGGCACGGCCGAGCCGGCGTACCCGGTCGAGGTGCGCGACCCGGTCGGCTGCGACCGGTTCGCGGCCCGGATGGTGCGCGGCGTCGACCCGGCGGCGCAGACCCCGGACTGGATGCGGCAGCGGCTGACCATCGCCGGCATCCGCAGCATCTCGTTGCCGGTCGACATCACCAACTACGTGATGCTCGAACTCGGCCAGCCGATGCACGCCTTCGACGCGGACCGGATCGCCGGCCCGCTGGTGGTGCGCCGGGCGGTACCGGGGGAGAAACTGACCACGCTCGACGGGGTGACCCGAGCCCTCGCCCCCGAGGACATGGTCATCTGCGACGCCGGGCTGCCGAACCCGCTCGCCGCCGAGGGCGACGGCATGCCGATCTCGCTCGCCGCCGTGATGGGCGGCGAGACCAGCGAGGTGCTGCCGGGCACCGTCAACGTGCTCTTCGAGGCCGCGCACTGGGACCCGGCGATGGTGGGCCGCACCGCCCGTCGGCACAAGCTGTTCAGCGAGGCGGCGAAGCGCTGGGAGCGAGGGGTGGATCCGGCGCTGCCGCTGGTCGCCCTGGATCGGGCGGTCGGGCTGCTCACGTCGTACGCGGGCGGCACCGCCAGCGACGAGGTGCTGGACATCAACCATGTCCGGCCGCGTACCCCGGTCACCCTGCCGGCCGACCTGCCTACCCGGCGGGTCGGGGTGGACTACCCGCCGGCCCGGGTGGCCGCCCTGCTGGAGCAGGTCGGCTGCACCGTGTCGCGCGGCGTCGACCGGCTGGCCGAGGACCCGGGTGAGGTGGCGGTGGCCGCCGGTGGCGGCGAGACGCTGAGCGTCACCCCGCCGACCTGGCGGCCCGACCTGACCGACCCGGCGGACCTGGTCGAGGAGGTGGTCCGCCTCGACGGGTACGACAAGGTGCCGTCGGTGCTGCCGACCGCGCCGCCCGGCCGGGGTCTGACCGGGCAGCAGCGACGCCACCGGGCGGTGTCCCGCTCCCTGGCCGAGCGTGGCTACGTCGAGGTCCTGGCGCACCCGTTCGTCGCCACGGAGCTGGCCGACCAGCTCGGCCTGCCTGCCGACGACCCGCGCCGCCGGGCGGTGCGGCTGGCCAACCCGCTGTCGGAGGAGGAGCCGCTGCTGCGCACCACGCTGCTCGGCCCGCTGCTCGGCATCGTCCGGCGCAACCTCGGCCGTGGTCTGCGGGACCTGTCCCTCTACGAGATCGGCACGGTCTTCCACCCCCGGCCGGACGCCGGCAGCCCGCCGGCGATGGGCGTGGACCGGCGTCCCACCGACGCGGAGTTCGCCGCCGCCGACGCGGTGGTTCCGCGCCAACCCCGGCACGTCGCCGTCGTGCTGACCGGTGACATCGAGCCGACCGGCTGGTGGGGCGGCGGCCGGGCGGCAGGTTGGGCGGACGCGGTCGAGGCGGGCCGCGCGGTGCTGGCCGCCGCCGGGGTACCCGACCGGCAGGTCGAGGTGCGGTCGGCCGAGTACGCCCCGTGGCATCCGGGCCGCTGCGCGGAACTGCTGGTCGACGGCACGGTGGTCGGTCACGCCGGTGAGCTGCACCCGCAGGTCGTCGCGACGCTGGAACTGCCGAGGCGGACCTGCGCCATGGAGCTGGACCTGGACGCCCTGCCGTCCGCCCCGCCGGTCGGCGCGCCGACGGTGTCGACGTTCCCGCCGGCGCTTATCGACGTGGCGCTGGTGGTGGCCGAGTCGGTTCCGGCGGCGCAGGTGCGCCAGGCGCTCGTCGAGGGGGCCGGCGAGTTGCTGGAGTCGGTCAGCCTGTTCGACGTGTACGCCTCGGAGCAGCTCGGCGCCGGCCGTAAGTCGCTGGCCTACAAGCTCACCTTCCGGGCACCGGACCGCACCCTGACGGTCGAGGAGGCGGTGGCCGCCCGTGACGCCGCCGTCGCCCGCGCCGCCGAACGCTGCGGCGCCAGCCTCCGCGGCGCCTGACAGGTCGGGAAGGGCCCCTTCGCTACGCCTCGTGCAGAGAAGGGGCCCATTCCCGACTCCGGTGGTGGGTGCGGGCACCGACGGCGTGTGCGATCGGTAACGGCGGCAAGGCGCTCGGTGTGGGATCGACCGAAAGGTCAACACCGATGGCTGTTTGGTTACCCGCGAGTTACCTCAGAGCGGTTAGCCTGCTTGGATTCCGAGTGCCGTCATCCGCATCACCCCCGCCACCCCCACGGGAGCCCCCTCATGTCCGATGATCCGCCCGCCTCGGTCGACGTCTGCATAGTCGGTGGTTGTGGCCGGGTGGGCCTGCCACTGGGCATCGCCTTCGCCGCCCGCGGGCTGTCCGTCGTGCTGTACGACATCAACGCCGAGGCCGTCGCGGGCGTCAACGCGGCCACCCTGCCCTTCGCCGAGCCCGGCGCGGCCGGTCCGCTGGCCGAGGCGGTGGCCGCCGGGCGGCTGCGCGCCACCACCGACCCCGCCGCCGTCGGGGCGTCGGAGCATCTGGTCGTGGTGGTCGGCACGCCTGTCGACGAGCACCTCAACCCGGATCTCGGTGCCGTGCCCCGCGCGCTCGAACGCTGCGCCGAGCATCTGCGCGACGGCCAGCTGATCGTGCTGCGCAGCACCGTCTACCCCGGGGTCACCGCACTGACCGAGAAGCTGCTGGCCGGCAAGGGGCTGCGCGCGGACGTGGCGTTCTGCCCGGAGCGGATCGCCGAGGGCCGGGCGATGACCGAGTTGTTCACCCTGCCGCAGATCGTCGCCGCACGAACCCCGGAGGCGCTGACCCGGGCGGAGAAGCTGTTCCGGCACCTGACCGACCAGATCGTCCCGCTCGAACCCGAGGAGGCCGAGCTGGCGAAGCTGTTCACAAACACCTGGCGGTACATCAAGTTCGCCACCGCGAACCAGTTCTGGATGATGGCCAACGACTTCGGGCTGGACTTCGCCCGGATCCGGCATGCGGTGGCGTACGACTACCCGCGCGCCGCCGATCTGCCGATGCCCGGTTTCGCCGCCGGACCGTGCCTGTTCAAGGACACCATGCAACTGGCCGCGTTCAACCGGAACAACTTCGTCCTGGGCCACTCCGCGATGCTGATCAACGAAGGGCTGCCGCTGTACCTGGTGTCCCGCCTGGAGGACCGGTTCGACCTGGCCACCTCGACGGTGGGCATCCTCGGCATGGCCTTCAAGGGCGGCAGCGACGACCCCCGGGAGAGCCTGGCGTACAAGCTACGCAAGATCCTGGCGTTGAAGACCCGGGAGACGCTCTGCACCGACCCGTACGTGGCGGACGAGCGTTTCGTCGATCTCGACGAGGTGTTGCGCCGAGCCGACCTGCTGGTCATCGCCGCACCGCACGAGCAGTACGCCCGCCTGGACACCGACAAACCGGTGATCGACATGTGGGGTCTCACCGGGCAGGGGGTGCGGGTGTGATGAATCCCCGGGTCTCGGTGATCGTGCCCGTCTACAACGAGGGCGAGGCGATCATCCGCTGCCTGGAGCGGATGTTGCGCGAACTGATGCTGCCCGCCGAGGTGCTGATCGTGCACGACATGCCCGAGGACACCACTGTCCCGTACGTCGAGCGGATCGCGCGTACCGACCCGAGGGTCCGGGCGGTGCTCAACACCTACGGCCGGGGCCCGGCCAACGCGATCCGGTTCGGCATCGACGCGGCCCTGGCGCCGGTCGCGGTGGTGACGATGGCCGACGGGTGCGACGATCCCCGCCAGATCGACGAGCTGGCCCGGTTGGTGGACCGGGGCGTGGTGGTCGCCGCGGCCTCCCGGTACATGCCGGGCGGTCAGCAGGTCGGCGGGCCGAGGCTGAAGCGAATGATGTCCCGCTGGGCGGGGCGCAGCCTCTACACCTTCGCCCGGGCGGGCACCCGGGACGCCACCAACAGCTTCAAGGCGTACGACACGGCGTTCGTCCGCGAGGTCGGCATCGAGTCGCGGACCGGCTTCGAGATCGGGCTGGAACTCACCGCGAAGGCCACCCGGCTGCGCCTGCCGGTCGCCGAGATCCCGACCATCTGGTTGGACCGTCCGCTCGGCGAGTCCCACTTCGACCTCGGCCGCTTCCTCCCCGGCTACCTGCGCTGGTACCTGTTCGCCTACGGTCGGCGGTTGAGCCGGGAGAAGTTGGCCGCCCGGGTGCGGACGGCGGCCGTGCCGACCCCGCGTGGCACCGAGTACGAGAAGACGGCATAGGAGCGTACGTGGCGAAGGTCCTGGTAACTGGTTCGGCCGGATTCATCGGCGGCTACCTCGTCGCGGAGCTGCTCGACCGTGGCCACGAGGTGGTGGGTGTCGACAACTTCTCGAAGTACGGTCCGGTCGCCCAGAGCCACGAGGGGCACCCGAGGTTCCGGTTCGTCGAGGGGGACGCCCGCGACACCGATCTGCTGACCGGGCTGCTCGACGGCTGCGACCACCTGGTCGCCGGCGCCGCCATGATCGGCGGGATCTCCTACTTCCACGCGTACGCCTACGACCTGCTCGCCACCAACGAGCGGATCATGGCGGCGACCTGCGACGCGGCGATTCAGGCGCACCGCGCCGGTCGCCTGTCGAAGGTCACCTACCTCTCCTCCTCGATGGTGTTCGAGTCCACCGAGCACTGGCCCAGCCGGGAGGGCGACGAGCGACGGATCCCGCCGCCGCTGTCCTCGTACGGCTTCCAGAAGCTGGCCGTGGAGTACTACGCCCGGGCGGCCTGGGACCAGTACCAGTTGCCCTACACGATCGTGCGGCCGTTCAACTGCGTCGGCGTGGGGGAGGGGCGGGCGCTGGGCCAGGCCGAGGTGCTCTCCGGCAACGTGAAGCTGGCCATGTCGCACGTGGTACCGGACCTGGTCCAGAAGATCGTCAAGGGGCAGGACCCGCTGCACATCCTCGGCGAGGGCGACCAGGTGCGGCACTACACCTACGGCGGTGACCTCGCCCGGGGGATCGCGCTCGCCATCGAGCACCCGGCGGCGCGCAACGAGGACTTCAACCTCTCCACCGCCGAGTCGACCACCGTCCTGGAGTTGGCCGAGCTGATCTGGCGCAAGATCAAGGGACCGGACGTGCCCTTCCGGCACGTCAGCGACGACCCCTTCCAGTACGACGTACAAAAACGCGTACCGGACACCACGAAGGCTCGCGAGGTGCTCGGCTTCACCGCCACCACGACCCTGGACGAGATGCTCGACGAGGTCATCCCCTGGGTGACCCACGCGGTCGCCGAGGGCCGCCTCTGACCCGGAAGCTGTCAGGGCCTGTCGCCGGGGGCCGGAACGGGACCTGGCTACCGCTCCTCGGCGTCCAGTTGCCCCACCGCCCGCAGTCGCGGCAGGTCGAGGACGGTCATCCGACGGTAGTCGGTGTCGACAAGGCCCTCGGTTCGCAGATCACGCAGGCTCTTCTGGATCGAGGTCTCGGAGGCGCCGCAGATCGTGGCGAGTTCCGGTTGGGTGAGCCGGACATCGATGACGACACCGTCGGGCGCCCGCTGGCCGTGGGTGCGGGACAGTTCCGCCACGACCCGTGCCACCCTGATCTTGACCGGGTACGAGGTGAAGTCGATCCGTCGCCGGTTCGACCAGCGCAGCCGGTCCGAGACCATGGCCGCGAGTTCGAGCGCCGCATCGGGGTTCCCGCGTAGGAAGGCTCGGAAGCGGTCACACGGGATCACGCTGTAGCGGGCCGGTCCGCACGCGGTGACCGTCGCCGACCTTGGCTGTTCGTTAAGCGCGGACATCTCACCGACGAGGTCACCCCCGACCCGGAGCGACAACAGCGCGGTTCGGCCGTCCGGCAGCGCGGCGGTGACCTTGGTCAGCCCCTGCTCGATCAGAACCAGGTGTGATTCCTGGCGTCCCTCGTGAATCAGGATCTGACCGGCCGGCACCTGACGGCGGACGCCGAGTTCCAACAACGCCGCCCGGACTGGGGGGCCCAGCCGCTGCAGGAATGTGCCGTAGGGCCACTGTGCGGTCTGAGGCGTTTCTCGCCGCATCAACGCTCCCACTTTTCTCCACCAACGAAAGCGATCGAAGCGTAACCGGTCTTTCGCGGTGCGCGACGCCTGACGGAACAGCGCCGCCGCGAGCAGGTAGGCGACCAGCAACCCGAGCGTCGGCCACGCCGCCAGCCCCGATCCCAGGAGCAGGTCGATCGGCAGGGTCCACATGGGCCAAGTCCATCCGTACGGAACCGCCGAGACACCCGCACAGGAGGGGATGACGGGTGGTCGACAAACGCGGCGATGCCGTCTTTCTACGGGATCTCCGAGCTTCGACGCGTCTTGGATGTCACCTGGTGCCCGGCTCTGACGGGCCATGGTGAGGAGGACCGACCACATGCGACATCCAGAGCGGCGCCTGCTGGTCTGCGTGGACATGGAGCGCTACAGCCGGCGTACCAACCTTCAGCAGTACGAGGCCCAGCACGACTTTCACCGCCTGCTGCGGGAGGCAGCCGGCGACGTGGGCATGGACCGGGTGGGCTGGACGACACAGCAGTCGGGTGACGGGGAACTGGCGATCCTGCCGCACGACATACCCGAAGCGAGGGTGATCGGCCGGTTCGTGCCGGAGCTGAATCGGCTGCTGCGGCGGTACAACGCCAGCCGGCTGCCGGCAGCCCGCATCCGGCTCAGGGTCGCGGTGCACCAGGGCATGGTGCACCTCGACGGTGCCAACGGATTTCCCGGGCAAGCGGTAGTGCTGGTCAGCAGGTTGTGCGACGCGGAGCCGGTCCGTCGGGCACTGGCCGCCTTCCCCGAGGCCGGGATCGCGCTCGTGGTGTCCGCAGACATCTACCGTGACGTTGTCACCGAGTATCCCGAGGAGCTCCGCCCGGACCGGTTCCGTCGGATCGACGTGGTCCACGCGAGCAAGGGATTTCAGGAACCGGCGTGGCTCTGCGTCGTCGACGAGGATCTGGCGTCCTGGGTGGACGGGTCCCCGGAGTCCAACCCGCCGGCCGGGGACACGTCGGATGTCTCTGCTCGCCGTTCACGCGCGATCCGGGATGGCGACATCCCCGCCCCGGGTGGGATCCGAACCGGCGACATCACCGTCGAGGGGCAGAACGCCATCGGCCCGGGTGCCACGGCGATCGGGTCGATCGGTCGTGACGCGAATCTCGGTGGAGGTACGGACCGGTGAGCGACCACCGTCCGGAGTCGGCGAGGTCCGCTTCCGAAGCCGTGCCGGCCGATGCCGGGCTGGAGCCACCGGGCGATCAGCCGCAGGAGAGCCGCCCCGGACTCGCGCCGGACAACGGCGCGACCGCTGCGGACCCGCCATCCACGGAGCGGGAGCCGGAGGATGTCGAGGACACCGACGAGACCGAGGAGCCGCTGGACTCCGCCGACGTGCTGCGCCGACTCGCCGGTCTGCTCGGCGACAGCGGGCGCATCGATGTTGGCGACATGCAGGTTCAGGGTCAGAACGCGACCGGTCATGGCGCGCTCGCCATCGGCACGGTCAACGTCACCGCCGCCGCAACCGCCGGGGGTGGTCGCGTCTGGGCGGAGACACTTAGCGAGTCGACCGTACGGGAGGTCGCCTTCGCGTACGCCACCGCCGCGAGCGATCAGCAGCTCGACCGGCAGTTGAAGCAACGCCACCTGGTGTGCCTGTCCGGTCCGACCGGCAGCGGCCGCTTCACCTCCGCGCTTGTCGCCTCGGCCCGCCGGCACGGCTTCGGCCGGGTAGGGGTTCTCGGCGTCGAGCAACTCGCCGACCTGCTCGGCACGAACTCCGGTCCCCGTAGCGGATGCGGCTACGTGCTACGGCTCAGCGACGAGACGGTGTGCTCGGTGGACGGGTACACCCTCGTCGCCCTGGCGGCGCGCGCCGAGACCCACGGGGTGACCCTGCTTCTCGTCGGTGACTTCTCGCGGCGGATCCAGGATCTCAGCGGCCATGTCGTCGAGCATCGACCGCCGCCTGCGGAGGAGGTGTTTCGCACTCGGCTGCGGCGTGAGTTGACGGTGCCGTGCGTCGGCTTCTGCGCGGACGGCTGTGCCGGCGGATGCGTCGAACGGTATGTCGACGAGGAGTGCGTCCGGCATCCCTTGCTGGCGACCTACCTCGGCGGGGAACCTCGACCACGCGAGGTCGTTGCGGTGGTGCAGGCGATCGCCCGCACGGCACCACGCGCCGCGGCGTTGACCGCCCGTCTGGCCGAATTGTTGCCCCGGCAGCTGCGCGAGCGCGCCGCGCGCATTCTCGACGCGGAGGACGGTGCCGGTGCCTCGGTGGGTTGGTCCCGCGACCAGGTACGGGCGTTCCGGCTCTCCTGCGCGGTCCTGGTCGGCCTCTCCGCCTCGGAGATCCGTCTCGCCGCCGACCGGCTCGTGGCCGCTGACGGGCTCGGGTACGCCGATCGGCTCGTGTCGGCCGACGCGCCGATGCCACCGGCGACGGTTCCGCTGCGCCTGCGCGGAACCACCGTCGATCAGCTGCTCGGCCAGACGCTGCGGGCGGCGGTGGTGGTACCGGCCGACGGGTGGGCCGTGGGTGCTGCCCATCTCCAGTTCGCCGCAGGCAGCGAGCAACTGCGCTCCGCCGTGCTCGACGTGGCCTGGACGGACTGGTATCCACCTCGGGTGTTGCTCGGCTGGCTCGCGGATCTGGTCCGGGCCGAACAGCCGGCCGTACGCCAGGCGGCGGCCGGGGCGGTCGGTTGGACGGCGAGCAGGGACGTGCAGGCGGCCCTGGACACGGTACGGGATCTGGCCCGGGAGCGGCGGGCCGGAGTTCGGCAGGCGGCCGCGATCGTGCTGGTGGCGATGGCGATGCAACCGCATCTGAGACAGCGGGTCAGGGCCGAGCTGGATCGCTGGGCAGCCGGGCCGGCCGGACATCTGCGGGACACCGTGGCCCGAGCCCACGAACTCGGGCTGGCCCGTCTCTGGCCTGACGCGGCGCTGGTGCAGCTACGCCTGGTCGCGTCGGCGCGCATGCAACGCTGGAACAACTCCGTGGTTCGGGGCCTGGTCGAGGTGTATCAGAGCGGGCACGCCACCGCCCTGGTGCCCGATCTGGTCGAGTGGACCCGGTCGCCCGACCGCGAGGTACAACTGCACGCCGCCCGAACGCTGCGGGTGCTGGCCGAACGGTGGGCCCGACCGCCGCGGGAACACTGGCCGGAACTACTGGACCTCGCCCGTACGGGGTTCATCACCGACGATGACCTGGCGACGCTCTGGGCGACAGCGCTGAGCCTGCCGGAAACGGCCTACCGGTCCTGGCGGACCCTCGGCTCCTGGCTCAGCCGGGCGGACGGCCAACCCGAGGTCGCTGGGCACGTGCTGGCGCTGCTGCGACTCGTGGTGGCGGGACGGATTCCGTTGCGTCGGCGACTCCACCACCAGCTACGGCACGTGTGGCGTCCGGTGATGCCCCGGAACGCTCTGCTTGCCGATGTCGGACAACTTATCGATGAGGACAACCGATGAGCACTCAACCCGCCGGGAACCCGCACGTCCACCCCTCGGTGCCGAGGCAGGCCGATCGCCGATGGTGGCACTCCATCTTTCCGCCGTCCCCTGCTCCGCTGCCGCCGGTACCCGTTCGGGTGAGCTTTCGGCAGGACGTACCGCAACCCCTTTTGGTGCCGGCCAAGGGTGACGCTTTCGACTTCCGCCTGCACGTCGTCTATCTCTGGACCGCGTCGAACATGGGGTTCGAGGAACTGCGCCTGCGCGCCGAGCGATTGTTGCCGTGGGCGGGTGGAATCGTCCGGGAACGGGCGGTGGACCTCGCCCGCGAGCACGAACCGCACCGCGCTCACGACCTGGAGCGGGCGCTGAACAACCTCCTGATGCACCAACGTTGGCCGCAGGACGCGAGCCTGCCGCAGTTCGGAGTTCATCTACGGGTCAGCCCCGACGAGCGGGTGCGGGAGCGGCTGCGCCCGTACTGGGAGGAGCGGATCGAGCTCGAGTGCCACCACGAACTACAGAAGATCCGTGCCTGGCAGGCCGACGACCTGACCCGCCGGTGGGCCGCGGTGTTGCAGAGCCTGGAGGACGACCCGGTCACCGGGCATGCGGCGCGGCTGGCGGGAGAGCAGTTCGCCGAGGTCTTCCAGCGGTACGTGGTAGAGCGCCGTGACACCGTCCCGGATCTGGTGAGTCTGCTGCGGGAGGCGGTGAAGGGCCACGGCGATCTCGGCCTTGGGCCGTCCGAGTACACGCAGGCGTGGGACGCCGCGCTGCGGACGTACGAGCGTCAGCACGGCCTGTCGGGGCGGACCAATTGATCGTGCGGTGGCCCTCCTTCGGCACCGGAGGGCCACCGCACCCTGCTTACATCACCATGCGCACGACTGTATGACCTTGCAGTAACTTCCTTTCGCCGCTATCCTCGCTGCATAGTCATGCGGAGGTAGGTATGGGGATTCGGTCTGCGGTCGCGGGGGCGAGTGGGTACGCCGGTGGTGAACTGCTCCGCCTGCTCGCCGGACATCCCGAGTTCGACCTGTTCGCCGCGACCGCGCACAGTCAGGCCGGGCAACGGCTCGACGCGGTCCACCCGCAGCTGACCGGGCTGGACGTGACCCTCGGTGCGACCGCGCCGGAGGTGCTGGCCGAGGCCGATCTCGTCTTCCTCGCCCTCCCGCACGGCGAGTCCGCCGCCCTCGCGGCGCAACTGCCCGCCGGGGTACGGATCGTCGATCTCGGTGCCGACCACCGGCTCGTGGACGCCGACGCCTGGGCCCGTTACTACGGCGGCCCGCACGCCGGTGCGTGGACCTACGGCCTGCCCGAGTTGCCGGGTCAGCGGGAGCGGATCGCCGCCGCGGAACGGGTGGCCAGCACCGGCTGCTACGCGGCGACGATCACCCTCGCGCTGGCCCCGCTGATCGCCGCCGGTGCCGCCCGACCCGACGACGTGGTGGTCGTCGCCGCGTCCGGCACCTCGGGCGCGGGCCGGGCCGCCAAGGCACACCTGCTCGCCAGCGAGGTGATGGGCGACCTGTCGCCCTACAAGGTGGGCGCGCACCAGCACGTACCCGAGATCAAGCAGGCCACCGGGGTGACCGGGCTGTCGTTCACGCCGGTGCTGGCACCGATGCCGCGCGGCATCCTGGCCACGGTCACCGTGCTGCCGACCGGCGGGACCGACCCGCGCGCGGTGCTGGCGCAGGCGTACGCGGACGAACCGTTCGTGCATCTGCTGCCCGAGGGGCGGTGGCCGCACACCGCCGCCACGCTGGGCGGCAACTCCTGTCATCTGCAGGCCACCGTCGATGTCGACTCCGGTCGGCTGATCGTGGTCGCCGCGCTGGACAACCTCGGCAAGGGTGCCGCAGGCCAGGCGGTGCAGAACGCCAATCTGATGTTCGGCCTGCCCGAGACCACGGGCCTGTCCGTCTGGGGGACCGCGCCGTGACCGTGACCACACCCCGGGGCTTCCGGGCGGCCGGGGTGGCCGCCGGCCTGAAGACCAGCGGCGAGCCGGATGTGGCGCTGGTGGTCAACGACGGACCCGACGCTGGTGTCGCCGGTGTTTTCACCGCCAACCGGGTCAAGGCCGCGCCGGTGCTCTGGACCCAGCAGGTCGTCCGGGGCGGCATCGTGCGGGCGGTGGTGCTCAACTCCGGCGGCGCGAACGCCTGCACCGGCCCGGCCGGCTTCCAGGACACCCACGCCACCGCCGAGCACACCGCTGCCTCGTTGGCCTCGGCCGACGTGCATCAGATCGGCGCGGGCGAGGTGGCGGTCTGCTCCACCGGCCTGATCGGCGAACGGCTGCCCATGGACCGGCTCCTGCCCGGGGTTGCCGCTGCTGTCGGGAGCCTGGGTGACAACGGTGGTGCCGCCGCTGAAGCGATCATGACGACGGACACCCGGCCGAAGACCACAGTCGTCTCCGGCGCCGGCTGGACCGTCGGCGGCATGGCCAAGGGCGCCGGCATGCTGGCCCCGGCGATGGCCACCATGCTCTGCGTCCTCACCACCGACGCGGTGGCCGGGCCGGAGGCGCTCGACGCCGCGCTGCGGGCGGCCACCCGGGTCACCTTCGACCGCGTCGACTCCGACGGCTGTATGTCGACGAACGACACGGTGCTGCTGCTGGCCAGCGGTGCCTCGGGCGTCGCGCCGAGCGAGACGGAGCTGGCCTCGGCGGTCACCGCCGCCTGTCACGACCTGGCTCAGCAGTTGCTCGCCGACGCCGAGGGCGCCACCAAGCAGGTCGCCATCGAGGTCGTCGGCAGCGCCGACGAGGACGACGCGGTCGAGGTGGGCCGGGCGGTGGCCCGCAACAACCTGGTGAAGACCGCGCTGTTCGGCAACGACCCGAACTGGGGTCGGATCCTGGCCGCCGTCGGCACCACGAGCGCCGCGTTCGAGCCGGACGCTGTGGACGTGGCGGTCAACGGCATCTGGGTCTGCCGGGGCGGCGCGGCGGCCGAGGACCGCTCGAAGGTCGACCTCTCCGGCCGGGACGTGACCATCCGGATCGACCTGCACGCCGGTACCACCGAGGCGACGGTGTGGACCAACGACCTGTCGCACGCCTACGTGCACGAGAACTCGGCCTACTCAACGTGAGCGCGAGGAATGCAGCGCAGCGGAGTCCCGCAGTCGCGAACGGAAGATCGGCTCGGTGAGCGCGAGGAATGCAGCGCAGCGGAGTCCCGCAGTCGTGAACGGAAGGTCGGTCCGGTGACCCTGAGCTCTGATCTGAGCCGTGCCCAGGCGAAGGCGGCCACGCTGATCGAGGCGCTGCCGTGGCTGGCCCGCTTCTCCGGGTCCACGGTCGTGATCAAGTACGGCGGCAACGCGATGGTCGACCCGGAGTTGCAGCGGGCCTTCGCCGCCGACATGGTGTTCCTTCGTTACGTCGGGCTGAAACCGGTGGTGGTGCACGGCGGCGGCCCGCAGATCTCGGCGATGCTCGGCCGGCTGGGCATCGACAGCGAGTTCCGGGGTGGCCTGCGGGTGACCACCCCGGAGGCGATGAACGTGGTCCGGATGGTGCTGGTCGGCCAGGTGGGCCGGGAACTGGTCGGTTTGATCAATGCGTACGGGCCGTTCGCGGTCGGTCTCTCCGGCGAGGACGCCGGGCTGTTCACGGCGGTGCGGCGGCCCGCGTACGTCGACGGGCAGCCGGTCGACGTCGGCCAGGTCGGCGACGTCGAGTCGGTGGACGTCTCGGCGGTGGACGACCTGATCGCCGCCGGCCGGATTCCGGTGATCTCCACGGTGGCGCCGGACGCGGACGGGGTGTTGCACAACCTGAACGCCGACACCGCCGCTGCCGCGCTCGCGGTAGCCCTGCGGGCGCGCAAGCTGGTGGTGCTCACCGACGTGCCCGGCCTGTACGCCGACTGGCCCGACAAGTCCAGCCTGGTCAGCGAGATCAGCACCGATGAGCTGGCGAAGCTGCTGCCGTCGCTGGAATCGGGCATGGTGCCGAAGATGGAGGCGTGCCTGCGGGCCGTCAACGGGGGAGTGCCGGCCGCGCACGTCGTGGACGGTCGGGTCGCCCATTCCACCCTGCTGGAAGTGTTCACCTCGGAAGGGTTCGGAACGATGGTGATTCCCTCATGAGTGCTCTGGTCAGCCGGTGGCGGCAGGCGATGATGGACAACTACGGCACGCCGCCGATGGCGCTGGTGACGGGCTCCGGCGCCGTCGTGGTCGACGAAGCCGGCCGGGAGTACGTCGATCTGCTCGGCGGCATCGCGGTCAATGTTCTCGGCCACGCCCACCCGGCGGTGGTGGCGGCCGTGTCGAAGCAGGTGGCGACGCTCGGCCACGTCTCCAATCTGTACATCTCCGAGCCGCCGGTCGCGCTGGCCGAGCTGCTGCTGGCGCTGGCCGGCCGGCCGGGGCGGGTGTTCTTCGCGAACTCCGGAGCCGAGGCCAACGAGGCGGCGTTCAAGCTTTCCCGCTGCACCGGCCGTACCCAGGTGGTGGCCACCGTCGGCGGCTTTCACGGCCGCACCATGGGCGCTCTCGCGTTGACCGGTCAACCGGCCAAGGCGGACCCGTTCCGTCCGCTGCCGGGCGAGGTCACCCATGTCCCGTACGGTGATGTCGCCGCCTTGGCCGCGGCGGTGACCGACGCCACGGCCATGGTGATCCTGGAGCCGATCCAGGGTGAGAACGGAGTGGTGGTCCCGCCCGCCGGTTACCTTGCCGAGGCCCGGCGGATCACTGCCCGGCACGGTGCCCTGCTGGTGCTCGACGAGGTGCAGACGGGCATCGGCCGGACCGGCCACTGGTTCGCCCACCAGGCCGACGGCGTCGAACCGGACGTGGTGACCCTGGCCAAGGGGCTCGGTGGCGGGCTGCCCATCGGCGCGACCCTGGCCTTCGGCCCGGCGGCCGACCTGCTCGTCCCTGGTTCGCACGGCAGCACCTTCGGCGGCAACCCGGTCAGTTGTGCCGCCGCCCTGGCGGTGATCTCCACCATCGCCAGTGAGGGGCTGCTCGACCACGTCAAGCGGATCGGTGAGCGGCTGCGTCGGGGGATCGAAGCTCTCGGCCATCCGCTGGTCGGCGGGGTACGCGGTGCGGGCTTGCTGCTCGGCGTCACCCTGACCGCACCGGCGTCCGCCGCCCTCGCCGGCGCGCTGCGCGAGGCCGGCTTCCTGGTCAACCCGATCCAGCCCGACGTGATCCGCCTGGCCCCGCCGTTGATCCTCACCGTCACTCAGGCCGACGCCTTCCTGGCGGCGCTGCCGACCGCCCTGAGCGCCGCCACGAGCGCGCCGGATCGTGGTGCCCAGGATGCGCCGTCCCGTAGCGTGATCCCGACCGCCGCCCCGGCGGTCGCTGCGGATCCGGTCACGGAGACGCCTTCCCAGGGGCGCTCTCGCACCGAGATCTCGACCGACCCGGTGACGCCGACGGAGGCTTCCGCATGATCCGGCACTTCCTGCGCGACGACGACCTGTCTCCGGCCGAGCAGTCCGCGGTGCTCGACCTGGCCGGCCGGATGAAGGCCGACCGCTTCGCGTTCGCGCCGTTGGCCGGGCCCCGCTCGGTGGCGGTGCTCTTCGACAAGCAGAGCCTGCGTACCCGGGTCTCCTTCGACGCCGGCATCGCCGAACTCGGTGGTCACCCCCTGGTGGTGGACACCCAGGTCACCCACTTCGGCCGGGGTGAGTCGCTCGCCGACGCCGGTCGGGTGCTGTCCCGCTACGTGGCCGCGATCGTGTTGCGTACCCACGGCGACGACCGGATCGCGGAGGTGGCCGCCGGCGCCACCGTGCCGGTGGTCAATGCGCTGACCGACGGGTTCCACCCCTGCCAGTTGCTCGCGGACCTGCTCACCATCCGTGAGTGGTGTGGCGGCACTGCGGGGCGGACGCTGGCCTACGTCGGGGACGCGGCGAACAACATGTCCCACTCGTACCTGCTGGCCGGCGCGACCGCCGGGATGCACGTGCGGGTCGCCGGCCCGGCCGGCTTCCAGCCGGACGCGGACGTGGTGGCCCGCGCCGAGGTGATCGCCGCCGGCACCGGCGGTTCGGTCCGGGTGCTCACCGACCCGGTCGCCGCCGTGCGGGACGCCGACGTGGTGGCCACCGACACCTGGACCTCGATGGGCCAGGAGGGTGACGGGTTGGACCGCAGCACCCCGTTCCTGCCGTACCAGGTCAACAAGGCGTTGCTCGGGCATGCCGCGCCGGAGGCCGTCGTGCTGCACTGCCTGCCGGCGCATCGCGGCGAGGAGATCACCGACGAGGTGCTCGACGGCCCGCGCAGCGCCGTCTTCGACCAGGCGGAGAATCGGCTGCACGCCCAGAAGGCGCTGCTGACCTTCCTGCTCCAAGGAGAGCCGACATGACGGCACCACTGACCCGGGGCGCTCGGCACGCCCGCATCGTCGAGCTGATCCGCGACAAGCCGATCCGGTCGCAGACCGAGCTGGCCGAGTTGCTCGGCGACGAGGGCGTGCAGGTCACCCAGGCCACCCTCTCCCGGGATCTGAAGGAACTCGGCGCGGTCACCGCCCGGGGCGGTGACGGCCGAGCCGTCTACGTGATCCCCGAGGACGGCCATCGCCCGCTGCGCGACGCCGAGGCGGCGCCGGCCCGTCTGGTGCGGCTGCTGCGCGAACTGCTCAACGAGGTCGACTCCAGCGGCAACATCGCGGTCCTGCGTACCCCACCGGGAGCCGCCCACTACCTGGCCAGCGCGTTGGATCGGGCGGGCCTGTCGGAGGTCGTCGGCACCATCGCCGGCGACGACACCATTTTCGTCGTGGCGCGCGCCGCTGACGGTGGCGCCGCGCTCGGTGAACGGCTCGCCGGCTGGGCCCGCCGGGACGACAGCGGCGAAGGGAGCGGTACGCAGTGAGCGAGGTCGTGTCGGACGTGGGTGCCCGGTGGGAAGGCGGCTGATCGTGGGGACCACAATTGACCGGGTGGATGACAAGAGCCTGACCGAGAACAGCGCAGCGGCCAACCGGACGAGCCTGTGGGGAGGGCGCTTCGCCGGTGGCCCGTCCGAAGCCCTGGCCCGCCTGTCGGTGAGCGTGCAGTTCGACTGGCGGCTGGCCCCGTACGACATCGCGGGTTCCCGGGCGCACGCCCGGGTGCTGGCCGGCGCCGGCCTGCTCGACCCGGAGGAACTGGGCCGCATCCTCGCCGCCCTCGACGACCTGGAGGCCGCCTGCGCCTCGGGCACGTTCCGTCCCACCGTCGACGACGAGGACGTGCACACCGCCCTGGAGCGCGGGCTGCTGGAGCGGCTCGGCAGCCTCGGTGGCAAGCTGCGTGCCGGCCGGTCCCGCAACGACCAGGTCGCCACCGACCTGCGGCTCTACCTGCGTGACCACGCGCGGGGCGTGGCCGCGCGGCTGGTGGAGTTGGCCGAGGCGCTCGTCGAGCAGGCCGGACGGCACGTCGACACCGCCGCACCCGGCATGACCCACCTGCAACACGCCCAGCCGGTCACCTTCGGCCACTGGCTGCTCGCCCACGTGCAGCCGCTGCTGCGGGACCTGGAACGGCTGCGCGACTGGGACCACCGGACCGCGGTCAGCCCGCTCGGCGCGGGGGCGCTGGCCGGTTCGGGGCTGCCGCTGGACCCGGGGGCGGTCTCGAAGGAGTTGGGTTTCCGGACGTCCTTCGCCAACTCGATGGACGCGGTCGCCGACCGGGACTTCGTCGCCGAGTTCCTCTTCGTCACCGCGATGATCGGGGTGCACCTGTCCCGGCTCGGTGAGGAGGTGGTGCTCTGGACGTCGCAGGAGTTCGGCTGGGTGGAGCTGGACGACGCCTTCGCCACCGGCTCGTCGATCATGCCGCAGAAGAAGAACGCGGACATCGCCGAGCTGGCCCGGGGCAAGTCCGGGCGGCTCGTCGGCGGGCTGGTCGCCGTGCTGACCATGCTCAAGGGCCTGCCGATGACGTACGACCGGGACATGCAGGAGGACAAGGAGCCGGCCTTCGACGCGGTCGACACCCTGGAACTGCTGCTGCCGGCGCTCGCCGGGATGATCTCCACCATGACGGTACGCGTCGACCGCCTGGTCGCCGCCGCGCCGGTGGGCTTCTCCCTCGCCACCGAGGTGGCCGACTGGCTGGTCCGCAAGGGCGTGCCGTTCCGCGACGCGCACGAGATCACCGGCAAGCTGGTGGCGCTCTGCGCGGCCCGGGACTGCGCTCTCGACGAGGTCTCCGACGCCGACCTGGCCACCGTCAGCGAGCACCTCGACCCGAGCGTCCGCGACGTGCTCTCGGTCCGGTCCGCCCTCGCCGCCCGGATCACCCCCGGCTCCACGGGTCCCGGCCCGGTGGCCGACCAACTAGCCACCGCCGCCGACCAACTGACCACCTGGCGCAACTGGACCGCCGAGTCAGTGGTCCCGCGCTGACCCGCACCCCTTCGCGGTTGCTCGTGCAGTTTCGGGGAAACTGTCGCCTCAGCGTGCCCGGAGGCGACGGTTTCCCCGAAACTGCTGCCTCGACGCGCCCGGCGGCGGGGCGGGGGAGGTAGGGGTGGAGAGGGTGATCGGCCTCAGGCGTCCCGGCGTCGGAAGGCAGTCACCGCCGCACTCCCGATGACGACGACCCAACCGAGCAGAACGAGCAGGCCGGTGGCGGGCGTCAGGACCCGTGCCGGGTCGGGAAGGTAGAGCAGGCCACCCGCCTGGTCCGGCAGGTAACGAGCGTGCGGGGTGACGGCGTCCAGCACCGGCGAGACGACCAGAACCAGGCTGAGCGTGACGACGAGAGCGGAAACGACGGCCCGCAGGAGCGCGGCAAAAGCCAGCCCGAGCAACCCGATGAGCGCGAGATGGACCGCCGCGCCGACGACTGTCCACGGGAAACCGTCGGTGACCACCGGGACGTCCCGCGTGGCCAGGGCGATTCGGGCCGTGAGCAACCCGACGGCGAGCGCCGCGACGACGGTTCCGGCAGCCCAGGCCAGGTAGGCGATGGTCTTGGCGGCCGGCACGGCCAGGCGGTCCGGCACGCACAGCAGGGTGGTGTGGATCTGCCCATCGGCGTATTCGGTTCCGACCGCGAGGACGCCGAGCGAGATGGTGCCGGCCTGGAGGTACGGCACCGCCTGGAGGACGACCGCGACCGGCTCGTTCGCCCCGACCGGCGAGGCGGCCAACGCCCCGCTGATGGCGACGGCTGCGCCGATCGTGCCGAAGACCGCGGCCAGCGCCGCAGGCAGGCCGAACAGCTTGGTCAACTCCGCGACGGTGGCGCGGGCGCAGGCGCGGATCACGCGTCCCGCCGCAGGAAGACCGCACCGGCCAGCGCGAGCAGCCCGGCCGTCCAGGTGGCCATGACCAGGCCGCCGGTGACCGGGGCGAGCGCGTCGTCGAACGCCAGCAGGTCGCCGGCGAACATGCTCATGCCCGCGAGATCGGGCAGGAACCTCGCGAGCGGGGTGAGGTGCGACAGCAGCACGGAGACCGAGACGAGGCTGCTGTTCACCACGAGCACGATGATCGGAACGATCCCGTTGCGGGTGAAGACCGTGACCGCGAGGGCGATCAACGCCGTGAGCAGCCAGTAGATCCCGGCACCGACAGCGCGGGACAGCACCCCTTCCGGGGCCGGCGGAGCGTCGGCGCCGACTATCCCGCTGGCCAGCGCCAGCGAGGCGGGAATCACCACCAGAGCCGCGACCGCGACCAGCAGGGCGACGGTGACGGCCTTGGCGGCCAGCACGCCGAGGCGGTTGGGGATGGCGGTGAGGGTCGTGGTGATCTGCCGACCGCCGCCGATCCTGGCACTGTTCGCGGTGTACTCGCCGCTGACGGCGACGACGCCGAGGACCACCGCGCCGACCGTGCCGATCGGCACCGCGGAGAAGACCGCATCGACAGGCGAGGTGTAGGCCGTCAGCTCGGACCGTCCGCTGCGCAGCGCGGCGCGGACGCCGATGGCGTTGATCAGAGTGATCGCGACCGGACCGAGCACCGTGACAGCCAGCGCGACCATGGTCGCCGGCAGCGTCGCCGTCTTCCGAATCTCGGCGGCGACCGCGTCGAAGAAGGTCATCGCCCACCTGCCGTCGGCCCGGTGAGGGCGAAGAAGGCATCCTCCAGTGTCGGATAGCCGGCCGTGACCTCGCGGATCGGACCGGCGGCGACAACCCGGCCGTGGGCGATGACGACCAGGTCGTCGGCGATCTCGTCCACCTCCCTCATCAGGTGGCTGGAGAGCAGCACGGTGCCACCGGCGTCCGCGTGCCCGCGCAGCAGAACGCGGATCCAGCGAATGCCCTCCGGATCGAGCCCGTTCACCGGCTCGTCGAGCACGAGTGCACGTGGTTCGCCGAGCAGCGCGGCGGCCAGCCCGAGCCGCTGGCACATGCCGAGCGAGAACCGGCCGACCCTGGTTCCTCCGGCGGCACCGAGCCCGACCTGATCGAGCACCTCGGCCACCCGTCGGATCGGGATGCCGTTGCTGCGCGCCATCCAGGTGAGGTGATTGCGCGCGGTTCGGGAGCGGTGTGCGCCGGAGCCCTCCAGCATCGACCCGACGGTGCGTAACGGCTGGCGCAGGCGCCGGTACGGTTGGTCGTCGACCAGGGCCGTGCCGGCATCCGCCCGGTCCAGGCCCAACAGGATGCGCAGGGTGGATGACTTGCCCGCACCGTTCGGCCCCAGCAGACCTGTCACCCGGCCCGGTGCGGCCCGGAAGGTGACATCGGTGAGGATCTCGCGGGAGCCGCGCCGCTTGACCAGACGCTCGACTGACAGCATGAGCACCATGTCAGCTCAGGGTGCCGGTCCGCGTCATCGGACCAGAGCCGGGACTTCCGCCGGCCCGCCCACCTCAGGTCGCTCCGACCCAGGTCCGATGTCAGGCCACGGTCCGGGTTCCTAGACTCGCGAGATGGCACCTGACGGGCGACCGACACGGCGCCCCTGGCTGTCCGCCGTCGCCGTATCGGTGCCGGTGGCTCTGCTCCTCTGCCTGATGACGGCGGGCACCGTGGGGCCGGCCGGGACGCTCCTGCTGACGGTGATCACCACGACCGCCGTCGCAGCGTTGCTCTGGGCGGTGATCGGCGCCCGTCAGGAGCGGCGGGTGTACGAGGACCGGCTGACCGCCTGGGCGGCTGAGCGGGCCGCGGCGGCGGAACGGTTGCGCATCGCCCGTGAGCTTCACGATCTCGTCTCGCATGGCCTGGGCCTGGTCACGGTGCGTGCCGCCACGGCCGCCCGAGTGACCGGGCCGACCGGTGCGGCCGAACGGGCGAACGCCCTGGCCGACATCGAACAGGTCGGTCGGGAGACCACGGCCGAACTGCGGCGGATGCTCGACGTGCTCCGCGCACCTGGCGCCGAGCCCGCTCCCCTGCGGCCGCCCGACACACTCGACGCCCTACCGGAGATCGTGCGCTCCACGACCGCCGCCGGGATCGCCGCCACCGTCGAGGTGCGGAAGGTCGGCGAGGTGCCACCTGGCGTGCAGCTCACCGTGTGCGCGATCGTCCGCGAGGGCCTGAGCAACACGGCCCGGCACGCCGGGCCGACCTGCGTGCACGTCACCGTGGATCGCGACGGCGAGGCGATCGTGGTGGAGGTACGGGACACCGGTCCCCGCCCCGGCTGGCGACCCCGCCCCGGGGCCGGCCACGGCCTGGACGGTCTGCGCGAGCGGGTGAGCATGCTCGATGGTGCCCTGCGCGCCGGCCCGTCCGGGCCGGGCTTCCAGCTCACGGCGCGCCTCCCGGCCCGGCGGTCCGGATGACAACTGAATCAGCGGGCCCATCCACAAGCATCGGGGTGCTCGTCGCGGACGACCAGCCGCTCCTGCGGCACAGCCTCGCCCTGCTCATCGACGGCACCCCGGGCCTCACCGTCGTCGGTCAGGCTGCCACCGGACACGAGGCCGTGTCGCTCACCCGTGAACGCCGCCCCGACGTCGTCCTGATGGACATCCGGATGCCCGACGGCGACGGCATCGAAGCGACCGGACGCATCACCGCCGCCACCGAACTGAGCGGTACCAGGGTCCTCGTGCTCAGCATGTTCGCGCTCGACGAGTACGTGGCTGCCGCGCTGCGCGCCGGGGCGCACGGCTTCCTGCTCAAGGACGCACACCCGGACCAACTCGTCGACGCCATCCGACGGACCCACGCGGGCGAGTCCCTTTTCGCGCCAAGCATTCTCACCCGCTTCGTCGCGCACTACCTCGACCGGCCCGGCCCACCCGAGGTCCGGAAGATCGACAGGCTCACCGGCCGCGAGACCGAGGTGCTGTCTCTCGTGGCTCGCGGCCTGTCCAACGACGAGATCGCCCGGACACTCACCATCTCGATCAAGACGGTCAAGACCCACGTCGGCAACCTGCTCACCAAGCTCGACGCCCGAGATCGAGCCCAGCTCGTCATCGCAGCCTACGAGAACGATCTCGTCGCACGTCGATCCTCTGCGTGATCTTCGCGTCCTGCCTGCCGGATGTTGCGGCCGTGGCCCTCGATCAGCATGGGGGCGCGGCTTGCCGGTCGGACCCGGGCCGGGTTACCTGGAGGCGTGGAGCATCCCTGGTCGAGTGCCCCGGCCGCCGACGTCGCGCAGACGGCGCGGCACCTGCTGGGCTGGGAGGTGTCGGCCAACGGGGTCCGGATCAGGCTGACCGAGGTCGAGGCGTACGCCGGCACCGGGGTGGATCCCGCCTCGCACGCGCATCGCGGACCGACGCCCCGGACGACTGTGATGTTCGGTCCCGCGGGCTACGCCTACACCTACTTCGTCTTCGGGATGCACTGGTGCCTCAACGTCGTCTGCGGGGACGAGGGGGAGGCGGCGGCGGTCCTGCTGCGTGCCGGCGAGGTGGTCGACGGTATGGACCTGGCCCGCAAGCGGCGTGGCGAGGTGGCCGACCGGGATCTCGCGCGCGGACCCGCACGGCTGGTGGTCGCGCTCGGCGTCGACGCGGCGGCGAACGGCACCTGCATGCTCGACGGGACCGGGCCGTTGCTGCTGTCGCCGCCGACCCGCCCGGTCGCCCCGTCGGCTGTCTCCGCCGGCCCACGCGTCGGCGTGGCCGCCGCACACGACGTGCCCTGGCGCTTCTGGATCACCGGCGACCCCACCGTCAGCCCGTACCGCCGGCACGTGCCGCGACGCCGAACCTGACCCCGTTGTCCGGTTTCGTCGACGGCGTCGCCGGTCGCGGCCGGGGATGGGGAGGACGTGACAGGGGACACTGGTGTGTGCGGGGCTCGCGGAATAGTTGACTCGTCAAATATGTTGTCGGGGGCGTCGGGCACCATGGCCCGGTCGGACGACACGAGGGAGCGGTCATGCAGTTCGGAGTCTTCACCGTCGGCGACGTCACGGTCGACCCGACAAACGGCCGGGAGCCCACCGAGGCCGAACGGATCAAGGCGATGGTGACCATCGCGCTGAAGGCCGAGGAGGTCGGCCTCGACGTCTTCGCCACCGGCGAGCACCACAACCCGCCGTTCGTGCCCTCGTCGCCCACCACCATGCTGGGCTGGATCGCCGCCCGCACCGAGCGGCTGCTCCTGTCCACCGCGACCACGCTGATCACCACCAACGACCCGGTGAAGATCGCCGAGGACTACGCGATGCTGCAACACCTCGCCGACGGCCGGGTCGACCTGATGATGGGCCGGGGCAACACCGGGCCGGTCTACCCCTGGTTCGGCCAGGACATCCGCAACGGCATCCCCCTCGCCATCGAGAACTACGACCTGCTGCGCCGGTTGTGGCGCGAGGACGTGGTCGACTGGAAGGGCAAGTTCCGCACCCCGTTGCAGTCGTTCACCTCGACGCCGCGCCCGCTCGACGGCGTACCCCCGTTCGTGTGGCACGGCTCCATCCGCAGTCCCGAGATCGCCGAGCAGGCCGCCTACTACGGCGACGGGTTCTTCGCCAACCACATCTTCTGGCCGGCCGAGCACACCCGGCGGATGGTCGGTCTCTACCGGCAGCGTTTCGAGCACTACGGCCACGGCTCGGCCGACCAGGCGATCGTGGGTCTCGGCGGCCAGGTGTTCATGCGGCGCAACTCCCAGGACGCGGTACGTGAGTTCCGCCCCTACTTCGACAACGCGCCGGTCTACGGCCACGGCCCCTCGCTGGAGGAGTTCACCGCGCAGACCCCGCTGACCGTGGGCAGCCCGCAGCAGGTCATCGACCGTACGCTCAGCTTCCGCGACTACGTGGGTGACTACCAGCGGCAGCTGTTCCTCGTCGACCACGCCGGGCTGCCGTTGAAGACCGTCCTGGAGCAGCTCGATCTGCTCGGCGAGGAGGTCGTGCCGGTGCTGCGCAAGGAGTTCGAGTCGCTGCGGCCGGCGCACGTGCCGCTGGCGCCGACCCACGCCTCGCTGCTGGCCGCCGCCGGGGGTGGCGGCGACAGCACCGTCCACGCCGTCGACGACGTCACCGGCCGGGCACCGGAGGGCGCCCGATGACCGTGCGTACCCTCGCCGTGGTCTCGGCCGGTCTCAGCCAGCCCTCATCCACCCGGCTGCTGGCCGACCAACTCGCCGCGGCCACCCGCGACGAGTTGGTCCGGCACGGCGAGCAGGTCGAGCTGCGCCCGGTCGAACTGCGCGAACACGCCCACGACATTGTCAACCATCTGCTCACCGGTTTCCCGTCGGAGCCGCTGCGGCAGGTACTGGACGAGGTCACCGGCGCCGACGGGCTGATCGCCGTCAGTCCGATCTTCAACGCCTCGTACAACGGTCTGTTCAAGTCGTTCTTCGACCTGGTCGACGCCGACGCGCTCGGCGGCCGTGCGGTGCTGGTCGGCGCGACCGGCGGCACCGCCCGGCACTCCCTGGCGCTGGAGCACGCGCTCCGTCCGATGTTCACCTACCTGCGGGCGGTGGTGACGCCGACCGCTGTCTTCGCCGCCCCGGAGGACTGGTCCGGCGGAGCCGTCGACGGTGCGCTGCGCGCCCGGATCGAGCGCGCCGGTCGGGAACTGGCCGAGCTGGTGCGGCACAGCGCCCCGTCCAGCGGACCCGTCGACCCGTTCGCCCTCACCACCAGCTTCGACCAACTGCTCAACGGCCGCGACGGCTGATCCCGCCGACCGGGCCGCCGACGTGACGGCGGCCCGGTCGAGCGGCGCTCACTGCTCCGGCTGGTACGGGTGGGCGATGAGCACCGGGCAGCGGGCGTGGTGCACAAGCGTCTGGCTGACCGAGCCGAGCAGCAACCCGGCGAAGCCACCCCGACCGCGCGATCCGGCCACCACGAGCGCCGCGTCCCCGGTCGCCTCGATCAGCGCCTGATCGGCCTTGGGCGCGACGATCACCCGCTCCTCCACGGTCAGCCCCGGGTGGCTGCCCTGCGCCGCCGCACCGGCGGTGGCGAGCAGGGCCGCCGCCGCCCCGTCGTCGTCGCCTTCGTCGGCGACGTGCATCAGCACCAGCGTCCCGCCGCGCCGGACGGCTTCCTCCGCGCCGTAACCGACGGCGAGTTCGGCCGACTCCGAACCATCCACACCGACAAGCACCGGACCCTCGGTCGGGATCGGACGGTCGGGCGGGCGGATCACCAGCACCGGGCAGTGCCCGTGCGCGGCGACCTGGGTGCCGACCGAGCCGAGCAGCAGCCCGGCGAAGCCGCCCAGACCCCGGCTGCCCACCACCACCAGCTCCGCCCGCCGGGACTCCTCGACCAGGGTCGCGCCCGGCCCGCCGGCCACCTGACGCACCTCGACCGTCAACCCCGGCCACCGGTCCACCAGTTCGGCGGCGGTCTGTTCGAGCATCTTGCGGCCGTCCTCCGACGCTGCCGGCACGCCCACCTCGTACGGGTTGATCGGCACGCCGTAGCCGAGCGGATGCAGGTAGCCGTGTACCAGGTGCAGCGGGCGGGACCGCCACACCGCCGCCTGCGCCGCGTGCTCCGCGGCCACCAGGCTCGGCGGTGATCCGTCCACCCCCACCACGACAGGTCGGTTCATCGTCACTCCATGAGTCGGTCAGGGCTCATTGTCGACGCGTCCCGCGGCCGGGACGCGTCGACACACCACCGGTCAGGTCCCCTCGACCGTACGCAGCCTCCGGACGATCGCCAGCGGGGAGTGGGCGTGGTGCAGCACGGCGTGGCTGACCGAGCCGAGCAGCAGCCCGCCCAGCGCCCCGCGCCCACGCGCGCCCACCACCACCAGTTGGGCGGTGCGGGACTCCTCGACCAGCGCCCGACCCGGGGAACCGCGCACCAACCGCCGCCGCACCGGCACCTCCGGATAGCGCTCGGACCAGCCGGCCACCGCCTCGGCGAGGAGGCGCTCCTCCTCGTCCCGGAAGGCGTCCAGGTCGTAGACCAGGGGCAGGATGTCACCGGGACCAGCCGGGGTCGGATAGAGCCAGGCGTGCACCGCAACCAGGTCGGTGCCGCGCCACGCCGCCTCCTCGAAGGCGAACCGGACGGCCTCCCGGGACAGCTCCGAACCGTCGACGCCGACCACCACCGGCCCATCCGCCCGCGATTCGCCGCGAACCACAAGCACCGGACCGTCCGCGTGGGCGCTGACCTGCACGGCCACCGAGCCGAGCAGCAGCCCGGCGAAGCCGCCCAGCCCTCGGTTGCCGAGGACGACCAACGCCGCGTCCCGGGCCTCGGCGAGCAGGACGGTGCTCGCCGCTCCGTCGACCACCTCACCGGTCACCGCCACCTCCGGGGCCACCTTGCCGGCCTCGGCGACGGCGTCGGCCAGGAACCGTTCGGCCTGGTTACGCAGCCCGCCGTCGGCCGGCGCACCCGGCGCGGGGCCCAGTGGCACCCGCATCAGTGGCCAGATGAACGCGTGCACGATCCGCAGCGGACGGTGTCGGTACGCCGCCTCCCGCGCGGCGGCGCGCACCGCGTGCAGGGCGATCTCGGAACCGTCCACGCCCACCACGACGGGGGCGCCGGAGTTGCTGGCCATCACGTCTCTCCTCACTTTGGCTGTCAGCCTGGCTCACCTGACGGCATCAGGGTAGGCAGGTCGGTTCTCGGTGCGCGCCGGGTCATCCGCAGCACCAGGCCGGGCAGAACACTCACCGCGCCGCAGGCCAGCAGCTCGGTGACGCCGAGGGCCTCGGTGCCGAGCAGTTCCCGCAGCGACGGCAGCAGCACTCCGGCCACCTGGAGCAGTGCGGAGGCGGCGACCGCGAGCGGCAGTGCCAGGTTGCTCCGCCGCTGTCCGCCCGGTCGTGGCGCGCGGACCGCCAGGGCCACGCCGAGCTGGGCCAGGCCGAGGACGATGAAGATCACCGACTGCCACGGCCGGTCCCAGTGGGCGGCGAGCACGCCGGCTCCCAGGGTCACCGCCGCGATCAGCGCGCCGCCGACCAGGATCTGCCGGCCCAGCCCCGCGCCGAGCACCGACTCCTGCGGTGAGCGTGGCACCCGACGCAGGGTGCCGGGTTCGGCCGGTTCGGCGCCCAGGGCAACCCCGGGCACCCCGTGGGTGAGCAGATTGATCCAGAGGATCTGGGCCGGCAGCAGCGGCACAGGCAGGCCGAACAGTGGCCCGAGCAGCATCACCGCGATCTCGGCCACCCCGCCGGAGAGGGCGTAGCGCAGGAACCGGCGGATGTTGTCGTAGATCCTGCGGCCCTCGCCGATCGCGGTGGCCACGGTGGACAGGTCGTCGTCGACCAGCACCAGGTCGGCCGCCTGCCGGGCCACCTCGGTGCCGCCGCCCATCGCCACCCCGATGTCGGCTCGGCGCAGCGCCGGTGCGTCGTTGACGCCGTCGCCGGTCATCGCCACCACATGCCCTCGGGACTGCAACCCGGCGATGATGTCGAGCTTCTGCTCCGGCTGGGTACGCGCGAACACCCGCGCCGCCGCCGGTGCCTCGGCGGGGTCACCGTCGTCGCCGCGTACCACCGGATCGCCGTCGGCCCACAGGCCCAGCTGACCGGCGATGGCCGCCGCGGTCGCCGGGTGGTCGCCGGTGACCAGCACGAGCCGCACACCGGCGTCGGCGAAGCCGTCGGCGATGTCCGGTGCTCCCGCGCGCAGCGGGTCGCCGACGGCGACCAGACCCACCGGACGCAGTCCCTCGGGGTGCGCGAGGTCGGCCGGTGGGGCGTCCACCAGGGCGGCGGCCACCGCCAGCACCCGCAGCCCGTCGCCGGCCAGCCGGTGCGCGGCGGCGGTCAGGCCGGCCAACTCGTCGGCGTCGGCGTCGAGCAGTGGCGTGGTGAGCACGTTCTCCGGGGCGCCCTTGCACACCACCAGGTAGCGACGGTCGCAGGAGCGGTGCACCGTGGTCATCCGGCGCAACTGCTGGTCGAAGGGGTGCTCCGCGACCCGGGGCCAGGCGTTGCGGGTGGTCTGCGGATCCAGGCCGCAGCGGGCCGCGAAGGCCACCAGGGCCGCCTCCAGCGGATCGCCCACCGCGCCCCAGCGGGGTCGCTCCTCGGTCGGCGGGGCGAGGGTCGCGTCGTTGCAGAGCAGCCCGGCCCGGGCCAGCCGGCGCAACTCGTCCGGCACCGCCACCGGCGCGCCGTCGCGGTGCACGGTGCCGTGCGGGGCGTACCCGCTGCCGGTGACACCGAACCGCTCGCCGTTGCCGGTGACCGCCGACTGCACGGCCATCCGTCCCTCGGTCAGGGTGCCGGTCTTGTCCGAGGCGATCACGGTGACCGAGCCGAGCGTCTCCACCGCGTGCAGCCGGCGGGGGATCGCCCGGGCCGCCGCCATCCGGCGGGCCCCCAGCGCCAGCGCCAGCGTCACCACCGCCGGCAGCGACTCCGGCACCGCGGCC
The DNA here is from genome assembly GCF_016863575.1 of Micromonospora sediminimaris. Lineage (NCBI taxonomy): Bacteria > Bacillati > Actinomycetota > Actinomycetes > Micromonosporales > Micromonosporaceae > Micromonospora > Micromonospora sediminimaris. The sequence goes on from NZ_BOPD01000039.1 coordinate 43,847, forward strand.
ACCACCAGGCTCACCGCGGTGACCGCCATGTCCACCAGGGGCCGACCGCTGAGCACACCGATGGCGAAGACCAGGCCGGACAACGCCACGGCGGCGAGACCGAGGATCCGGCCGAGCGCGGCGAGGCGGCGTTGCAGCGGCGTGGCCGCCGGCCGGGTGGTGGCCGCCAGGGTGGCGATCCGGCCCAGCGCGCTGGCCGCGCCGGTGCGTACCACGGTGCCGGCGGCCCGACCGGTCGTCACCACCGTGCCGGCGCTGGCCTCCTCGCCTGCCGCCCGGGACACCGGCACCGACTCGCCGGTCAACGCCGACTCGTCCAGGTGCAGCCGGCTCGCATCGTGCAGCAGCAGGTCGGCCGGCACCACGTCGCCGGATTCGACCCGGACCAGGTCACCCCGGACCAGCTCGGTGGCGGGCAGCACCGCGTCCCGACCGTCGCGGATCACCCGGGCGGTCGGCGCGGCGAGCTGGTCGAGCGCGGCGATGGCTCGGTCGGCGCGTACCTCCTGTACCACCCCGATGGCCGTGTTGACGGCGACCACGAGCAGGATCACCGCGGTGTCGGGGTAGTCCCGCAGCACCGTGGTGACCACGGCGGCGGCGAGCAGCAGCGCGACCAGGGGATCGGAGAGCTGGTGCACGACCCGGGCAGCCAGGTGCCGGCGGGGCGGTGTCGCGGCGGCGTTCGGTCCGTCGACCTGCAGCCGTCGGGCGGCCTCGGTCGAGCTGAGCCCGGTGTCGGGTGCCGCCGCGACGATGCTCTCCCTGCGTACGTCCCCGTCCGCGACCTGGACCTGTCCGGCCACCGTCCGCTCCGCCCTGTGCATCGGGCGTGCCCGGACGGCACGCCCCTTCGACACCAGCCTCGCCGAGACCGGCACCGCCCGGCAGGGGCGATCCGCCCGCCCGGCCCGGGACCAACGGCCCTGCCGGCCCGTCCCCACGCGGTGACGCCGGCACGCTGCTCGCCCGTCGGGGCCGGGCACCGACGTGCCGACCGACGTCGGTCATGATCCGGGCAACATCCGCGATGGTGCTGCCTCCGGCCGGCCGGAGGCAGCACCATCACCGAAAGTGCTCGCCGTGGCGTACCCGCCCGACGCTGCGGCTCAGCGCTCGGCGACCAGGCGGTGGGCCCGGAGCAGGCGGGCCCACCAGGGGCGGGCAGCCCGGGGAGCCGGGGCGCGTACCCCTCGGAAGCTGACCCAGCCGCCCGGGCCCATGGTCAGCCGTGCGACCGCGGGTGGCCGGCGCCGACCCAGCACCGTCACCCCGGCGGTGACCAGCCCGACGGCCAGCACCCCGGCGGTGGCGACCAGCAGCCGATCCGGGTCGGGCAGCGGCAGGTACCGCACGCGCCCGCCGGTCGCGACGAACACGCCGACCGGGCGTCCGTCGCGGGTCACCGGCAGCACAGCGGCCGGCGGCGTGCCAGGCAACTCCTGCACCGGCCCGACCGACAGCGGCGCTGCCGGCTGCGGCGCCGTTTCCGGGACCGGTCGGGGCGGGACCAGCGGCACCGGCCCGGTGGCATTGAAGATCGCAGTCATCTCGGGTACCTCCTATCGAGCGTCGGAGCCGGCGCAGTCGCGGGCCACCGCGGCCCGACCGGCGGCCAACCGGGCGATCGGCACCCGGTACGGCGAGCAGGAGACGTAGTCGAGTCCGGCGTCGGCGAAGAACTCCACCGACTCCGGGTCACCGCCGTGTTCGCCGCAGACCCCCACGGTCAGCCCGGGTCGCGCGGCCCGGCCCTCGGCCACCGCCAGGCGGACCAGCCGGCCCACCCCGGCGACGTCGACGGTCTCGAACGGCGACGTCTCGACGATGCCCCGCTCCAGGTAGTCACCGAGGAACGAGCCCTCCCCGTCGTCGCGGGAGAACGCCCAGGTGGTCTGGGTCAGGTCGTTGGTGCCGAGGGAGAAGAACTCCGCCTCGCCCGCGATCGCCCCGGCGGTCAGTGCCGCCCGCGGCGTCTCGACCATCGTGCCGACCGGGATCGGCGGCGCCCCCGGCACGGTGGCCAGCACGTCGGCCACCTCGGCCCGCACCGCGGCCAGCTCGTGCACGTCGACGACCAGCGGCACCATGATCTCCGGGCGCGGGTCGCCGCCCTCGGCCACCCGCCGTGCCGCCGCCTCCGCCACGGCCCGGACCTGCATCGCGAACAGGCCCGGCACCACCAGGCCCAACCGAACCCCGCGCAGGCCCAGCATCGGGTTGCTCTCCTGCATCCGGCGGACGGCGGCCAGCAGCACCGCGTCGCGGCCGGGGTCCTGCCCGAGCGCCTCCGCCCGGGCCACCCGCGCGGCCAACTCGGGCAACGGAGGCAGGAACTCGTGCAGCGGCGGGTCGAGCAGCCGGATGGTCACCGGCTGGCCGTCCATCGCCGCGAGGATCGCGACGAAGTCCTCCCGCTGCAACGGCAGCAGCTCCGCCAGCGCGGCGTGGACCTCGTTCAGCCCGTCGGCCAGGATCAACCGCTCCACCAGGGCGCGGCGGGCGCCCAGGAACATGTGCTCGGTACGGCACAACCCGACGCCGTCCGCGCCGAGCGTCCGCGCCCGCGACGCGTCGTCGGGGGTGTCGGCGTTGGCGCGTACGCCGAGCTGTCGCACCGAGTCGGCGTGCCGCAGCAGCCGGTCCACCGCCGAGACCAGCCGGTCGGACTGCGGCGCCAGGTCACCGGCGAGGTAGCGGGTCACCGGGGACGGACGGACCGGCACCTCGCCGAGGTAGATCCGGCCGCTGCTGCCGTCGATGGAGATGAGGTCACCGGCCCGGACCGTCCGGTCGCCGACGCGGAACTCGCCGCGCTCCGGGTCGATCTCCAGTGCCTCCGCCCCGCAGACGCAGGTGCGTCCCATGCCCCGGGCGACCACCGCCGCGTGCGAGGTCTTGCCGCCCCGGGCGGTGAGGATGCCGGCGGCGGCGATCATGCCGGGCAGGTCGTCGGGGTTGGTCTCGCGGCGGACCAGGATCACCGGCCCGTCCGCCGCGGTGGCGGCGGCGTTGTCGAAAACCACCCGTCCGGCGGCGGCTCCGGGCGAGGCGCCGACGCCGGTGGCCAACGGCTCCGGCGTGGCTTCCGGGTCGAAGGTGGGGAACATCAGCTGCGCGAGTTGCGCCCCGCTGACCCGGGTCAACGCCTCGTCCCAGCTGATCAGACCCTCGTCGGCCAGCTGCGCGGCGATCACGAACGCCGCCGCCGGGGTGCGCTTGCCGACCCGGGTCTGCAACATCCACAACCGGCCCCGCTCGATGGTGAACTCCACGTCGCACAGGTCCCGGTAGTGCCGCTCCAGTGTGGTCATGATCCCGGTCAGCCGGCGGTAGCTGGCCGGGTCGAGCCGGGACAGTTCGTCCAGCCCCACCGTGTTGCGGACCCCGGCCACCACGTCCTCGCCCTGGGCGTCGGACAGGTAGTCGCCGTACACGCCGGGCGCGCCGGTGGCCGGATCGCGGGTGAACGCCACCCCGGTACCCGAGTCCGGGCCCAGGTTGCCGAAGACCATCGCCATCACGTTGACCGCGGTGCCCAGGTCGTCGGGAATGTGTTCGCGGCGTCGGTAGAGCACCGCCCGGGAGGCGTTCCACGACTCGAAGACCGCCCGGATCGCCAGGTACAGCTGCTCGTGCGGGGCTTGTGGGAAGTCGTGACCGACCCGGTCGGCGAACACCTTCTTGTACGTCTCGACCAGCCCACGCAACTGCTCCGCCGTGGGGCCGTCCGGTCCGGCGGTGGCCCGCAACGCGTCCAGCTCTCGGTCGAACTCCTCGGCCGGCACACCGTGCACCGTCCGACCGAACATCTGGATCAACCGTCGGTACGAGTCCCAGGCGAACCGCTCGTCGCCGCTGATCCGGGCCAGCCCGGTCACGGTGGCGTCGTTGAGCCCGATGTCCAGGATGGTCTCCATCATCCCGGGCATCGAGTAGCGTCCGCCGGAACGGACGGCCAGCAGCAGCGGCTCAGCAGGGTCGCCGAGCCGCCGGCCCAGTCGCACCTCGACCTCTCGCAGGTGGGCGTTCACCTCGTCGAACAGTCCTTCCGGCACCTGCCGGTCGACGAGGTACGCCCGGCACGCGTCGGTGCTGACGGTGAAGCCGGGCGGCACCGGCAACCCGAGCCGGGTCATCTCGGCGAGGTTGGCGCCCTTGCCGCCGAGCAGGTCGGCCATGCCTCGACCGCCCTCGATGAAGTCGTACACGTACCTGGTCATGACCCGGCCTCCACTTCGCCGTCGATGCCTCTGCCTCGTTGGTAGCAACGCCGCCGCTGGTGGGGGCAGGGCCGAAAGCCGATCCGAACAGGGTCGCTGGTCCTCAACCGGGCCGCGTATGGTCGGCCGGTGACCGATGACCTGCGGCTACGCCCGGTACGCGAGGACGACCTGGTGGAGTTCTTCGTCCACCAGCTCGACCCGGAGGCCAACCGGATGGCCGCCTTCGGCGCCGAGGATCCGACGGACCGGCGGGCGTTCGCCGCGCACTGGGTCCGCATCCTCACCGGCCCGGAGAACCTGGCCCGCACGGTGACCGTCGACGACACGGTGGTGGGTCACGTGCTGGCCTTCCCCGTCGACGACGCGTTCGAGGTCAGCTACTGGATCGACCGGCCGCACTGGGGCCGTGGGTACGCCACCCGCGCCCTGACCGCGCTGCTGCGGGAGGTCACCCGCCGGCCGCTGTTCGCGCGGACGGCCACCGACAACGCCGCGTCGCTGACGGTGCTGCGCCGCTGCGGCTTCGTCGTCCGCAGCACCGAGCGGGCGTACGCACCGGGACGCGGCCACGAGGTCGACGAGTACGTCCTGGAACTGCCGCCGTCACCCGGCGCCGACCCGGCGTGATCCGCCCCCTGACACCGGGCCTGACCAGGGCGGCGACTACCCTCGCGGGGTGAACTGGCTGGAACTGGTCGGCTGGGCCGGCTCCGCGTTGCTGGTCTGGTCGCTGCTGCAGACGCGCATCCTGCGGCTGCGCGCCCTGAACCTGGTCGGTTGTGCCGTCCTGATCGGCTACAACGCCACGATCCGGGTCTGGCCCATGGTCGGGCTGAACGTGGTGCTGGCCGTGATCAACATCTGGTACCTGCGGCGGCTGCTCAGCACCCGCCACGACGAGCAGACCTACCAGGTCGTCGAGGTGGGGGCCGACGACGCGTTCCTGGCCCACACGCTGCGGGTGCACGCCGCCGACATCGCCCGGTTCAACCCGGGTTTCCGCCCGGACCGGCTGGCCGGCCGTGCGGCCTTTCTCGTCGTACGCGCGGACGAGGTCGTCGGTGTGGTGCTGGTACGCGACGCCGGCGACGGGGTGGCCCAGGTCGACCTGGACTACGTCACCCCGCCGTTTCGTGACTTCACCCCCGGCGAGTTCGTCTACCGGCGCAGCAGCCTCTTCACCGACCGTGGGTTCCGCCAGGTGGTGAGCCCGCCGGGCATGATCGCCCCGTACTACCACCGCCTCGGGTTCCGCCGGGCGGGGCAGTCGTACACCCTGGACCTGCCGGCACCGGCGCTGCCACCGCGCGATGATCCACCGCCCCCGACCGGGCGATGATTCGCCGCCGGGGCGAGTGGGCATAGGCACCGCTACGCCGGCGGGGCCACCACCGGCGGCGCCACGGCGCGCGGTCCAGCGAGGGAGAACCAGGCGTGCAGAGCTACTGGAGCCAGCTGGCCCTGGTCGCAGTCCTGATCGTGGTGAACGCGATCTTCGCCGGCAGCGAGCTGGCGCTGGTGTCGCTGCGCGACAGCCAGGTCCAACGGCTGGAGCGCACCGGGCGCACGGGCCGGGTACTGGCCCGGCTGGCCCGCGACCCCAACCGGTTTCTGGCCACCATCCAGATCGGCATCACCCTGGCCGGCTTTCTCGCCTCGGCAGCCGCCGCGGTGTCACTGGCCCGGCCGCTGGTCCCGCTGCTGGAGGGTGTCTTCGGCCGCGCCGCCGGCCCGGTGTCCGTGGTGCTTGTCACGTTGGTGTTGACCTTCGTCACCCTGGTCTTCGGTGAGCTGGCGCCGAAACGGATCGCCATGCAGGTTCCGGAGCGGTGGGCGCTGCTCGTAGCCCGCCCGCTCGACCTGCTCGCGGCCCTCACCCGGCCGGTGGTCTGGGTACTCGGTGCCACCAGCGACCTGGTGGTACGGCTGTTCGGCCTGGACCCGAAGCCCGAGCGGGACGAGATCAGCCCGGACGAGCTGCGGGACATCGTGTCCGGTCATCACGGCTTCACCAAGGAGCAGCAGACCATCATCGCCGGCGCGGTGGAGATCGCCGAGCGGCGGCTGCGGGCGGTGCTGGTGCCGAGGTTGCAGGTCTTCTGCCTGGACAGCGGCACCACGGCGGAGGCCGCCCGACTCGTGCTGGCCGCCTCCGGGCACTCCCGCGCGCCGGTGGTACGCCACGGCGGCCTGGACGATTCGGTGGGCGTCATCCACCTGCGGGATCTGGTCGGCGTCGGTGACGATCAGCCGGTCGACGAGTACGCCCGCCCGCCGCTGCTGCTGCCGGACTCGGTACCGGTGGTCGACGCGCTGCGCCGGTTCAAGGCCGAACGCCAGCACATGGCCCTGGTCGTCGACGAACGCGGTGCCGTCGAGGGCATCGTCACCCTGGAGGACATCCTCGAGGAGATCGTCGGGGAGATCTACGACGAGACCGACCGGGACGTCGGTGCGGTACGCACCGACGACGAGGGGGCGCTGCTGCTGCCGGGCACGTTTCCCGTCCACGATCTGCCCGACATCGGCGTGGAACTGCCCGGGCGTCCGGACGGCGACTACACCACCGTGGCCGGGCTGCTCCTGGCCGGTCTCGGCCGGATTCCCCGCGCCGGGGAGCATCTCACCGTCGACGCCTGGCGGCTGGAGGTGACGCTCGCCGACGACCGGGCGGTCTCCGGCCTTCGGTTGCGCCGCGCCACAGCGGCGGCCGAGGACCCGGACACCCCCGAGACAGCGACGCCCGCGGCCCCCGGCGCGGCCGAGGCAGCTACGCCTGCCACCCCCGACGAGCCCGAGTCGCAGACGGACGACAGATCGGGTACGCCGACCGACGGCTCTTCGGTGCTGGACGGCACCCGTCGTTGAGCGGGTCGCGCCTGGCCCGCCCGCGGTGACCGTCGTCGGGGCGGCACGGGCCTGCTCAGGCACGCTTCGAGTCAGCGCCCTCCGGCCCGCCCGAACCGCGCGGGCCGGGCAGCGGCGGGTCCAACCGCACCCGATCCATCGGCACCTGCCAGGTGCTCCGACCGAGCAGCCGGGCCAGCGCCCGGATCGCCCAGGGACCCGACGGATGCCGCTGCGGACCGATCAGCCGTCCACTCAACCGGCCGTACCAGTGCCGGGTGACGACCAGGTCGGTCAGCCGCAGCGGGCCGTCAGCGGGGCCGCGCAGCACGAGGTCCACGACCCGACCGAGACGGCGGCCCTGATGGTCGTACGCGGTCCGACCCAGCAGCTCACCCGCTCGCACGGCCGGCCCCCGGGATCCGATCGATCAGGTGTCGGCGCAACCACTCCTCCACCGGAGAGGTGGGCAGCTCGTCGGCCCGCACCCGCAGCCAGACCGCACTGTCCACCCGCGTGACCAGGGCGTACGGGATGCGCAACGGCGCCACCGGCCGATCCGTGACGAATCGTTCGGCGGTCAGCACCAGCATCCGGCCCAGCCGACCGCCGACCCGCTGCCCGAGCGCACCCGGGCCGGTGAGCAACGACCGCAGGTACGGCACGCCGTCCGCGCCGAGCCCGAACTCCACGTCGTCGACCTTGCCGACCAGCCGGCCGTCCCGGTCGACGAGTTGGCGATCGAGCAGTTCCTGGCTGACCTGGATTCTCACTGGCCCATCCTCGTACCGATCGCCAGCGGTACGGCGACGATCGAGGCGGCGAGGATTACCAGCAGCAGCACCGCGCCCAGCAGGTTGAGTGCCCGGCCGTTGACCCGGTCGCCCAGGTAGGTGCGGTCGTTGGCGACCACCAGGATCGGCAGGTAGGTCAGCGGCAGCGCCACCGCACTGATGATCAGCATGTATTCGGTGAGCGTCACCGGGTCGACAGTGGTGAGCAGCAGGAGCACGCCCAGCAGCACGCTGACCAGCAGCACCGTGTGGAATCGGGCCGCCTCGCGCGGGCTGACCCGTTTGCCCCACTGCCAACCGAAGTACTGCGCGGCGGCGTACGCGGCGGACAGGCCGGTCTCCAGCGCGGCGCCGAAGGTGACCGCGAAGAACGCCAGTGCCGCCACCGCCAGGCCAGCCGCGCCGAAGGCCAGCACCACCGGATGCGCGACCTGGTCGAGGCTGTCCACCGACAGGCCGGCGGGGCGCAGCACCACCGCCGCCGTGGCGATCAGCGACAGGGCGAGGAATCCGCCAATCGGGAAGCCGACCAGCACGCTGAAGCGGGCATCGGCCAGGTCGTCCGCGCTCCAGCGTTCCTCGACCCCGCCGGAGGAGAAGAAGAAGACCTCGTACGGGCTGACCGTCGAGGCGAACAGCGCCACCGCCACGAACCAGTACGCCCCCCACCCCTGACCCGAGTCGTCGGGTGTCACCGCGCTGCGCCCGAGCGCCGCCCAGTCGGTCGGCAGCCAGAACAGGGCGACGGCGAACACCACCAACGCGAGCCCGGCCAGCCCGAAGACCCGTTCCATCACCGGGAACCGCATGCGCCACAGCACCACCCAGACCGCGATCCCGGCGACAGGCACCCAGAGCAGGTACGGCACGCCGCTGGCCAGCCGCAACGCCAGCGCCACCCCGCCCAGCTCGGCGGCCAGGGTGATCACCGTGACCAGGTACGACGCCACCAGGTTGATCAGTGCCATCCGGGCACCGAGCCGTTCCCGGACCAGGTCGAACACCGCCCGGCCGGTCACCGCCGCGATCCGGCCGGCCATTTCCGCGTACGCGCAGATGGCGACCACCCCGAGCAGCAACACCCAGGCGTGCGCCATGCCGAAGCGAGCACCGGCCTGACCGGCGGCGACCAGGTCGCCGATGTCGACGAAACCACCGACCGCGGACAGGATGCCGAGCGTGGCGGCGAGGAGCTTCCTCACGTCGGCGGTGCGGGCTCGGTCATCGACGCGACGATAACGCCGCGAAAGCCGCTATCTACCCGAAACCGCCTTCAGTGCTGCTCAGGCATGGCGGCGACGATGAGCGGCGGTCGGGCCGCGCCCGGTTCCCGGGCCGACGGTGTGCTACCCGTTCGGCGAGCCCTGTCAGCCGGCCGCCCTCGTCGGTCCCGGCTCCGGTCAGTCAGTCCCGGCTCTTGTCAGTCGGCGGTCGGGTAGAGGTTCTGCAGGCGGACCTGGCCGCGGGCGACCAGCCGCCCGTCCGCGTCCGTGATCTCCACCTGCCACAGCTGTTGGCTCCGCCCCCGGTGCACCGGGGTGCCGACGGCAACCAGCTCACCCTCGTCCACGGCCCGTAGGAAGTCGGTCTGGTTGGACACCCCGACCACCCGCCCGCGCTCACCCAGCCAGACACCGGCACCCAGACTCGCCGCCGTCTCCACCACCGAACAGTGGACCCCGCCGTGCAGGATGCCGTACGGCTGGTGCAGCTCCGGGCGGACCCGCCAGCGGATCGTGACCCGGTCCCCGCTGATCTCGTCCAACTCCAGCCCGAGCAGGGCGAAGAAGCCACCCGACATGGTCGACACGTCCACGGCCACCTCCACGATCTTGGACTCGCCAGCCTAGTGCCGGTGCGTTCCGCCGGAACCCGGTAGGGCCGGACCGGCCTGATGGGGGACAATCGGTGACCGTGACCGACAGCACCCTCCCGCCGGTCCGGCGGGATTCCCTGACCGATGACCTGCGCTGGCGGGGTCTGCTCCAGGACTCCACCGACCCGGACGAGCTGCGCGCGCTGCTCGACGGCCCGGGAGCCGCCTTCTACGTGGGCTTCGACCCGACCGCGCCGAGCCTGCACGTCGGCCACCTGATGCAGGTCACCACCGCTCGTCGTCTCCAACTCGCCGGGCACCGGCCACTGCTGCTGGTCGGGGGCGCCACCGGGCAGATCGGTGATCCGAAGGAGAGCGCGGAACGGACCCTCAACCCGCCGGAGGTGGTGGCGAGCTGGGTGCAGCGGATCCGTGACCAGCTCGCGCCCTTCGTGTCGTACACCGGAGACCATGCCGCCCGCCTGGTCAACAACCTGGACTGGACCGGCGAGATGTCGGTGGTGGAGTTCCTGCGTGACGTGGGCAAGCACTTCCCGGTCAACCGGATGCTGGCTCGCGAGGTGGTGCGGGCCCGGTTGGAGAGCGGCATCAGCTTCACCGAGTTCAGTTACCAGCTGCTCCAGGCCAACGACTTCTTCGAGCTGCACCGGCGGCACGGCTGCCAGCTCCAGTTCGGTGGCTCCGACCAGTGGGGCAACATCACCGCCGGTGTCGACTACGTCCGGCGACGCGGGCTCGGGCCGGTCCAGGCGTTCACCACCCCGCTGGTGACCAGGTCGGACGGCTCGAAGTTCGGCAAGACCGAGGGTGGCGCGATCTGGCTCGATCCCGAGATGACCAGCCCGTACGCCTTCTACCAGTTCTGGATCAACGTCGACGATCGGGACGTGGGTCGTTACCTGCGCTACTTCAGCTTCCGCAGCCGCGAGGAACTGGAGGAGCTGGAGAAGGAGACCGCGGAGCGGCCGGCGTCCCGGGCCGCGCAGCGTGCCCTCGCCGAGGAACTGACCACCCTGGTGCACGGTGAGCGGGAGATGGCTCAGGTGGTCGCCGCCAGTCAGGCCCTGTTCGGCCGGGGATCGCTGGACGACCTGTCCGCGGTGACGCTGCGCGCCGCGCTCACCGAGGCCGGGCTGGTACGCCTCGACGACCTTCCCGAGGTGGCCGCCCTGTTCAAGGAGTCCGGCCTGGTGCCCAGCATGAAGGAAGCCCGGCGGGTGATCGCCGAGGGCGGTGCCTACGTGAACAACGTCCGCGTCGTCGCAGCGGACGCCGTGGTCTCGCCGGCGGATCTGCTGCATGGCAGGTACCTGGTGCTGCGTCGGGGGAAGCGGTCCTTCGCCGGGGTGGAGGTCGGCTCCTGACCACCGACCGACAGGTGTGACGCGGGACGCGCCCGGCGGATTTGACGATCAATCCGCCGGGCGCGTAACTTTCTCTCTGCCAGCGCGGAACGGACGAAACAGGGCGAAAGCCAAAGGCCGGAGCGCGGGTAGACCTTTCCGACCGGGTGGTTGATGTCCACCCTGTCGGAGCCGGGCGGTGCCCCAGATTCGTCGGGAGGCGGATTTGGCGGGGCGAAACCGACCGGGTATGGTTGACGACCGGCAGGGCCCCAGGCGCGCTAGCGGGAGACCGCAGCGGCTGGGCTGCCAAAACCACGATCGGAACGGCGGAAGCCGGCTTGATCGTGGTGCCCGGAGAAATGGGTTGAAGCGTGACAAAGCGGTGTGAGCCGGTTTGACACGGCAGAAACCACCGGA
>NZ_BOPD01000040.1:0-54615 GCF_016863575.1 Micromonospora sediminimaris
CCCCAGCCCCAGCCCCAGCCCCAGCCCCAGCCCCAGCCCCAGCCCCAGCCCCAGCCCCAGCCCCAGCCCCAGCCCCAGCCCCAGCGATGGTCGCCGGAACCGTCCCGGCCGTCCCGTCCCGTCCCGGCCCAGCCCCGGCCGCTCCGTCCCGGACCCAGCCCCCGCCGCTCCGTCCCGGCCCCGGCTCCGGCCGCCCCGCCGGCCCCAGCCGCTCCGTCCCCGCCCCGCCGGCCCCAGCTGCTCCGACCCCGCCCCGCCGGCCCCAGCTGCTCCGACCCCGCCCCGCCGGCCCCGGCCGCCCCGGCCCGTCGCCCGCGAGATCTTGGACAGTTTCCGTTAGCGACTAACGGAAACTGTCCAAGATTCAGCTTCGGGTACCCGAATCGTCGGTGCGAGGCGGGCCGGCGGGGCGGGCCGGGCCAGCGGGCCGGGCCGGGCCGGCGGCCGGGCCGGGCGGCGGGGCGGCGAGGCAGCCGGGCGGGGTGGGGCGGCGAGGCGGTGGGTGCGGGGTGGGGCGGCGGGGCGGTGGGTGCGATGGGTTCCTGCGCTGACGACGAAGCGCCCGCCCCCGTGCGGGGACGGGCGCTTGCGCGCGGGTCGGGTCAGGACCGCCCGGCGGCCCGGGCGACGAACGCCTGCCAGGCCGCCGGAGCGAAGACCAACGCCGGACCGGTCCGGTCCTTCGAGTCGCGGACACCGACGACGCCGGGAAGATTGTCGGCGACCTCGACACAGTCGCCACCGTTCGAGCTGCTACGGGTGCTTGTGCGCCACACGGCGCCGGTCAGGTCAGCCATGATCGTGCCTCAAGGAAGTCGATGGTCTGGCGGCGCGGCAGCGCCACCGAGCGCAGCGTATCCCAAATGGACCAGAGCGCGGCGGTGTCGTTGGTCAGCCGGCCGGCGGCCTGGTCGTCCAGGTACGCGACGTCGCCGTCCTCCGTCGTGGCGATGACGAACGGCCCCGCCTGCCCGGGGTGCAGGCCGGCGTCGAGCGGCAGCACGTGCAGCAGGATGTTGGGCCGCTGCGCCAACCGCACCAGGTGATCCAGCTGCGGGTGCATGATGTCCGGAGCGCCGCGACGAAGCGCGAACTCGTCGATGACCGCGACGAAGAGCGGCGGTTTGCGCCGTTCCAGGACCGACGACTGCCGGCGCATCCGGGTCTCGACGTAGCCGGCCACCTCGTCCGGGGCGAGCAGGCCGCTGCTGAGCACCGCCGTGGCGTACTCGGGGGTCTGCAACAAACCCGGGATGACCGCGACTTGAAAGGACCGCAGCGCGGTGGCCTGGAGTTCCGTCTCCACCCACGGCCGGAGCCAGGACGGCTCGCGCCGCTTCAAAACGTCCGGCCAGATGTCCTCGATGTCCCGCCCTAGTGCCGCAGCCGCCGCCGCGCGGTGTCGGGGATGCGGCACCCGCCCCGGGGCAACCCACCGCGCGACCGTCTTGGGATCCACGCCTACCTGTTCGGCGAGACTCTCGGCGGTTTCCCCCGCGTCCACCATGGCTGCCCTCAGCGCCTGATTCATGCCCGCCTCCCACATGACGTCCTTGACGTCTGAAGAACCTATGCCTACGCCCTGTAGTCGTCCACATTCGCCACGCGATGGTTCTCGTGGGCGGCGCGTGCGGGCCTTGGGACGGCAATCCCGCTCGCCGGGTCGCCGGGGGTCGCCCCTGGGCGAGCAGACCGGGGCGACCCCCTCCAACCACGACCGAGGAGGCACCCATGTCCGTGCAAGAGCCGGCGCGTGGCAGGTGACCGGGCGGGAGGGCGGAACACCTCGGGTCCGTCCCGGCGTGTACCTCCTGGCCCGGGAAGCCTCCCCGCAGTTCCACCGACCGATCCTGGTCCGAGTGATCCGGCACCTGGAACGCACGACGTACGACGGGTGGGCCTGGGTCGACGTCTACCAGCTCGATCGGCACGGGGACGCGACGCAGCGGCGGGCGCTGTTCCTGCGACCCGCGGGGATGCGGCCGGTGAACGTCCCGCCCGTCCCGTACGCCGAGCGTCGCTCCCGGCCCCGCTCCGGCGTCGCGAGCGTGACCGGATGAACGGCCGGATCGAGGCGCACGTCCCGTCCCGCCCGACGTGGCGGTGCCGGGCCTGCGGGGCCGCCTGGCCCTGTTCGCCGGCGAAGCTGAATCTGCTCGCCGTGTACCGGGAGGACAAGCCGGCGCTCATGGTGCGCCTCATCGAGTTGCGCGAGGAGGCCGCCGGGCAGCTTGCCGTGTCGGGCTCCGGCGAGGACGCCGCAGGGCTGCACCGACGGTTCACGGACTGGGTACCCGTCAGGTCCGCCGAATAGCCACCCGCCCCGGTCGCTGCGGCTCTTCCCCCGACCGCCGCGCCCGGGGCGGGTCCGGGCGGCCGGTCCGCAGCACGCCACAAGCGGATCCCGGCGGCGGGGTCCGCAGCACACCACGAACGGATCCGGACGGTGCCGGTCTGCCGATCAGGTACGCCACGAACGGATCCCGGCGGTGCCGGGGCCGGGATCAGGTGCGGCGGAGCAGGGCGAGGAACATGGCGTCGGTGCCGTGCCGGTGCGGCCACAGCTGCACCGTCGGTCCGTCGCCCAACCCTGGCATGCCGGCCGGCAGCACCGTACGGGCGTCGACGAAGTCGACCGGCACTCCGCTGCGGCGGGCCGCCTCGGTCACCGTCACGTGCGTCTCCACGGTGTGCGGTGAACAGGTCACGTAGGCCACCAGCCCACCCGGCCGGGCCGCCCGCAACCCGGCGGCGAGCAGCTCACGCTGCAACCGGGTCAGGGCGGACAGGTCGGACGGCTGACGCCGCCAACGTGACTCCGGCCGGCGACGCAGCGAGCCGAGCCCGGTGCACGGCGCGTCGACAAGCACCCGGTCGAAGTGTTCCTCCGGCAGCTTCGGCTCGGTGCCCACCAGCCGGCCGTCGGTGTTCAGCACGGTGACCGGCAGCCCCCGGGTGGCGCCGGCGACCAGCCGGGCCCGATGCTCGGCCACCTCCACGGCGGTCAGCCGCGCGTCCCGCTGCGCGGCGAGGGCCCCGAGCAGACCGGACTTGCCGCCCGGCCCGGCGCACAGGTCGAGCCACCGGCCGTCCGGCCCGTCCACCGGTGCCAGCGCGAGCGCGTTCGCCACCAGTTGGGAACCTTCGTCCTGGACGTGGGCCCGCCCGTCGGCCACCGCCGCCAGCTCGCCCGGTGCGCCACCGGCGAGGTAGACCGCGTACGGCGAGAAGGCACCGGGCGCGCCACCCACCTCGTCGGCGAGGTCGACCGGGTCGACCAGGCCGGGCCGGGCGCACAGGTGCACCGGAGGGCGCTCGTTGTCCTCGATCAGCAGGCGGGTGGTCTCGCCGAAGTCGCCACCGAGCGCCTCGTTGAACGCCCGCACGATCCACTGTGGATGACTGTAGGCCAGCGCGAGGTGGCCGACCGGGTCGCTGTCGATCGACGGCGCCAGTCGGGTCACCCACTCGTCGAGGTCGCGGGTGGCGACCTCGCGCAGCACGGCGTTGGCGAAGCCGGTGGCGCCCTGGCCGACCGCCCGGACCAGGTCGACGGTGGAGGAGACCGCGGCGTGCGCCGGCACCCGGGTGTGCAGCAGTTGGTACGCGCCGATGCGCAGCGCGTCGCGGACCGGTGGGTCGATCCGCTGCACGTCCCGCCCGGCCGCGTCGGTGAGGATCGCGTCGAGCGTGCCGAGGTGGCGCAGCGTGCCGTAGGTCAGTTCGGTGGCGAAGGCGGCGTCCCGGCCGAAAAGTCCCGCGTCGGTCAGGATCGCCGGCAGCACCAGATTGGCGTACGCGTCGTCGCGGTGCACTGCCGCGACCGCCTCGTACGCCGCGTACCGTGGCCGGTCGACCATCGGCCGCCCCCGACGCTCTCCGCTGCGGCGGGCGGCGGTCTCCCTCACGCGAACTCCTCCCCGGCACCGACGCGGGCACCGCGTGCCCAGTCGGTCGCCGGCATGGCCCGCTTGCCGGCCGCGCGCACCTCGCCGAGACGAACCGGAACGGTGGCGGTGCCGGCCAGCACCCGCGCCTTCTCCACGAGCAGCTCACCGGGCTTGAGGTCGGGCGCGTCCGGTGCCGGGGTGACCGGGCCGAGCTTCACCCGCTCGTCGCGGAAGGTCGTCCACGGGCCGGGGGCCGGGGTGCAGGCACGGATGCGCCGGTCGACCGCGAAGGCCGGGTCGCCCCAGCGCACCCGGGCGTCCTCGACGGTGAGCTTCGGGGCCAGCGAAACGCCGTCGGCCGACTGCGGCTGCGCCCTGGCGGTGCCGTCCTCCAGCGCGTCAAGCACCGCCACCAGCAGCCCGGCGCCGCTGTGCGCCAAGCGCTCCAGCAGGTCCCCGGAGGTGTCCGCGGGCCGGATCTCGTCGGTAAGCGTGCCGTAGACCGGGCCGGTGTCCAGCCCCTCCTCCAGGTGGAAGACGCTGGCCCCGGTCAGCTCGTCGCCGTGCAGCACGGCGTGCTGCACGGGTGCGGCACCCCGCCACGCCGGCAGCAGCGAGAAGTGCAGGTTCACCCAGCCGTGCCGGGGGATCTCCAACGCGACCGGCGGCACCAGCGCGCCGTAGGCGACCACCGGCACGCAGTCCGGAGCCAGCTCGCGCAGCCGGTCCAGGAACTCCGGCTCCCGGGGACGCGCGGGGGTCAGCACCTCGACACCGTGCTCGTCGGCCCAGGCACCGACCGGGGAGCGGACCAGCCCTCGGCCGCGCCCGGCGGGCGCGTCCGGGCGGGTGACCACGGCGATCAGCTCATGCCGGGAGGCGGCCACGGCGGCCAGGGCCGGAACGGCGACGGCCGGCGTACCGGCGAAGATCACACGCACCCGGTCACCGCCCCAGACCGAAGGGGCTGCCGGCGGCGTGCGGGCTCAGCTTGACTGTGGGCGGCGCGGCGGCGTCGTACCACTCGGCCTGGCGGATCGCCTTCATCGCCTCCTTGCGGCCGGCCGCATCCAGCCGGTCGAGGAAGAGCACCCCGTCGAGGTGGTCGGTCTCGTGCTGCACGCAGCGGGCCATCAACCCGGTGCCGACGATCTGCATCGGGTCGCCGTAACCGTTGAAGCCCTTGGCGATCACGTTCTGCCGGCGCTTGGTGTCGAAGTAAAGCCCGGGAATGGACAGGCACCCCTCCGGGCCGTCCTGCTCCTCCTCGTCGGGAAACTCCAGGACCGGGTTCACCAGGTGGCCGAGCACGTCGTCGACGTCGAAGGTGAACACCCGCAGGCCCACGCCCAGTTGCGGCGCGGCGAGACCGGCACCGCCCTGCTCACGCATGGTGTCGGTCAGGTCCTCGACGAGCTTGCGCAGCTCGACGTCGAAGTCGACCACCGGATCGGCCGGCGTGCGCAGCACCGGATCCCCGAACAGACGGATGGGCTGGACGGTCACGCGGGTTGGCTCCTTCACGGCGGGACGGTAGTGCCGTACCAGTCTACGGACTGCCGATGGCCGTGCCGGCCGGCGCACCACCAACCGTGGCCGCCTGCGGTTCACCCACGGTGATCGGCAGGTGGTCGTACCCGCGCAAGGTCAGCCGGATCCGTCGCCGGGGCTGCCCGGCCGACGCCAGCCCGGGCAGCCGGCGCAGCAGCGCCGGGAAGGCCACCTGCGCCTCCAGTCGGGCCAGCCCCGCTCCCAGGCAGTAGTGCGGCCCGGCGCCGAAGGAGAGTGGATTCAGCTGCGCCCGCCACGGGTCGAACCGCTCCGGCCGCGGGTACCGCCGGGGGTCGCGGTTGGCCGCGCCGAGCAGCAGCAGGATCCAACTGTCGGCGGGCACCTCGACCCCGCCGAGCCGAACGGTTTCGCCGTTGGTGCGGGTGGTCAGCTGCACCGGGGAGTCGAAGCGGAGCAGTTCGTCCACGTACGCCGGGGCGTGCTGCGGGTGCTGACGCAGCACGTCGGCGGCCCGGGGATGGGCCAGCAGCACCGCCAGCCCGTTGCCGAGCAGGTTGGTGGTGGTCTCGAAGCCCGCGACGAGCAGGATCACCAGGTTCGCCAGCAGTTCCTCGCCGGAGAGCCGGTCACCGGAGTCGTGCGCCTGCACCAGGGCGGTGGTCAGGTCGTCGGCGGGGCGGCGGCGACGGTCGGCCACCAGCTCGGTGAAGTAGTCCCGCAGCTCGGCGGCACCGGCATCGGCCACGGCCAGCTCCGCCGGAGTGATCTCGGGCTCCAGGGCACCGGTCAGATCGGCCGCCCAACGCCGGAACAGCGGGCGGTCGGCGGCGGGCACGCCGAGCAGCGCGCAGATCACCCCGACCGGTAGCGGATAGGCGAACTCAGCCATGAAGTCGACCGGAACGCCGCCCCGGCCGGTCGCCGCCATCGCGTCGATCAGCTCGTCCGTCTGCGCCGCGACCACCTCGCGCATGGCACCGATCCGGCGTGGGGTGAAGGCGCCGGCGGCGAGCCGGCGCATCCGGCTGTGGTCGGGCGGGTTGGTCCGCAGCATCGACCGGGCGATCGAGGACAGGGCCGGGCTCTCCCGCCAGCTCGGCAGGAACTGGTCGCGCAGGTGGCCGTCGAGGACCCGGATGCGGGCGTCCCGGAGGAGTTCGTCGGCCTCGGCGTGGCCGGTGACCGCGTACAGGCCCCGACCGGCCTGCACAACCGGTCCGTGGGCACGCAACCGCTCGTACGCCGGATACGGGTCGACCCGTCCCTCGGGCGACATGAGCGACGCAAACGCCTCACTGACGTCCATCTGGCCTCCTCGGTGTCCAGGAGGCTCCATCATGCCCGTGCAACGCTGTGGCCTGCGGTAACCGGGGCGTACGGCGAGGCGCGGCGGGGCTCAGCCGGCGACGCCGCTCTCCCCCGCCAGCACCGCGTCGCCGGCAAGCAGGGCGTGCTCGGGCAGGGGCAGGTGGATGTCGTGGGCCGCCTCCCAGTCGTGGATCAGGCTGGGCCGGGCCTGCGCCGCGAAGTAGTCCATCGCGCTCACCCCACCGACCACCGGCTCCTCGACCTCGGCGACCAGCCGGCCCGGCACCAGCCGGAAGCCGTTACGCAGTGCGGCGCTGAGTCGGCGGTGCCCGTTGACCACGAAGAAGTACTCGCCGGTGTACCCGATCTCCAGTGGCTCCAGGCCGGTTTCACCGGCGGCGGCGACCTCGCTGGTGAGCGCCGAGTCCCACATACCGCGCAGTCCGGTGACGTCCTCGGTCGGGTAGACCCGCCCGGGGTCGAGCAGCAGCAGCGGCGGGGCGCCGCGCAGCACCTCCGGCGCGAGTCGCCCCTCGTACGCATCGACGATGCGCTCGATCACCTCGTCGGCGGGCGCGCGGGTGGTGTCGCAGATCAGGTCGTAGTTGCGCAGCCTGGCCTTGTCCACGCCGTACCGGACCAGGAACCGGCCACGCTCGCTCTCACTGCGTTCCCGGAGCTTGGCCTTCGCCTCGTCCAGTGAGGTGTAGCTCTCGGCCGGCCCGGAGGGGCGCAGCAGGACGCGGCGGGCGGCCTCCCCCGGCTCGGTGATCATGTGCACCTTGAGGGCGTCGGTGAAGAAGTGCCAGGCCAGCCGGGAGTCCATCACCAGACTCTCGCCGGAGGCGGCGATGTCGCGCTGGAGCTGGTCGACGTAGCCGTCGACGGCCTGGTCCAGCTCGGCGTGCAGGTTCAGCTGGAGCGCGGTCATCTGCCGCTCCTGCGCCATCTGCCGGTAGAGGTCACCGACGCTGACCCGGCGCAGGCCGAGTCGCTTGGCGATCTCGACGGAGACCGTGCTCTTGCCGCTGCCCAGGTCACCGTTGAAGACGATCGACTGACGAACGGTCACGACTTGTCCACCCCTGATCACCGGCCGGTTGAGATCATCGATTTCCGCGCCGGGCCGACGCGGTTCCGCCGTCGTCGCGCCGCCCTCGGACACCTCCAGCTCGACCTGGAGTCGCCGTACGCACCGGCATGACGGGCGATGCTACCACCTCGCGCCGGCCTGCCTCCGGGACGCGACCGCGAGCGGGCGAGTCGATACGGACAGTCATGATCAGGTAACATATCGCACTTCTTGGGACATCGGTCGGCACACACCGTCACCGCTGGGTCAGAACAGCGCGAGCGGGTCGACCTGGAGGCGTACCGGGTCGGTCGCCTTGCGGGCGCTGCGTACCCCGGCCGCCGTGTGCAGCGCGCCGGCCATGTCGGCGGCCCGAGCCCTCGGCACCCGCACCAGCATCCGCTCCCGCTCGCCGTCGGCCGGCACCGGACCGAGCACTTCGGCCCCGTCGGGCAGCCGCGCCTGCGCCAACAGGTCGGCGACCGCGGCGGGCAGGCCCGTCACGCTGGCCATCCGCATCGCCGGCGGAAAACCCAGCTCCCGCCGCTCGGCCAATTCCCGGGCCGCGAACCAGCCGGCGTCCCAGCGCAGCAGCGCCTGCACCGGCGCGAGCGCGCCGTCGGCGACCACCACCACCCGACCCCCGGCAGCGGCCGGCCGGGCCAGCGCCGCGGCCCCGGTCCACCGCCGCAACGCCTCCTCGCCGGCGCGCAGATCGGCGCGGGTGAGCAACGCCCAGGTGTCCAGCAGCAGCACCGCGCCGTAGCCGCCGGTCGCCACCGGCTCGGCCCCGGGGGTCGCGATCACCAGGCCAGCGCCGCCCGGGACGTCGGCCAGCACCTCCTCGCGGCCGGAGGTGCGCACCGGCACCCCCGGGAAGGCCCGCCCCAGTTCCTCGGCGGTCCGCCGGGCACCGGTCACCGAGGCCCGCAGTCTCCGCCCGCCACACTGCGGACAGGCGTAGGCGGCGGCGATCCGGGCGCACCAGCGGCAGGCGGGCGACCCGCCGGCCGACGGCAACGCGAGCGGGCCGGCGCAGTGCGGGCAGCGGGCCGGCGTACGGCAGTCGGCGCAGGCCACCGAGGGCAGGTAGCCGCGCCGTGGCACCTGGACCAGGACCGGCGCATCCGCGCGTAGTGCCTCCCGGGCGGCGGTCCAGGCCAGGCTGGGCAGCCGGGCGGTCGCCGCACCGGGGTCGCGGGCCAGTTGCGGATCGTCGCCGGTCGGCACGATCGCGGGGGTACGCGCCCGCAGCACCGCCCGGTCGGCGATCACCTCGCGGGCCCAGCCGGTCTCCACCAGCAACTGCGCCTCGGCGGTACGGGCGTAGCCGCCGACCAGCGCGCCCGCCTCCGCCAACTGGGCCCGGGTCAGCAACACCTCCCGGGCGTGCGGGTAGGGGGCTCGCGGCTCGGCGTGCAGATCGTCACCGTCGTCCCAGATGGCCACCAGTCCCAGCCGGTCGACCGGGGCGAACATGGCAGCCCGGGTGCCGATCACCACCGGGACGTCGCCACGGCGGGCGGCCAGGAACGCGCGGTAGCGCCGCGCCGGCCCGAGGGCGGCCGACAGGCAGACGTGCCGGTCCGAGCCGAGCCGTGCGGTCAGCGCGGCGTCGAGCCGATCGAGGTCCCGCCCGTCGGCCACCACCACCAGCGCGCCCCGGCCGGCGGCCACCGTGGCGGCGACGGCGGTGGCGTAACGGGCCGCCCAGTCCTCCCCCGGCAACGCCGACCACACCGCACGGGGCGAGCGCCCGTCGGCAAGTGCCCGCAGCAGCGCCGGCCCGGCCGGGTAGTCGCGCCATCCCTCCGGCGCCGGTGAACTTGGCGGGTCGGCCGGCGCCTCGTCGGCCGCCCGGTCCTCGGCGGTCACCTCCTTCTCCACCCGGGCGTGCCTGGGTGGAACCGCCAGCCGCAGCACGTCGGCCAGGCTGCCGGCGTACCGGTCGGCGACGACCCGGGCCAGCCGGGCCACCTCTGGGGCGAGCACCGGCACCGGGGACACGACCTTGTCGAGGTACGCGAGCCGGGGGTGCTCGGATCGTTCGGTCCGCTCCAGCAGCCAGCCGTCGACCAGTTGGCCGGCGAAGCGCACCTTCACCCGTACGCCCGGCACGGCGTCGGCGGCGAGGGCCTGCGGAACCAGGTAGTCGAAGGGCCGATCCAGGTGGGCCAGGGGAACATCGACGCAGACACGGGCGACCGGCGACCCGTCAGCGGGCCGCCGGTCGTCACGCCGGGTGGTTGTCAGGCTCCCGCGGCCGACTTGAGGTCGGCGGCGCGGTCAGTGGACTCCCAGGTCAGGTCGGGCAGCTCGCGGCCGAAGTGGCCGTAGGCGGCGGTCTGGGCGTAGATCGGCCGCAGCAGGTGCAGATCCCGGATGATGGCGGCGGGACGCAGGTCGAAGATCTCGGTGACCGCCTTCTCGATCGAGGCCACCGGCACCGTCTCGGTGCCGAACGTCTCGATGAACAGGCTCACCGGATGCGCCTTGCCGATCGCGTACGCCACCTGCACCTCGCACCGCTCCGCGAGACCGGCGGCCACCACGTTCTTGGCCACCCACCGCATCGCGTACGCGGCCGAACGGTCGACCTTCGACGGGTCCTTGCCGGAGAAGGCCCCACCACCGTGGCGGGCGTAGCCACCGTAGGTGTCCACGATGATCTTCCGCCCGGTCAGGCCCGCGTCGCCCATCGGGCCACCGATCTCGAACCGGCCGGTCGGGTTGACCAGCAGCCGGTAGCCCTCGGTGTCCAGCTCCAGGCTCTCCAGCTCCGGGGCGATGACGTGGTCCCGCACGTCCGGGGTGAGCAGCGACTCCAACGAGATGTCCGCGGCGTGCTGGCTGGACACCACCACCGTGTTCAGGCGTACCGGACGCAGGCCGTCGTACTCGATGGTGACCTGGGTCTTGCCGTCGGGGCGCAGGTAGGGCACCGTGCCGTCCTTGCGTACCGCGGCGAGCCGGCGGGCCAGCCGGTGCGCGAGCGCGATCGGCAGCGGCATCAGCTCGGGCGTCTCCGAGCAGGCGAAGCCGAACATCATGCCCTGGTCACCGGCGCCCTGCGCGTCCAACGCGCTCTCCGACGTCCCGGTACGCAACTCGAACGCGTTGTCCACGCCCTGCGCGATGTCCGGCGACTGGGCGCCGATGGAGACACTGACCCCACAGGACGCCCCGTCGAACCCCTTCTTCGACGAGTCGTAACCGATACCCAGGATCGTCTCGCGCACGATCGTCGGGATGTCGGCGTACGCCTTGGTCGTCACCTCACCGGCGACGTGCACCTGACCGGTGGTGATCAGGGTCTCCACGGCCACTCGGCTGTGCGGATCCTGCGTCAACAGGGCATCGAGGATGCCGTCACTGATCTGGTCGGCGATCTTGTCCGGGTGGCCTTCCGTGACCGATTCGGACGTGAAGAGGCGGCGTGTCACGGTACTCCTAAGTTCTTGGACGTCGTTCCGCGGCAGTGTAGTCACTAACCGTCGACGGCATCGTCCACGGTCGTCTTGCGTCCAACCGTCAGGAGAAGTCACCCGGCCAACCGGGCGACCACCAGGTCCCACACCCCGTCGGCGAGATCCTCCTTGGACCGCTCGGGTATCCAGGTGACCGAGCCGTCCACGCTGATGACCGTGGCCGCGTTGGTCTCGGCGCCGAAGACCTTGTCCGGCCCGACCTCGTTGATGACGATGAGGTCGGCCCGCTTACGGGCCAGCTTGGCCCGCCCGTTGGCCTCGGCGTCGCCGGTCTCGGCGGCGAACACCACCAGCACCTGCTCCGGCCGACGACGCTGCCCCAGCTCGGCGGCGATGTCCGGGTTGGTCACGAGTTCGATGATGGGTGCCGTGCCGTCGTCCGATTTCTTGATTTTGCCAGGCGCGTACGTCGCGGGTCGGAAATCGGCCGGAGCTGCCGCCATCACCACCACGTCGGCGTCCACCGCCGCCTTCAGGGTGGCCTCCCGCAGTTCCCCGGTGGTGCCCACGCGGATCAGGTCCGCACCGGCCGGGTCGGGCAGTGTGACGTTGGCGGCGATCAACGTGACCCGGGCACCCCGGGCGAGGGCGGCACGGGCGAACGCGTAGCCCTGCTTGCCGGAGGAGCGGTTGCCGAGGAAGCGCACCGGGTCGAGCGGTTCCCGGGTGCCACCGGCGGTGACCACCACCCGACGGCCGGTCAGGTCGGCCGGCGCGTCGGCGCCGCGAGCCAGGATGCGGCGGGCCACCGCGAAGATCTCCGTCGGCTCCGGCAACCGGCCCTTGCCGGTGTCGACGCCGGTGAGTCGTCCCACGGCCGGCTCGATGACCCGGACGCCCCGGGCCCGCAGCGTCGCGACGTTGTCGACGGTGGCCGGGTGTTCCCACATCTCGGTGTGCATCGCCGGTGCCAGCAGCACCGGGCAACGGGCGGTGAGCAGGGTGTTGCTGAGTAGATCATCGGCGAGGCCGTGGGCGGCGCGGGCCAGCAGGTCGGCGGTGGCGGGTGCGACCACCACCAGGTCGGCCTGCTGGCCGAGGCGTACGTGCGGCACCTCGTGCACGTCGGACCAGACGTCCTCGGCGACCGGCTGCCCGGAGAGCGCCGCCCAGGTCGGCGCGCCGACGAAGCGCAACGCAGCTGCCGTCGGCACCACCCGCACCTGGTGGCCCGACTCGGTGAACAGGCGCAGCAACTCGCACGCCTTGTAGGCGGCGATCCCGCCGCCGACGCCGAGGATGATCCGGGCGCTCATCGACGGGCGGAGGATTACGGCTGGTCGGTCGGCTCAGCGGTGAGCAGGCCAGCGTTGATCTCGCGCATCGCGATGGAGAGCGGCTTCTCCTGGGGAGTGGTCTCGACCAGCGGGCCGACGTACTCCAGCAGGCCCTCACCGAGCTGGCTGTAGTAGGCGTTGACCTGGCGGGCGCGCTTGGCCGCGAAGATGACCAGCGCGTACTTCGACGTCGTCTTCTCCAGGAGCTCGTCGATCGGCGGGTTGGTGATGCCTTCGGGGTTGGCGATGGATCCCACGGATAAACCTCTGCGTCTTTCGCACGGACCGCGCGTGAGCGCGGCGCCGGCGCTCAACCGCGCGGACGCGGCCGGGCCGGAGCCAGGAAGGAAGAACCGATGAATCCTACCAGTTCGTCCACGACCCGCTCGATGCGGTCGGCCGAAACGCTGAGGTCGAAGGCCGTGACCACCGGCGGGCCCGGCAGTCGACCGGGCGGATGGAGCAGGACGAGTCGTGCCCCCGGCCAGCCCGCCCGGACCAGCAGCGCCCCGTCGAGGTCCAACGCGAGCAGCACCGGCTGCCCGGCGGCGAGCCGGTGGCGCAGCGGGGCGGCCTCCGTGCCGCGCCGGTGAGCGCCGAACCGACTCCACTCCAGCAGCTCGCCGGCGGCGAGCCGGCGGTCGAACTCCTCAGCCGTGACGAAGTGTCGGTGGACGCCGTCCAGTTCGTTGCCCCGGCGGGGCCGGGTGGTGACCGCGACCGGCGTCCACACTGACGGAGAACGCGCCCGGATCAGCTCGACGACACTCTCCCTACCGGCGCCGGATGGGCCAGCCAGGACAGTGAGCCGAGCCGCCGGGCGCGCCTCGTCATCCAAGCTCACTGCTTGTTTCTACCCGCAGTCGTGCTCAGTTGGCGGCGAACTCCCCAAGCAGGGCCTTGCGCTGCTGCTCGCCGAGGCCACGCAGGCGGCGGCTGTCGGCAATCTTGAGCTTCTCCATGATTTGAGTAGCCCGGATCTTGCCGATGCCCGGCATGGCCTGCAGCACAGCCGACACCTTGAGCTTGCCGACGACATCGTCGGACTCGGCCCGCTCAAGAACGGCTCCGAGGGTGGTCTTGCCCTGCTTGAGCTGCTCCTTCAGCTCGGCACGGGCTTTGCGGATCTCCGCAGCCTTTTCCAGCGCGGCTGCGCGCTGCTCGGGGGTCAGTGACGGGAGCGGCACCAGTTCTCCTCAGGTCCCTATCGCGACGGGCGGGACGCACCGCCGCATCTGTGAAACGTGGTGTCGCTGTGAACCAAGGGGTTCCCAGCGCGGGGAAAACTAGCGGCCAACGGAGCTTTCGGCAACGTGGGCGCGCAATGATCACCACAAAGTGACCGAGCCATCAGTCAGTCAGGACATCGCCAGGACCGCCCGACACTCGGCCACGGCGCGGTCCGCGGCGGCCCGCAGCGCGTCCGGATCGGGCCCGGCGCCCAGCACCTCACGGGAGTACGCGGGCAGCACGGCGGGCAGCGCGGAGCCGAAGACGACCCGCAGATCGGCTGCCGTGGCACCCTGCGCTCCGAGCCCGGGGGCGAGCAGCGGCCCGTTCACCGCGGACAGGTCGCAGCCGGTCTCTCCGACCGTCGCGCCGATCACGGCACCGACGCTCCCGAGCGGCTCCGCACCCGCGTTGAGCTGGGAAATCTCGTCGAGGATCGTTTGCGCGACGCTGCGGCCGTCGGCGCCGCGGGCGCGCTGCACCGAGGCGCCCTCGGGGTTGGAGGTGAGCGCCAGGACGAACACGCCGCCGCCGTGCTCGGCGGCCAGCTCGAACATCGGGGCCAGCGATCCGACCCCCAGGAAGGGGCTCGCGGTCACCGCATCGACATACATGGGGCTGGATGGATCAAGGTAGGCCGACGCGTACGCCTGGACCGTCGAACCGATGTCGCCGCGCTTGGCGTCGAGGAGAACGAGCGAGCCGAGATTTCGTAACTGTCGGATAGTTGACTCAAGGACCGCCACCCCTTGAGACCCGAATCGCTCGAAGAACGCCGACTGGGGCTTGACCACCGCAACCCGGTCACCGAGCGCGTCCACGACGGTCCGGGCGAAGCGGTCGAGGCCGGCCACATCGTCGTCAAGGCCCCACCGGGACAGCAACGCCGGGTGCGGGTCGATCCCTACGCAGAGCGGTCCGCGCTCGTCCATGGCCCGGTGCAGCCGGGCGCCGAAACTCTCCATGTCGCCTTTGCCTTCCTCTCGTCCCGGCCGGGCTTCCACCCGTCCGCGCCTACTCAGCAGGCCCGGACCGGGGTGCCGCCGGGCTACTCCAATTCGCGATGGCGGCCGAACACGCCTACTCAAATCCAGCCGAGGGCCGATACCCGGCTACTCAGCCCGCCGCGACCGCTGCCGAGATACCCGACACCACGACGGCGAGGTCGGCGTCCGCGGTGACGTACGGCGGCATCGTGTAGACCAGATCCCGGAACGGACGCAGCCACACCCCCTGCGCCACGGCGGCGGCCGTGGCCGCGCCGAGATCCACCTCGTGGTCCAACTGGACCACGCCGATTCCGCCGAGCACCCGCACGTCCGTCACACCCGGCGCGCCGCGCAACGGCTCCAGCCCCGACCGCAGACCCCGTTCCAGCCGCGCCACCTGCCCGGCCCAGTCGCCGGCCCGCAGCAGGCCCAGCGACGCGTTGGCCACCGAGCAGGCGAGCGGGTTGCCCATGAACGTCGGGCCGTGCGCGAGCACACCACCGGCCCGGATGCCCCGCGCGACCTCCGCCGTGCACAGCGCCGCGGCCAGAGTCAGATAGCCGCCGGTGAGCGCCTTGCCGACGCAGAGCACGTCCGGGGTGACCCCGGCATGCTCGGCGGCGAACATCGTCCCGGTACGGCCGAAACCGGTGGCGATCTCGTCGAAGATCAGCAGCACGCCGTGCGCCCGGGTCACCTCGCGCAGCACCCGCAGATAGTGCGGGTGGTGGAAACGCATCCCGCCGGCACCCTGCACCACCGGTTCCACAATCACCGCGGCCAACTCGTGGGCGTGCCGCTCCACCGCGTCGATCAGCGCCGCCTCGTACGCCGGATCGGGCGGGCTGTCGAAGCCACCCGGCGGCATCGGGGCGAAGACCTGCCGCGGCAGCACGTCCCCCCAGAGGTGGTGCATGCCACCCTCCGGATCGCAGACGCTCATCGGATGGAACGTGTCGCCGTGGTACCCGCCCCGCCAGGTGCCCAGCCGGTGCCGCTGCGGCCGGCCGGTGGCCCGCTGGTACTGCAGGCACATCTTCACCGCGACCTCGACACTCACCGAACCCGAGTCGGCCAGGAACACGTGCTCCAGCCCGTCGGGCGTCACCTCGACCAGAGTGCGGGCCAGCTCCACGGCCGGCGCGTGGGTCAGTCCGCCGAACATGACGTGACTCATCCGGCCCACCTGGTCGACCACCGCCGCGTCCAGCACCGGATGCCGGTAGCCGTGGATCGCGGCCCACCAGGAGGACATCCCGTCGACCAGCTCGCGGCCGTCGGCCAGCCGCAGCCGTACCCCCTCGGCGCTCTCCACCAGGTACGGCGCCACCGCCGGCGGCAGCGCGGCGTACGGATGCCACACGTGCGCCGCGTCGGCGGCGAGAACCTCCTCCGGCGTCATCGGTCCTCCTTGCGCCCCCTTTGCTCTGCTTCACCGGACGCACGGGTTCCGCGCCGAAACCGTTGCGTGGGGTGAAGCAGAGCAGCGAGGGGGTGGTGAGTGGGTGGTGTTCGTCAGGCGCCGGTCGTGGCCGGACGCACGGCACCCGCAGCCGCGCGGGCGACGGCCCGGGGCAGCGCCGGGCCACGGTAGATGAACCCGGTGTAGAGCTGCACCAGGCTGGCGCCGGCGTCGAACATCCGGGCCGCATCGTCGGGATCGACGATGCCGCCGACGCCGATGACCGGCAACCGCCCGCCCGTCTCGGCGTGCACGAAGGCGACCACCTGCCGCGCCCGGTCGGCCAGCGGACGGCCGGACAGCCCACCGGTCTCGCCGGAACGTCCCCGGTCGGTCGGGGCCAACCCGTCCCGTCCGAGGGTCGTGTTCGTGGCGATCACTCCGGCGGCGCCGCGGGCCAGGCACACCTCCAGCAACTCGGCGATGGCCGGCTCGGTGAGGTCGGGAGCGATCTTCACCAGCACCGGCTTCTCCCCCACCAATGCCGCCAACAGCGCGTCCAGATGTTCCCGGTCCTGCAAGGCGCGCAGCCCGGGGGTGTTCGGTGAGGAGACGTTGACCGCGAAGTAGTCGCCCTGCTCGCGCAACACGCGGTACGACTCGCGGTAGTCCTCCACCGCGTCCTCCAGCGCCGTCACCTTCGACTTGCCCAGCGAGATGCCAAGCGGTACGCCGAGCGGTCGCGGCAGCGCCGCCAGCCGGTCCGCCAGCGCCTGCGCCCCGGCGTTGTTGAAGCCCATCCTGTTGATCACGGCCTCGCTGTCGACGAGCCGGAAGAGCCGGGGCCGGGGATTGCCTGGTTGGGGACGCGCCGTCACCGTGCCGACCTCGACGAAACCGAAGCCCAGTGCCGGCCACGCCGGCAGCGCCACCCCGTCCTTGTCCATCCCGGCGGCCAGGCCGACCGGGTTGGGAAATGACACCCCGAACACCGTGCGCGGCGCCGACACGGCGTACCGGGCCCGCAACGCCGCCAGCGCCACCGGCGTCCGGGACAGCGCGGCCAACCGCCGCAGGGTGAACTCGTGCGCCGTCTCCGCGTCCCCACCCCCGACCCGGAACAACCCCCGCCGAACGGTCCGTTCGAAGATCACGCCACCCCTCCCCGATGCCATGCGTCGATCAAGAAGTTCTGGTCCCGCCGAGGGCCACCCGAGGACCAAAACTTCTTGATCGACGAGAACGGGGTGGTGGCCGAGGGGTGGGGGGTCACTGGGCGGACCGGAGGGTGGCGTGGAGGGCCTGGAGGGGGCGTACCTGCATGTCGCCGCGGATCCTCGCCTCGATTCCCATGACCGCGGCGGCGGCGCCGGGGACGGTGGTGACGCAGGGGATGTCGGCGGTGACCGCGGCGCTGCGGATCTCGTAACCGTCCGAGCGGGCGCTGGCACCCGAACCCTGTGGCGTGTTGATCACAAGAGCGACGTGGCCACCGAGGATCAACGACACCGCGTCGTCCTCGGAATCGGCCTCGTAGTGCTTCGGGACCTGCTCGCAGGCGATGCCGTGCCGGCGCAGCACCTCGGCGGTACCGCTGGTCGCGACGATGTCGAAGCCGAGATCGGCCAGCCGCTTGATCGGGAAGATCATGCCGCGCTTGTCGCGGTTGGCCACCGAGACGAAGATCCTGCCCTCGGTCGGCAGCGACCCGTACGCCGCCGACTGTGACTTGGCGAAGGCGTGCCCGAAGGCGGTGTCGATCCCCATCACCTCGCCTGTCGACTTCATCTCCGGGCCGAGCAGCGAATCCACCCCCTTGCCCGCCGGGGTACGGAACCGCTTGAACGGCAGCACCGCCTCCTTCACCGCGATCGGGGCGTCCGGCGGCAGCGAACCGCCGTCCCCGGTCGTCGGCAACATGCCCTCGGCGCGCAACTCGGCCAGGGTCGCGCCGAGCGCGATCCGGGCCGCCGCCTTCGCCAGCGGCACCGCCGTGGCCTTCGAGACGAACGGCACGGTACGCGAGGCGCGCGGGTTGGCCTCCAGCACGTACAGCGCGTCGTCCTTCAGCGCGTACTGCACGTTGAGCAGCCCGCGTACGCCGATGCCCCGCGCGATGGCCTCGGTGTACCGGCGGACCTGGGCCACGTGCGAACTGGCCAGGGTGATCGGCGGCAGGGCGCAGGAGGAGTCGCCGGAGTGGATGCCCGCCTCCTCGATGTGCTCCATGATCCCGCCGAGGTAGACCGCGCCGTCGGCGTCGCAGAGCGCGTCCACGTCGATCTCGATGGCGTCGTCGAGGAAACTGTCGACAAGCACCGGATGGTCCGGCGAGATGTCGGTGGCCCGGCCGATGTAGTCGCGCAGCGTGGCGTCGTCGTAGACGATCTCCATACCCCGCCCGCCGAGCACGTACGACGGCCGGACCAGCACCGGGTAGCCGATCTCGTCGGCGATCTCCTTCGCCTCCTCGTACGAGGTGGCGGTGCCGTGGTCCGGCGCGCGCAGGCCGGCCCGGGCCAGCAGCGATCCGAAGGCGCCACGTTCCTCGGCCAGGTGGATCGACTCCGGTGAGGTACCCACCACCGGCACCCCGGCGTCCTTGAGTCGCTGGGCCAGTCCGAGCGGGGTCTGCCCACCCAGCTGCACGATCACGCCGACCACGCCCGGCCCGCCGACGGCCCGGCCGGAGGAGTCCTCCGCGTGCCAGACCTCCAGCACGTCCTCGAAGGTCAGCGGCTCGAAGTAGAGCCGGTCGGCGGTGTCGTAGTCGGTGGAGACGGTCTCCGGATTGCAGTTGACCATGACGGTCTCGTAGGACCCCTTCAGGGCCATGACCGCGTGCACGCAGGAGTAGTCGAACTCGATGCCCTGCCCGATCCGGTTCGGTCCGGAACCCAGGATCAGCACCTTGGGCCGCGCCGAGCCGGCCACCTCCGTCTCCTCGTCATAAGCGGAGTAGTGGTACGGGGTGGTGGCCTCGAACTCCGCGGCGCAGGTGTCCACCGTCTTGTAGACCGGCCGGAGGCCGAGGCGGTGCCGCAGCGTACGGACCCCGTCCTCGGCGGCCAGTTCGGGACGCAGCGCGGCAAGCTGCCGGTCGGAGAGGCCGGCCCGCTTCGCCCGGCGCAGCAGCTCCGCGTCCAGCACCGGCGCCGCCACGATCTCCGCACGCAACTCGACCAGGGCGGCGATCTGGTCCAGGAACCACGGGTCGATGCCGCCGGAGGCGGCGCTGACCTCGGCGATCGAGGCACCGAGCCGCAACGCCCGCTCCACCGTGTAGAGCCGCCCGTCGTGCGGCATGCCCAGCGCGGCGAGGGTGTTCTCCTTCGTCGCCCCGACCGGGTCGGGCACGGTCCAGAAGCCGGCGGCCTTGGTCTCCATCGAGCGCATCGCCTTGTTCAGCGCCTCGGGGAAGTTGCGCCCGAGGCTCATCGCCTCGCCGACCGACTTCATCGTGGTGGTCAGCTCCGGATCCGCGCCGGGGAACTTCTCGAACGCGAACCGGGGGATCTTCACCACCACGTAGTCAAGCGTCGGCTCGAACGCGGCCGGCGTCTTGCGGGTGATGTCGTTGGGGATCTCATCGAGGGTGTAGCCGATGGCCAGCTTCGCGGCGATCTTCGCGATCGGGAAGCCGGTCGCCTTCGACGCCAGCGCCGACGAGCGGGACACCCGCGGGTTCATCTCAATGACGACGATGCGACCGTCGGCCGGGTTCACCGCGAACTGGATGTTGCAGCCACCGGTGTCCACGCCGACCTCGCGCAGCACCGCGATGCCCAGATCCCGCAGGTGCTGGTACTCCCGGTCGGTGAGCGTCATGGCCGGCGCCACGGTCACGCTGTCACCGGTGTGCACGCCCATCGGGTCGACGTTCTCGATCGAGCAGACCACCACCACGTTGTCGTGGCGGTCCCGCATGAGTTCGAGTTCGTACTCCTTCCAGCCGAGCACGCTCTCCTCGATGAGCACCTCGTGCACCGGGCTGGCAGCCAGCCCGGCACCCGCGATGCGTTCCAGGTCGGCATCGGTGTGCGCCATGCCCGAACCGAGACCACCCATGGTGAACGACGGCCGGATCACCACCGGCAGGCCCAGCTCGGCCACCGTCTCGCGGACCTCGTCCATCGAGTGGCAGACCCGCGAACGCGGCACCAGGCTCGCCGGATCCTCGACGCCGAGGCGTACGCCGGCCTTCGCCACGATCTCCTTGAACAGCTGCCGGTCCTCGCCGCGCCGGATCGCGTCGATGTTCGCGCCGATCAGCTCGACGCCGTACTTCTCCAGCACCCCGGCCTCGTGCAACGCCACGGCGGTGTTCAGGGCGGTCTGCCCACCCAGGGTGGGCAGCACCGCGTCCGGACGCTCCTTGGCGATGACCAGCTCGACGAACTCCGGGGTGATCGGCTCGACGTAGGTGGCGTCGGCGAACTCCGGGTCGGTCATGATGGTGGCCGGATTGGAGTTGACCAGGCTGACCCGGATCCCCTCGGCGCGCAGTACCCGGCACGCCTGAGTACCCGAGTAGTCGAACTCGCAGGCCTGTCCGATGACGATCGGTCCCGACCCGATCACCAGGATGTGCTTGAGATCGGTCCGCTTAGGCATTGGTACGCCCCCCACTGAGAGCCCGGCCGTCGATCAGCTCGGCGAAGCGGTCGAAGAGATAGTCCGCGTCGTGCGGGCCGGCCGCCGCCTCCGGGTGGTACTGAACGGTGAAGGCGGGCACGTCGCGCGCCCGCAGCCCTTCGACCACGTTGTCGTTGAGGCAGACATGCGACACCTGGACGCCGCCGAACTCGGTCTCGATCACCTGGTCCGGCACCACCGCGCCCGGCCGTGCCCCGGGCACCTGCACCGCGAAGCCGTGGTTGTGGCTGGTCACCTCGACCTTGCCGGTGACCCGGTCGAGCACGGGCTGGTTGATGCCCCGGTGGCCGTAACCGAGCTTGTAGGTGCCGAAGCCGAGCGCCCGGCCGAGGATCTGGCTGCCGAAGCAGATGCCGAACAGCGGCACCTCGCGGCGCAGCACCTCGCGGGCCAGCGCGACCGGCGCGTCGGCGGTCGCCGGGTCACCGGGGCCCGGTGAGAAGAAGACCGCGTCGGCGCCGGTGGCCAGCAGGTCCTCGATTGTCGAGTGGGCCGGCAGCACGTGGGTGGTCACGCCCCGGGCGGCGAGCCGGCGCGGCACGTTGCGCTTGATGCCCAGGTCCAGCGCGGCCACCGTGAACCGGTGCTCGCCCTCGGCGTCGACCACGTACGGCGTCGCGGTCGTCACCTCGGCGGAGAGGTCCGCGCCGAGCATCTGCGGCGACTGGCGGACCCGTTCGAGCAGCGCCCGGGGATCGTCCTCGACGCTGGAGACGCCCACCCGCATCGCGCCACGTTCGCGCAGGTGACGGGTGAGGGCCCGGGTGTCCACGCCGCTGATGCCGACCACGCCCTCGGTGGCCAGCCGGTCCTCCAGCCCGCCGGTGGCCCGCCAGTTGGAGCTGATCCTGGCCGGGTCACGCACCACGTAACCGGCCACCCAGATCCGGCGTGACTCGTCGTCGGAGGTGTTGACGCCGGTGTTACCGATGTGTGGAGCGGTCTGCACCACCACCTGACGGTGGTACGACGGGTCGGTCAGCGTCTCCTGGTAACCGGTCATCCCGGTGTTGAAGACCGCCTCGCCGAAGGTCTCCCCGACGCTGCCGTACGCCTCGCCGTGGAAGGTGCGCCCGTCCTCCAGGACGAGAAGAGCCGACCTGCGCTTCACTTGAGAGCCTTTCCGTCCAGGACCGTCGCCTCGCCACGCAGGAAGGTCGCCACGATGCGACCCGGCAGCGTCATCCGGGCGTACGGGGTGTTGCGACTACGGCTGGCCAGTTCCGCCGGCTCGATCACCCGACGGGCCGCCGGGTCGACCAGGGTGAGGGTGGCCGGTGCCCCGGGGGCCGGGTCGTGGCCGTGTTCGGTGAGCCCGGCGATCCGGGCCGGCGTACGGGACATCCGCTCGGCGATCAGGTCCCACTGCGGACCCAGCACGTCGAGCGCGATGGACAGCGCCGTCTCCAGCCCGAGCATGCCCGGCCGGGCGTACGCCCACTCGCACTCCTTGTCCTCCACCGCGTGCGGGGCGTGGTCGGTGGCGATGATGTCGATCACCCCGTCGACAAGCGCGGCCCGCAGCGCGGCGATGTCGGTCGCGGTACGCAGCGGCGGGTTGACCTTGAAGACGGGGTCGTAGGTCTCGGCACGTGTGTCGGTGAGCAGCAGGTGATGCGGGGTCACCTCAGCGGTGACGCGTACCCCCCGGGCCTTGGCGTGGCGCAGCACCTCGACGCTGCCGGCGGTGGAGACGTGGCAGATGTGCAGCCGGCTGCCGACGTGCTCGGCCAGCAGCACGTCCCGCGCGATGATCGCCTCCTCGGCGACCGCCGGCCAACCGGTCAGGCCCAGCCGGGTGGAAACCTCACCCTCGTGCATCTGCGCCCCCTCGGTGAGCCGGGGCTCCTCGGCGTGCTGGGCGATGATGCCGTCGAACGCCTTCACGTACTCCAGCGCACGGCGCATCAGCCGGGGGTCTGCGACACAGTGCCCGTCGTCGGAGAAGATCCGCACCCGGGCCGCCGACTCGGCCATCGCGCCGAGTTCGGCCAGCCGCTCCCCGGCCAGGCCGACGGTGACCGCGCCGATCGGCTGCACGTCGACCAGCCCGGCCTCGCGGCCGAGCCGCCACACCTGCTCGACCACACCCGCGGTGTCGGCCACCGGCGAGGTGTTCGCCATCGCGCAGACCGCGGTGTAGCCGCCGAGCGCCGCCGCCCGGGAACCGGTCTCGACCGTCTCGGCGTCCTCCCGGCCGGGCTCACGCAGGTGGGTGTGCAGGTCGACCAGGCCGGGCAGGGCGACCAGCCCGTCGGCGTCGATCACGGTGGCATCCGACGCGGACAGGCCCGTGCCGGTCTCGACGACGACGCCGTCGCGGATCAGCAGGTCGGTCGGTGCGGCGCCGAGGATGCTGACGTTCCTGATCAGGTACGAGTTCACCGGTTGTTCCCCCCGAGCAGCAGGTAGAGGACGGCCATCCGGACGGAGACACCGTTGGCGACCTGTTCGACGATGGTGGAGCGGGGCGAGTCCGCGACCTCCGGCGTGATCTCCATGCCCCGGTTCATCGGGCCGGGATGCATGACGATGGCGTGCTCCGGCAGTCGGCCCATCCGCGGCCCGTCCAGGCCGTAGCGGCGGGCGTACTCGCGGGCGGACGGGAAGTACGAGTCGTTCATCCGCTCCCGCTGCACCCGCAGCATCATCACCACGTCCGACGAGGGCAGCACCGCGTCGAGGTCGTAGCAGACGTCGGTGCCCGGCGCGAGAGCGGCGGCGATGTCGACCGGGATGAGCGTGGGTGGCCCGACCAGGGTCACCTTGGCGCCGAGGGTGGACAGCAGCAACACGTTGGAACGGGCCACCCGGGAGTGCAGCACGTCACCGACCACCGCCACCGACAGGCCGGCCAGGCGGCCCAGCCGGGACCGCATCGTGTACGCGTCGAGCAGCGCCTGGGTGGGGTGCTCGTGGGTGCCGTCGCCGGCGTTGACCACCGAACCGTCGACCCAGTCGGCGAGGCGGTGCGGGGCCCCCGAGGCGGGGTGCCGGACCACCACCGCGTCGGCCCCCATCGCCTGCAGGGTCAGCGCGGTGTCCTTCAGGCTCTCGCCCTTGGCGACGCTGGAACCCTTCGCCGAGAAGTTGATCACGTCGGCGCTGAGCCGTTTGGCCGCCGCCTC
This sequence comes from Micromonospora sediminimaris, assembly GCF_016863575.1. Lineage (NCBI taxonomy): Bacteria > Bacillati > Actinomycetota > Actinomycetes > Micromonosporales > Micromonosporaceae > Micromonospora > Micromonospora sediminimaris. The sequence continues at coordinate 23,953 of NZ_BOPD01000040.1, forward strand.
GAACGAGATCCGGGTGCGGGTCGAGTCCTCGTAGAAGAGATTCACCACGGTCCTGCCCCGCAGCGCGGGCAACTTCTTGACCTCGCGACCGGCCACCGCGGCCATCTCGGCGGCGGTGTCCAGGATCTGGGTGGCGGTGTCGGCGTCCAGGTCGGCGCCGGAAAGCAGGTGCCTGATCATCGGGCCTCCTCCCCGTAGAGCCGGACCTCGTCCGTGCCGTCGGTCTCGACCAGCGTCACCTTGACACTCTCGGCCAGGGCGGTCGGGATGTTCTTGCCGACGTAGTCGGCGCGGATCGGTAGCTGCCGGTGTCCCCGGTCGACCAGGACGGCGAGTTGCACCGAAGCGGGCCGCCCAAGGTCACCGAGCGCGTCGAGGGCCGCCCGGACGGTCCGGCCGGAGAAGAGGACATCGTCGACGAGGACCACCCGCTTGCCGTCGATGCCACCGGCCGGCAACTGGGTGGGGCCGACCGCCCGGGTGGCGTTCCGGCGCAGGTCGTCGCGATAGAGAGTGATGTCGAGCACGCCGACCGGCACGGAAATGCCCTCGAAGGCGCTGATCCGGGCGGCGAGCCGGCTGGCGAGGGGGGCACCCCGGGTGGGGATACCGAGCAGCACGGTGTCAGCCGCGCCCTGGGTCTTCTCGAGGATCTGGTGAGCGATGCGGTCGACCACGCGTTGCAGGTCGGCGCTGGTCAATATCACCTTCACCGAGGGTTGTCGCGGCGGCGACGACGGGGCAGCCGATGGGTAGGCCACGGCGGACCTCCTTCCCCGCCTCACGGGACGGGTCGTTAAAGGACGTCGGATCCTCCCGGCCGGCCGGGAGTGGCCGGCGCAGGGGCTTCGGCAACGTTACCAGTGGTCGCCGCCGCCTCGACGCGCGGGCACCAGCTACGACGGCGTCACCCGTCGCCGTTGGCTGACTGGCCAGTCAGCCAGGCGAAACGGGACAACTCACCCGGGGTACACAACGGGAAGATCGCGACCACTTGACCACGTGTACGAATCCCCGTACCGTCACGCTCCGTAGCGAATCGCTGGGAGAACCCGAGCAGCACTGGGAGTGTCCGAATGCCCTCTGAATACGCCAAGTCTCTGGGCGCCCGCCTGCGCTCCATCCGCCAGCAGCAGGGCCTGTCCCTGCAGGGGGTGGAGGAGAAGTCGAACGGGCGTTGGAAGGCGGTTGTGGTCGGCTCGTACGAGCGCGGCGACCGGGCCGTCACGGTGTCCCGTCTGGCCGAGCTGGCCGAGTTCTACCGCGTGCCGGTCTCGGAGTTGCTGCCCGACGGCAGCGGGGTACGACACGAACCCACCAGCAAGATCGTTCTGGACCTGGAGCGCCTCTACGACGAGGCCAGCGAGGATCTCGCCTACGTGGCCCGCTACGCGCGCGCCATCCAGCAGCAGCGCGGCGACTACAACGGCCGGGTGCTGTCGATCCGTGCCGACGACCTGCGCGCCCTCGCGATCGTCTACGACGCCTCGCCGTCCGGCCTGATCGAGCGGCTGACCGAGCACGGCGTACTTGTCGCCGACCCCCGGGCGTTCTTCGCCTCCTGAGATTCGACCACGCGAAAGGGCCCGTGCCGGACGCACGGGCCCTTTCGTCGCTTCCGTCGCTGATGCGCGACGCCCATCGGCGGCGTCCGCCCACCTCAACGGGTGGCGTACTCGGCGATCCGGCCGAGCAGACCGTTGAGGAAGCGGGGCGAGTCGTCGGTCGACATCTGCCGGGCCAGCTCCACCGCCTCGCTGATCGCCACCGCGTCATCGATCTCGTCGAGATACAACAGCTCGTAGACTGCGATCCGGGCCAGGTTGCGGTCGACCACAGGCATCCGGTCCAGCGTCCAGCCCTCGGCGTAGCTGGAGATCAGCTCGTCGATCCGGTCCAGGTGCCCGGCCACCCCCTCGACCAGGCCGACCGCGTACCCGAGGTGGTCGGGACGCGGCTTCTCGATCCGCTCGACATAGCCGGCCAGCACCTCGACCGGCGGACGATCACGCAGGTCGGCCTCGAAGAGCACGTCCAACGCCCGCTTGCGCGCCTTGCGACGCGCCGGCATCTGCTGCTTCGGACCCTCGGACATCAGGCGCGGCCGAGGTAACGGCCGTCGCGGGTGTCGACCTTGATCTTCTCGCCGGTGGTGACGAAGAGCGGCACCTGAACGGTCGCGCCCGTCTCCACCGTCGCTGGCTTGTTGCCACCGGTGGACCGGTCGCCCTGCAGGCCCGGCTCCGTGTAGGTGACCTCCAGCACGACCGAGGTCGGCAGCTCGACGTAGAGCGGCACGCCCTCGTGGGTGGCCACGATCGCCTCGGCTTCGGGCAGCAGGTAGTTGGCTGCCTCGCCGACCGTCCCGCCCATAACCGTGATCTGGTCGAACGTCTCCATGTCCATGAAGACGTAGTCCTCGCCGTCGGCGTAGAGATACTGCATCGTGCGCTTGTCGACGGTCGCGGTCTCAACCTTGGTGCCCGCGTTGAAGGTCTTGTCGACCACCTTGCCGGAGAGCACGTTCTTCAGCGTGGTACGCACAAACGCACCACCCTTACCGGGCTTGACGTGCTGGAACTCGACGACGGACCAGAGCTCTCCGTCGAGGTTGAGTACCAGGCCGTTCTTCAGGTCGTTGGTGGTGGCCATTTCCTGCCTTGATCATCATTTGGCGGACAGACCTGGCAAGTCTACTAGCCGCCTCGCGACCCGCCGACCGCCGTCGGCCGCCCGCGAAGGTCCACCGCCGGTCGACAGGTCCAGCCCGGCTCGGCCTGCCAGCATGCGGCGCACTGAACCCGCCTGTGCAGCACTGTCAGTGACACTCCGCCCCGCCCCCGACTTATCAACCCGCTCCCTTTGCTCTGCTTCAACCCACGCTACAGTCACTGTCGGTGGCGACAACACCGTACGTCGTCGCCAACGTGCTCCCGAAAGTGCTGCTCAGCCGCTAGTGCGTGGGTTGAAGCAGAGCAAAGGGTGGAAGGGGTTGTTGGGCGGGGGCGGTGACTGCTCACTGAGAGTAGATGTCACCAAACGTAGTTGCGGCCATGAATGAGGTGCAGCCGAGCCGTCAGCCGACCTTGCCAGCAGGTCGAAGGCCGAACGGTCCGGTCGCCAGCCGGCTCGGGACGTCAGGCGGCTCGGGACGTCAGGCGCTCTGGTCGCGGCGGTCGGCCAGGTGGTGCAGGGCGAGACGGTAGCCGTCGACGCCGAGCCCGCAGATCACGCCGGTCGCCACCGCCGAGACGACGGAGTGGTGACGGAACTCCTCCCGCGCGTGGATGTTGGAGATGTGCACCTCCACCAACGGCCCACGCAGCATCGCGCAGGCGTCCCGCACCGCGATCGAGTAGTGCGACCAGGCCGCCGGGTTGAGCACCACGGCGGCACCCTCGTCGGCGGCGGTGTGCAGCCAGCCGAGCAACTCATGCTCGGCGTCGGTCTGCCGCACGACGACGTCGAGGCCCAGGTCCCGCCCGGTGGTCTCGCAGAGTTCCACCAGGCCGGCGTAGCTGGTCACCCCGTAGACGTCGACCTGGCGGGTACCCAGCCGGCCCAGGTTCGGCCCGTTCAGCACGTACACCCGCATGGTCATCGGGACACCGCGGCGTAGGCGGTGTGCAGCAGGTCGTCGTCCGGGCCGTCGAGGATCGCCGGTCGGGCCAGCCCGTCGAGCACCACGAAACGCAGCCGACTGCCCCGGGCCTTCTTGTCGACCCGCATGGTGGCCAGCAGGCGAGGCCACGCGTCGGCGGCGTAACCCGTCGGCAGATCGAGCGCCGTCAGCACCGCCCGATGCCGCGACGCGGTGGCCGCGTCCAACCGGCCGGCGAGGCGGGCCAGCTCGGCGGCGTACACCAGGCCGACCGACACCGCGTGACCATGCCGCCAGCGGTAACCCTCGACCTTCTCGATCGCGTGGGCCAGCGTGTGCCCGTAGTTGAGCACCTCCCGTACGCCCGACTCACGCAGGTCTCCCGCGACCACGTCGGCCTTGACCCGGATGGCCCGCTCGATCAGCTCCCGGGTGACCGGCCCGGCCGGATCGGTCGCGGCGGCCGGGTCGTCCTCGATCAGGTCGAGGATGACCGGATCAGCGATGAACCCGCACTTGACCACCTCGGCCAGGCCGGCGGCCAGGTCGGCCGGCGGGAGGCTGTCCAGCGTGGTCAGGTCGGCCAGCACGCCGACCGGCGGGTGGAAGGCACCCACGAGATTCTTGCCGGCGGCGGTGTTGATTCCGGTCTTGCCACCCACCGCCGCGTCGACCATGCCGAGCAACGAGGTGGCCACCGGCACCCACCGCACCCCGCGCAGCCAACACGCCGCCACGAAGCCGGCCAGGTCGGTGACCGCGCCGCCACCGATGCCGACCACCGCGTCGGTACGGGTGAAGCCCGCCTCGCCGAGCCGGTCCCAGCACTGCGCCGCCACATCGACGTGCTTGCTGGCCTCGGCGTCGGGCACCTCGATCGGCAGGGGGGTCACGCCGGCCGCGGCCAGGCCGGCGCCTACCGCGTCGGCCAACTCCTTCAGGGGCGGCGCATACAGCACCGCGACCTTGGCGGCATCGGGCAGCAGGCCAGGCAGCGCGTCAAGCAGGTCGCGGCCGACCAGCACGTCGTACGGCCGTTCGCCACCGACCGGGATCCGGGTCACCTCGTCCATCGCCGGGAGCCTAGCCCACCCACCACCGATCCGACCCGCGCCGCCACCGGATGCCCGAGGGGTGGAACGACGTTTAACACTCCGCGTAGCGGGCACGGGCAGCCAGGGCACGGACGAGCGAGGGGGTCGACATGACCGGGCGGACGATCGACGGTGCCGACATCCGGCTGCCCGCCACCATCCTCGGCTTCGGCCTCGGCGGTTTCGTCGACGGCATCCTGCTGCACCAGGTCTTCCAGTGGCACCACATGCTCAGCAGCACCGGCAGCGACAACATCGGGGTACGCGAGTACCCGGTGGACACCGTCGCCGGGCTGGAGATGAACACCGTCTGGGACGGCCTGTTCCACGTGGTGGCCTGGGTGGCCGTGCTCACCGGACTCGCGATGCTCTACTCACGGGTGACCCGCTCCCGGGGACGGCTGTGGCGCTCGCCCATGCTGTGGGGCTGGGCGTTGATCGGCTGGGGCCTGTTCAACCTGATCGAAGGCATCATCGACCACCACATCCTGGGCATCCACCACGTCCGTGCCGGCGAACACCAGCTTTGGTGGGACCTCGGCTTCCTCGCGTTGGGCGTCGCGCTGATCGTCGTCGGGTGGCTCGTGCAGCGCCGCGCCACCATCGTGGACGCCGGTGCCGGCGAGCGGCGGACGCCGACCCCGGGCCGACAGGGGTGGGTCCCCCGCTGGTGGTCAGTCCGGTCCTGATCTCGACGCACGGGGCCGAGCACGCCGCCAGCGTCGGCCCGGCACTGCTCGTACCGCTGCTGGCCGGCTGGCTCTACCTGGCCGCCGCGTTGCGGCAGCGGGCCCCCGACCGGGCCGGCTGGAGCCACTGGCGCACGGCGGCCTTCGCCGTCGGGTGCGCCCTGCTCGCCATCGCCCTGTTGTTGCCGGCGGACGACTTCGCCGCGCACATGTGGCAGCATCTGCTGCTCGGCATGCTGGCGCCGCTGGGGCTGGTGCTCGGCGCACCCGGCATCCTGGCGCTGCGCTGCGTCGACCGGCGGACCGGACGGGCGGCGCTGCGGAAGTTGAGCCATCCGGCGTTGCGACCACTGACCCACCCGGTCACCGGGTTGCTGCTCACCGCCGGCGGGCTGTGGCTGCTCTACCTCACCCCGCTGTACCGGGCCACCCTCGACAGCGCGGCCCTGCACGACCTGGTCAACCTGCACTTCCTGCTCAGCGGGCTGCTGTTCACCTGGTCGATCGCCGGCCCGGAACCCTACCCGCACCGGGCCCGCGTACCGGTCCGGCTGGTGGTGCTCGGCGCGGCGGTGGTCGCCCACGCCAGCCTCGCCCAACTGATGTACGCGGGCCTGCTTGTCGACGTGCCGGCGACTGCGGAGCAGCTGCGCGCCGGCGCGACGGTGATGTACTACGGCGGCGACCTCGCCGAGATCCTGCTCGCCCTCGCCCTGCTGACCACCTGGCGTCCCCGGCCGCGACGCCGCCGGACGGTCGGCACCCCCGTCACCGCCGGATCCTGAACCCGGGTGGGGCCCCACGCCACCAGCCGACACCGCCAGAACCGAGCGCTACGGCTTCAGCAGGGCGGCGATCTCGGTGACGATCTCCTCGGGGGTGCGGCCGTCGGTGACCACGGTGGCGGTGGCGACCTCGGCGTACAACGGCCGACGCTGGTCCATCAGATGTTTCAGAGTGGCCCGGGGGTTGATCGCCAGCAGCGGCCGGCCGGCGCCGAGGCCGACCCGTTTGACCGCGTCCGGCAGCTCGACGGAGAGGTGCACCACCCGGTGACCGACAAGTGCGGCCCGGTTCTCCTCGGCCAGCACCGCGCCGCCGCCGAGGGCGAGCACCCCGGAGCAGGAGGCCAGCGCCGCGGCCAGCGCCGCCCGTTCGAGGGTACGGAAGTGCGCCTCCCCCTCGTCGACGAAGATCTCCGGGATCGGCTTGCCCGCCAGGCGCTCGATGTCGGTGTCGGTGTCGCGGAACTCGACGCCGAGCGCTGCCGCAAGGCCCTGCCCGACAGTGGTCTTGCCCGAGCCGGGCGCGCCGACCAGCACGCAGACCGGCCGGGTCGGACCGGTCACCGGATCACCAGCGCGTCGAGGTAACCGGCCAGGTTACGGCGCATCTCGGCGACCGAGTCACCGCCGAACTTCTCCACCGCCGCCTCCGCCAGCACCAGCGCCACCATCGCCTCGGCCACCACGGCGGCGGCCGGCACCGCGCAGACGTCGGAGCGCTGGTTGATGGCGGTGGCCGGCTCACCTGTGGTGACGTCCACCGTCGCGAGGGCCCGGTTCAACGAGGAGATCGGCTTCATCGCCGCCTTCACCCGCAGCGGCTCACCCGTGGTGATGCCGCCCTCCAGGCCGCCGGCCCGGTCGGTGACCCGCCGCACGCCGGTGGCGGTGGGCATGATCTCGTCGTGCGCCTCGGAACCCCGGGACCGGGCCTGCTGCCAGCCGTCGCCGATCTCCACACCCTTGATCGCCTGAATCGACATCAACGCGGTGGCCAGCCGGGCGTCGAGCTTACGGTCCCACTGCACGTGGCTGCCCAGACCCGGCGGTACGCCGTACGCCAGCACCTCGACCACGCCGCCGAGGGTGTCGGCGGCCTTCTTCGCGGCGTCGACCTCGGCGACCATCCGGGCGCTGGCCTCCGGGTCGAGGCAGCGCAACGGGTCGGCGTCGATCCGCTCGGCGTCTTCCGGGCGGGGCCGCAGCCCCGGCTTGACGGCGACCGGGCCCAGTTCCACCACGTGCGAGACGATCTCGATGCCGAGCGCCTGCTGCACCAGAGCCTTGGCCACCGTGCCGACGGCGACCCGGGCGGCGGTCTCCCGCGCGCTGGCCCGCTCCAGGATCGGCCGGGCGTCGGTGTGGCCGTACTTCTGCATGCCGGCCAGGTCGGCGTGGCCGGGTCGGGGCCGGGTCAGCGGCGCGTTGCGGGCCTGCCGGGCCAACTCGTCGGGGTCGACCGGGTCGGCGGCCATCACGGTGCGCCACTTGGGCCACTCGGAGTTTCCGACCCGGATGGCGACCGGGCTGCCCAGGGTCACCCCGTGCCGCAGGCCGCCGACGATCTCGATCTCGTCCTGCTCGAACGACATCCGGGCGCCCCGGCCGTAGCCGAGCCGGCGGCGGGCCAGCTCTCCGGCTATCTCGGTGGAGGTCACCTCGACACCGGCCGGCACCCCCTCCAGTAACGCGACGAGAGCGGGTCCGTGCGATTCCCCTGCGGTCAACCAGCGCAACACAGCCCTGAGTCTGTCACGCCCGGTGTCCGTCGCCCCGCGCCGCCCGCCGCGTCCCGCCCTACGGACGCGGCGGCCGCGACCCCGACGCGGGCGGCGGAGGCAGACGGCACAGCGGGCGGTCAGATGCCCCGGCCGCGTCGGTGCAGGGTGCGCAGCACCGTGTCGGCGCGCACCACCCGCCCGGCGACCGCCAGGGCCAGATAGGCACGGGGTTCGCGCGGGTTGCGCCGGATGGTCCGTCGGGCCCAGCGCACCGCGCCCCGGGAGTCCCCCGACGCGGCGCGGGCGAAGGCGATCTGCCCGGTGACCCGGGCCTGCCCCGCCGGTTGGCTGGCGAACTCGGGGTAGCGGTCCAGCAGCCACTGCAACGCCTCGGAGATGGTGTCCCACCGCTGGGCGAAGTACGACCGTTTGTGCCAGCGCACCACCACGTACGGGGTGCGCAGGTTGACAAGCGGTGCGCTGCGGGCGGCCCGGAGCAGGAACTCGTAGTCCTCGGCGTAGCTGCCCGGGATCTCCTCGTCGACGAGCCCGAACCCGTCCCGCAACGCCGCCGCCCGGATGACGAAGGTCGACGGATGCAGTTCGGTCATCCGGTCGCGCAGCAAGTCGGCCAGGCTGATCGAGTCGCGGTCCAGCACCCGCTCAACGGTGTGCCCGTCGTAGCTGACCCGGATGCCGCAGCTGACGAACTCAGCGCCGGGCACGGCGGCCAGCGCCTCGGTCTGGGCGCGCAGCTTGCCGGGCAGCCACTCGTCGTCGTCGTCGCAGAAGGCGACCAGTTCACCGGAGGCGGCAAGGGTGCCCGTGTTGCGGGCACCGGCCAGGCCGGGCGTGCGCGCGTTGGTGATGACCCGCACCGGCCGGTCCGGCGCGGACAGCTCCGCCAGCGTCGGGTCCGGTTCGGACTGGTCGTAGACGACGACCACCTCGACCGGCCCCGGGTAGTCCTGGGCGACGATGGCCCGTACCGCGGCCCGCAGCAGCTCCGGCCGGTCGCGGGTGGGCACCACGGCGCTCACGCTCGGGTACGGGGTCACGGCTTCCGCCTTCCGTTCGGGCCGGGTCCGCGCCACGGCCGCCACCAGGGTCGGTGGTGCCGCTGCGCGGCGGCGGCCACCAGGTCTTCGACGATCACTCCCACCCGTCGCACCGCGGCGCGTCGCCCGTCGGCCGCACCGGCGTCCACGGCGACGGTGAACCGGGCCCGGTCAGCGAGACCGGCGGCCAGCGTGTCCAGCAACTCCTGCCGCGACTCGCAGAGCGCCACCAGGCCGGCCGCGCCGAGCCGGCGGGCGAACAACAGCTGATGGTCGTCGACATGCTCGCCCCGGGTCGGATCGCGGGGCACCACGATCGGCAGGTGCCCGTGCCGGCGGGCCTCCAGGATGGTGGCCGGCCCGCCGTGGCAGACCACCAGGTCGGCCCCGGCCATCGCCGCCTGCAACTCGGCGTGGCCGAGGAACGGCACCGCGTCGGGCAGGTCATCCGCCCGGGTGTGGCCGTGCTGCACGGTCAACCGAACCTCACCGGCAAACTCGTCGTGCCACTCGCGCAGCCAGTCGACCAGCCGGTCGAACGGATGTTTGTCGGTGCCGACAGCCACCAGCACCCGCGGCCGGCCGTCGGTGCCCGGCTCGCGCGGCTCCGGCACGCGTACCGTCGGCTCCTCGGGGGCCGGGCGGGGCCGCACCGGCGTGGCCCGGTGCCCGTCGCCGGGCGCGTCGCCGCTCACAGCAGCGTCCCCACGACTGTGGCCTCCGGGTACTGGCGGCGCTGCTCCTCCCACTGCACGAGCATCGCCGACAGGAACGGGCGGCACAGCCGGGCGGTGAGCGTCGGTGTGTCGATCCGGTCGTAGACCTCGATGTAGACGGTCGGGATGCGGCGCAGCCGGGCGAACACGACGAACGGCACCGCCACGCCCGCGCCGGTGGTGACCACCGCGGCGACCCGCCGCCGACGTAGCACCCGGACGGCCAGCCACGCGTTGCGCAGCAGGTTGCCCAGGTGGCGGGTGGTGGGATGGTACGCCGGAACGACGTCCTCCCCGGCCAGCAGCGACAGCGCCTCGGGCGTGTCGAAGGTGACCCAGCACCGTCGCCAGGTTTCGTACCAGGGCCGCAGGGCGAGCAACTGCGCCAGGTGCCCTCCGCTCGACCCGACCAGCAGCAGCACCGGCTGCTGGTCGGCTCCTTCGTTTGTGTTGTCCACGCGACTCCCCACAAGTCCGCTTGACGTGTCGGTCAGCTGTGTCGGTTCGAAATGGTGTCCAGCAGGGCGGGATGCAGCGCCGGATTCCAGCCGGCACCGGCGTCCGCCAGCCGCCAGGTCCGCAGCCACATCTCCACCAGGTAGGCATCGGCCACCAGCCGCTGCCGTGCCCGGTCCAGCCCCAGCACGTCACCGTGCCGGTTGAGCCAGGTGTCGACCTGCCGGGCCGCCTCGGCGGCCGGTTCGCCGCGCGCCACCAGCGCGCGTTGGAACGCGTCGTGGGCCAGGTCGAAGCCGACGGGTACCTCCGGTCCGCTGTGCTCCCAGTCCCAGGCGATGAGTTCCCCCTCGTGCCGGCCGAGGTTCCACGGCACCCAGTCGCCGTGCCAGTGGCCGAACTCGATGGCCACGTCACCGTGCCGGCGAGCCAGGTCGGCGACGGCGGCCGACGCACGGTCGCCGACGGTTTCGGCGGCGCGCCGCGCCTGCGCGGTCAGCCGGGCCAGGAACGGTGAGCCGGCCAGTTGCCGGGCCGGCGCCGGTGGGCCGCCCCGCCGGGCCACCGCGAGCAGCGCAGTCAGGTCGGGCGGCGTGTCGACGGACACCCCACGGATCCGCGCCGGCAGCGGTTCGACCACCGCCACCGCCTGCCCGGCCCAGGCGAACTCGGTGAGCAGGCGGGTGGTGCCGGGATGACCGGCTGTCCCGGCCAGCCCGGCGACCTCCCGTAGCGCCGCGGCCTCGGTGGTGACCAGCGCCCGCGTCGCGTCGTTCCAGCCGATCTTCGCGTACCCGCGCGGCTCGCCCCGGCCGTCGAACAGTTGCAGCGTTGGCTTGTGGTTCGGGTCCGGTGGGCGCACCCCGCAGGCGGCGTGTACCGGCGCGCCGAGTTCGGCACCGACCCGCGCGGCGAGCAGCACCTCCGCCGGGTCGAGCCCGACCGGCAGCGCCACGGTCAGCACCGGAAAGGGGGCCCGGTCCACCGCGCCGGCCCGTGCCGCGACACCGAGCACCGCCCGCGCCGCGCGCAGCTTCGCCGGGCGCAGGGCGTTGTACGACAGCAGCGCCGCCGCCGCGACCCGGGGGCAGCCCAACGGCAGCAGGAAGCGGGCCCGAGCCACCGACGGCACCACCGCGTACCGGGCCACGACGGTGTGCCCGGCCGGCGGCTCGGCGTCCACGGTCACCGCGACCCGGGCGTCGGAGAAGACGGCCCGGGTGACCCAGCCCAGCCCGTCGTCGCGGCTGCGGGGGTCGCCCGTGGTGGTGGCCGAGGCGGTCACGCGACCCGGTCCGGCCAGTCGAGCCGCAGTCCCAGCCGCTGCCGCAACGCCTCGTTGTGCGGGCGGTAGTACGCGGTCAGCTCGGCGCGCAGCGCCGGCTCCAGGGGTGCGGACCGCCGGTCGTTGTAGACCTTGAAGTTCGGCAGGTCGAACGGGGGGAGGCCGAGGAAGTCCAGGGTGCGCCGGTAGGTGGCCCGCGCGTCGCGGTACAACTCCTCGCTGGGCAGGAAGAGGATCTGGCTACGGTCGAAGCGCTCCAGCCACGGTTGCAGGTGTTCCAGGTACCGACCCCGCGCCCGGTAGGTGTACCAGTCGTAGGGCTCGCTGAAGTAGTTCGGTTCGGCGATCAGCCGGTCCCGCTCCCCTGCCGTGCGCTCCGCCTCGGCGGCCAGTGCGGCGGCGAAGTCGAGCGGCTCCACGCCGTTGGTCCGCCGCTCCTTCCAGTGCGAGTAGGCCCGTTCCACCGGGTCGCGTAGCAGCACGATCAGCCGCACCGAGGGCATCAGCGCGGACACCCGCTCGGCGGCCAGCGGGTGGAACATGTACAGCGGGGCGGCCTCACCGACGCGAACCGGACCGCCGTGGCGGTTCTCCAGCGCCTCCCGCTGCCGCAGGGTCGGGAAGTGCGAGCGGTACCACGCCTCGCCGCGGTGCCAGTGTTCCTCGAAGTAGTGCGAGGACTTCGTGTTCCAGGCCGGGAAGAGCCGTGGCACCAACGGATGCTGGATCAGGTAGTTCCACAGCGAGGTGGTGCCGCCGCGCTTGGTGCCGATGATGAGGAAGTCCGGTAACGGCCGGCGGTCGCTGGTGCGTACCCCGTAGTCGACGAGGCTTTCCCGTACCCGGTTCGTCACCTGGGTCGGCACCAACTGCTTCACCCGGTCGCGAATGGACGACACGACGAACTCACCTGCCCTTCGACGTCCGTGGCGGGTCGCCGGCCGGCGACCCGCCACGGATCTGCACCATGGTCACCCGGATGCCGCGTCGCACCCGGGACAACGTCAACAAGCCGACGCAGACGATGGCGAGCGTCGCCACCGCAAGCACCAGTCCGGCGATGCCTCGGCCGGCCACCGCCAGCCCGGCCACCGCCGCCAGCCCGACCCCGGCCACTGTGGCCGCCGCCGAGGCCAGCATCCGGGCGTCCACCAGGGGCTGGCGCACCACCAGCCGGGCGAAGGTGGCGGCGCAGAGGTTCTCGGTCACGATGCCGGCGGCCCAGGCCACCGCCGCGCCGGTCGCCCCGTGGTCGGGGATCAGCGCCAGTCCACCGCCGACGGTGACCAGCAGCCCGGCGAGTGCCCCGGCCAGGTGCAGCCCGCTGTGCCCGCCCATCAGCAGCAGGCTCTGCACATTGCCGACCCCGGTGTTGACGAGCATCGCCACGGCGAGCACCGTCATCGCGGCGGCACCGGTGGTGAACTCCGGGCCGAACAGCGCCAGGAAGGCCGGTGCGAAGACGGCGAGCAGCAGGTACACCGGCCAGGAGAGGACCAGCCCCCAGCTGGTCAACTGCCGGTGCACAGCCGCGGCGGCGGCCCGCTCACCCCGGCCGAGCAGCCGCGACAGCTGCGGGGCGACGGCCACCCGCAGCCCCTGCATGGCGAGTTGGCCGGCGAGGACGTAACGGCCGACGGCACCGAAGACACCGGCGTCGGCCGGGCTGGCCAGGGCCGAGGTGAGCAGCACGCCGATCCACATGCTGCCCGCGTCGATCGCCGCCGACGCGGCGCGGGGCAGCGCGAACCGCCAGAACGTGGACCAGTCACCGGTCTGCGGGCGCAGCCGGGCACCCGCGCCGATCCCGAGCGGCCCGGCGACCAGGATCAGGCAGACCAGCAGCGCCACGGCGGCGGGCACCAGCCAGCCGGTCATCCCGGCCAGCAGCCCGCCACCGGCGAGCACCGCCGCACCGACCAGCAGCGGACGGGCGATCGGCAGCAGCAGGAACTGCACCGAGACGTAGGACCGCATCGGGCGTACGCAGCGCACGACGGCCAGCAGCAGGTTCATCGCGACCACCACGGGTACCGCCGCGAAGGTCACCACCAGCAGCGGCCCGCCCGCCGGGCCCAGCAGTCGGCCGGCGAGCGGCCCGGCGACAACCGCGCCGCCCACCGCGACCAGCACGGCGAACAGCAGCGGTGGGGTCAGGGCGACCGGCAGCACCCGGGCACCGTCGCCGGGCCGTCGCCGGGGCAACGCCCAGATCAGACCGGTCTCCGCGCCGAGGGTGCAGATCGCGGCGGCGACCGTCACCACGCCGATCGCGGCGAAGAACGCCCCCGCCCCGGTGGTGCCGTAGCCACGGGTGATGACCACCGCGAGCACGAAACCGAACAGCCCGCTGGTCGCCGCGCCGAGCAGCCCGGCGACGCCGCTGCGGGTGCTGCGTCGGGTTTCGGCCGCGCCGTCCACCGCCGCCGCAGGGGCGAGGGTGCTCGGCGTACGCCCGGGTCCGTCTCCCGTCGGTGGGCTGGTGGTCGCCGTCATGCCCGCATCACCGCCGTCGGCCGCGGCATCCCGACCGGCGGGGTACGGCGTTCCCGTTCGGCGAGTGCGAGCGCGAAGGCCACCGCGAAGAAGGCCACCGCGAGGTTCTGGTTGGCCATCCCGTAGAAGGGCACCTGCACCAGGCAGATCACCGGGACGACGGAGAGCCACTGCCCGGCCGCCGAGGTGGCCCGGGCGCAGATCAGCGCGGCGGCGACGAACCAGGCCAGGAAGCACAGCAGAGCCGGTACGCCGTGACTGAACAACACCATCCACAACTGCCCCTGGGTGCCGATCGGCGCGTCGGCGGTGACGGTGTCCACCTCCATCGGCGCGCCGTAGCCCAGCCAGGGCGAGTCACCCACCCGACGCAGCACCTCGGCGTAGAGCGACAGCCGGTCGGTGTTTGTGTCGCTGGATTCGACCCGGTTACCGATCAGCTCGGCGACCGGGATGAACAGGCTGGCGAGGCCACCGAGCACCACCATGCCGCCGATCGAGGCGGCCACCCGGGTGTTGCCGCGCAGCGCCGCCCGCACCCCGAGCACGGCCAGGCCCACACCGAGGCTGAGGAACATCGCCCGGTTGAGCGTGAGGAACGCCGGGACCAGCGACACCGGCAGCGACGCCAGCAACGCCCAGCGGAGCAGGCCACGCCGACGCAACATGGTGTACGCGACAACGCACGGCAACGTCATCGCGTACGCGCTGCCGTAGTTGTTCGTGTACGCGTACGGGGCCGCCGGCCGGTAGATCGGGTTGAGTGACCGGGCGCTGTATTCCGCGGTGGTCAGGTGGACCATGTCGCTGATGAACGGCACCCCGGACACGCCCGGCGGCAGCAGCGCTTCGACCGGGGTGGTCAGTTCCAGGCGCGGCACCAGCACACCGAGCCACCCCAGCGCGACAAGTCCGAACCAGAACGCGCACAGCGGCACCAGCACGGCGGCCTGGTCGGGTCGCTCCCGGGCGACGGTGTAGACGTAGACCGCGACGACAAGCGCGGTGAGGTAGAACGCCAGCCGCAGCACGAAGGTCGGCAGCGAGGTCGGGGACGCCAGCCGGGTCGCGCTGGCCGCCACGAGTGCCAGGAACAGCAGCCAGATCCCCACGGCGGGCGGCAGCGGCACCCGCCCCCGGGTGGCCAGCAGGGTGAACAGCACGGCACCCAGCAGCGGCCAGCCGAGGTAGAAGGCGCCGGCCACCCACCAGAGCGGTACCAGCCCGAACATCGCGGCCAACGGCCACAGCGGCAGTCGGGGCGGCGCGGCGGGCGGGGGCGGGGCGGCGGCGCTGGCCGGTAGGGGCGGCTCGGTGGTCGCCGGGGCGCGGGTGACCGGCACGCCTCAGCTCCGCCCGCTGCGGCACAGCACGAACCCGAGCGGGTTGACCCCGGCCGCCCGCAGCCGCTCGGCGAGCCGGCGCAGGTCGGCCTGGCGGGTGCGGTCCCGTTCGACGACGACCACGGCGGTGCCCTGCCGGGCCACCGCCACGCCCCGCTCGTCGGCCTCGGCGGGCGGGGCGTTGTAGAGCACGAGACGCTGGTCGGCGCCCTGCCGCCAGGTGCCGAACCGCACGGTGCCGGCGCCCACCACCACCTGCTCGTCGCCGCTCACCCGCCCGTTGTCGGTACGGCTGCTGGTCTTGGCGACTCGGGGCAGGGTGAGGGTGGCCTCCGGGTCGGTCGAGGCTCGGGCGCCGATCGGATGTGGGGAGGGACGTCGGGTGATGACCTCGGTGGGACCGTCGTCGGTGTCGGTGTCGGTTGGGGCGGTGCGGGGTTTGGGCACGGCGGGTCGGGTCGGGTCGATGGCCGCGGGCAACCGGCCCCGGTCGGTGAGCACCGTGGACCGCAGCCGGTCGAGCCGGCCGCTGTCGTCGGCCACGAACACCTCCCGCCCGGCCACGGCGAGGGCTACCGCGAGCCCGGCGGTGATCGCGGTGGCGTCCTCCCGGGCGGTCACCACGGCGACCCGGGCGGGCTCGCGTACCCGCTCGGCGACGGCCATCGCCACGTAGCGGATGTCGGCGTCGACCGCCCGGCCACGTAGCCGGGCGCGACGGACGGTGCCCAGCAGCGGCAGGCCGGTGCTGTCCCGCGCATCGGCCACGCTGCGAATGCGCCGGTCGGCCGACTCCCACAGGAAGGCGAGCACCAGACCGATCACCGTCCCACCGAGCAGCCCACCGGCGAGCAGCATCGACGAGCTGCCGGCGGTGGTGGCCAACGCCTGCTCGGCGCTGCGGGTGACCCAGCCCGGGTTCACGTCGACCGCCGCGATCTCCGTCCGGGCGGAGCTGAGCTGGGTGAGCTGGTTGTTGATGCCGCCGAGTTCGGCGACGGCGGCTTCGGCGGCGGCAGCGTCCCGGGCGTTGTTGATCCGGCGCTGCACGGTGTTGCGCTGGGCGACGATCTTCTCGATGCTCTCGTCGTACGAGTTCAGCATCTCCTCGCGCTGCTTCTCGTACATCCCGCGCCGGATGTCCAGGTAGCTCTGCGCGGCCAGGTTGGCACCCGCCACCGCCCGTTCGGCGTCGCCGGCCTGGTAGATGAAGCGCAGGATCTGGCCACCGGCGGGCACCTCGACCTCAAGGGCGTCGCGTACCGTGCGCTGGTCCGAATCGAAGGTCGCGGCCAGCTTCCCGACGACCTCCGTGCCGGTGGCGATCCCGCTCTCCACGTTCATGTTCACCGCCCGGTCGGCGGCGGCGCCGCTGGGTGTGAAGGCGTCGGTGACCACCGGCCGCACCGCCACCACCGCGCTCGCCGTCACCGAGGCCGGTGCCACCAGCAGGTAGCCGACCGCGGCGAGCAGTCCGCAGAGGGCCACCGCCGCGACCAACCGGATCCGGTGCAGCGGTACCCGCACCACGTCGGTGATGGTGACGCTGCGGGAGGTCGACGCGGTGGTTGGGCCGTCTCCGGTCCAGGCGCTGGGCGCGGCATCAGTCATGGAACTTCTTCGCTATCTGTTGTGGATTGCCGATCACCACGACCCCGGGCGGGACGTCGGCGCGGACCACCGTCGCGGCACCCACGACGCTGTCCCGGCCGATCCGCACCCCCTTCATCACCAACGCGTGCGCACCGATCCACACGTTGTCCTCGACGGTGATCGGCGCTCGGGTGGCCGCTGTGGGCGGGTCGTGACGGCGATCGGGGGCCAGGTTGTGGAAGTCGTTGTCGAGCAGTTCGCAGTCCGACAGCAGGCACCGGTCGCCGATGGTCACCGAGGTCCAGGTGCCGATCCAGGTCGCGTTGAGCAGACAGTCGGCGCCGACGCGTACCTCACCGGGCCCGGCGAAGCGGACCAACTTGTTCAGGCGGGTGTGCGCACCGATGCTGACCCGCACCCCGCGACGCAGCCGGATCCGGCCACGGATCTCCACCCCCGCGCCCAGTTGCAGGCGCGGGTAGCGCAGCCGGTACCAGCCACGCTTGACCGCGAAGACGGTACGCACGACGAGTCCACGTCGGATGCTGGACAACGAGCCTCCCCACTTCCTCGGGTCGGCGCGGGTTGCCCCGCGCCGACCCGAGGTGAACAAACTACCGAGGATTCGTTACGAACGGTGAACGCTAGGGCACCGAAAAGAACATCGACGCAGTCGACCAGGTCAGCTCCGGCGTGGCTTCCGCGATGAGCGTCGACGCGGTGCCGTCGACCGTGGCGGTCGGCGCCAGGGTCGGATCGAACGGCACGCTGCGCAGCGAGCCATTCGTCGCCCCGTAGACGATCTTTCCGTCCACCCAGGCCATGCCGCGTACCGCCGACCAGGTCACACCCGTGCTGGGCAGGACGAACTCGGTGGCACCCAGGTAGCTGCCGTCGATCTCGAAGTAGCGGTAGTAGAGGTTGTTGGCACCGCTGCGGGTGTAGTACAGCCGACCGTCGAGGTAGAACGCTCCGGTCAGCAGGGCCGGGTTGTACCAGTCGTTGTAGCCGGACGCCTCCCAGGAGCCACCGATCGTGTTGCCGTTGAACAGCGACACGTCGATCCGGCTGCCGGTCGGTGTGCCGGAAACCACATGGGACCAGTAGATCCGGTCGTCGACCAGCCAGGTCGCGCCCGCGTCGGTGTAGTTCGGCTGGCTGATCGGGGTGGCGTTGGCGGCGTCGACGGTGGCGCCGTCGAACGGCACCTTCGCCACCTCACCGGGGCCGACGTTCAGGTGGAGGTGCCCGCTGCTCCCCGTGGGCGGATTCTTCGGGATGATCGTGCGCCCACCGCTGATCGGGAACACGCCGAGCCGGCCGTGGTACTCGTTGCCCATGCCGTCCGAGTTGTGTCCGAAGTAGAGCCCGGCGTTGCCCCGCCACAGCACCGGCACCGCGGACCCCCACGAGCTGGCCCCGGAGGGCAGGTCGGAGCCGCCGCTGCGGCGCGGGTTCCAGTTCACCGGCATGCCGGTGGCCGGGGTGACCGCGGCGATGCCCAGCCGGTCGATGGCGCCGTTGCCGGCCCGGTCGCTGGCGTTCGGGTTGTTCAGCCAGCGGAAGTGCCCGCCGAGGTAGATGATGTTGTCGGCCACCTCGACCGAGGTGATGGTGTCGTTACCGGTGAAGTTCACCCAGGTGGCGACCTGGCTGGGGCCCCGGTGGGCGGTCTCGAAACGGACCAGCGCGTCGCAGTAGGCGCTCGGCCAGCCCGACCCGCCGTTGGTGCCGACGACGAACCAGGTGCCGTCGCCACCGAAGCGAACGTCCTGCACGTAGTGCACGAATGTCGCCGGGTTGGCGCACGGCGCGACGAACCGCTCCGAGCTCCAGTCGATGACGCTGGGCGTGCCCGTGAGGTCGACCAGCGCGATCTGGTTACGCGGCAGGTCGTTGACGTAGAGGAAGTTGCCGCCGACGACGAGGGTGCCGCCGTCCGGAGAGACGTCGATGGTCCAGGCGTACATGCTGGTGCCGTGCCGGCCGACGCTGGTGTTGATGTCGAAGGTCGCGTCGATCTCGCCGGTCGTCGCGTCCAGCCGGCCCAGCCCGGAGTGCGCGGTGCCGTTTAGCCAGTTGAAGGCCCCGGCCACGTAGAGCCAGTTGCCGTGCAGCACCAGGTCACGCACGGTGCCGCCGTCGGAGCGACCGGCCCAGCTGTCGATGATCATCCCGGTGGACGGTTCGAGTGCCACCAGGTTCTTGCGGGACACGCCGTTGACGTTCTTGAAGGCCCCGCCGACGATCAGGGTGCCGCCCGGGCCGGCGATGAGCGAGTTGACCGCGCCGTCGAGCACCGGCAGGAAGGCCGTCGAGATCGTCCCGGTGGTGCGGTCGTACGCGAAGAGATAGCTGCGGGAGATCCAGGCCGAACTGGCCGTCTGACGGATCTGCGTGAAACTGCCCCCGACGTAGACCGTGTTGCCGATCTCGGCGAAGGCGCGAGCCTCACCGTTGCGGGCGTGCGGAGTCTGGTCGGCCGGATCGGTCGAGACCAGAGTGGCCGGCTCGGGTACCGGTACCACGGCTGCGGCCGCTGCGGTGGGCACGGAAAACACGGCCGCGACGGTCACCAACGCGACAGCCGCGGCCGGGAGTCGAAGCCGACGGGTGGAACGCCACGACAAGGAGTATCTGGGCACGCTGCGCCTCCAGAGTGGACGAGAATGCACGTAGCGTGCCCGGTCCACGCTGGAGGGCGGCATCCGCCGATTGGGCGGAGGGTGGATCAGGAAACGGACAACCTCAGCGACGGTCGGATTTCCGACAGTCGCTGCGGCGGCCCGCTTCCGCGGCTCAGCTCACCTTGGCTCAGCGGCTCCCTCCCGTCGGTTGCCGCAGGTAGCTGTCCCGTCCTGCGGCGGCGAATCCGGCCACCGCCGCCGCGTTCTGATTCATCATCATGTTGCAGGTGCTCGTGGTCTTCGTCATGCCGGCCGAGTTGAAGTAGACCGCTGCCTTGATCTTCGGATGGGCCTTCAGCGCCGCCGGGAACTCCTCGAACCAGCGTCGCTTCGCGTTCGGATCCGCAGCGTTCATGTTGGTGCCGAACTCGGCCAGCATCCGGGGCTTGCCCGCGCCGATGCCGTTCTGGTCGAGCCACCTGTAGAAGGAGCCGATGGTGGTGCTGGGGCTCTTCCAGACGGTGCTGCCGTTGCAGACGTGGAAGTTGTACGGGTCCCAGGCCACCCAGTCGACGTAGCGGTCACCGGGATAGAGCCCGGCGTACCTGTCGTAGTGACCGGACCAACCCATCATCGTCCACACCCAGACGGCGTTGTCCGCCTTGGCGTCGGCGAACCGGTCGTGCACGTACCGCCAGGCCCGGACGAAGTCCGCGTCGCTGCCCTTGGCCGGCTCGTCCTCCGGCTCGTGGTCGAACCCGATGAAGACCGGCTGGCCGATCGCCCGGATCCGTCCGGCGACCGCGTCGATCGTCGCGTCGTACCGCCCGCTGTAAACGTCCTTCCAGGTCAGCACCGTACCCGAGGAAAAGATCCGACTCTCCCAGGCGAAGAACATGAGCCTTCCCTCGCGCATCTGTTGCTGCTGGAACTCGTCGGGGAAGGCACCGTTGCTGCCGGTGTTGGAGAAGTCGTGATAGCGGTGGACGATGTCGAACTTCCGCCCGACCTGCTTCTCCACGTCACTGACGGCCTTGCCGTGATCCCATCCGGCGGCGGCGTTCGTCGGCGAGTACATCCCCCACCAGGCACCGCAGCCGGGGACCAGCTTCGCCGAGACCGTTCCGCACTTGCCCGACTCCGGTGGCGGCGGTGTGGTGGTGGGGCTGGGCCGGGCGGGCGACGGGCTCACGCTGGGCGAGACGGTCGGCGAGGCCGGAGGACGGCTGGCGGTGACCGTCGGCGAGGGCGCGACGCTGGGTGAGGCCGACGGCGGCCGGATGCCCACGCCGTCGTAGCTGATCGTCAGGCTCGGCCGCAGATCGGGGTTACGGTTCTCGCCGGAAGCCCAGTAGATCCGGGTGTCCAACCCGGCCTGCGCCAGCGACAGGGTCCAGATGCCGTTACCGGTGACCAGGCCCGAGACATCCCACTCGTTGAAGCCCTTGGCGACGCCGGTGACCGTGTCCAGCGCCGCGCCCAGCGGCGTCGGCATCGGACGGGCCGCGCGGGCGTCGAGTCGGGACTCGTGCGCGGTGACCGTCGCCTGGAACTTCTGCCAGGCGTGTACGCGCAGCGTGGCCCGTACGTTCATCGCGTTCGCCGGCAGCTTGGTGACCAGGAAGGTCAGCACCGCCTCGCGGGCGCCACGCGGGTTGCCGTCGCAGGGCGCGGGACACGTCGCGAGCGTGGTCTTGACGCTGTTGTCACCGTCCTGGGGCACCGCCGTGGCGGTGGTGTCGGCCACCACCGCGATCGACAGGCCGTCATCGGCGAGCAGCGGCACCATGGTCGCGCCGAGCCCTAGCACCACAGTGGTGCCGATGACGCCGAGCATCACGGCCTTACGCCGGCCGCCACGACGCGGGATCATACGGTGCAGTCCGCGACTGGTCACGGATACTCCTCGTGTCTTCGACGATAACGCTGAGCAGCGTATCCGCGTACACAACGGAGCGTGCGAATGACGGCAGGACCTAAGCGCGTCTTAAAACTCACCTAAGACACTCCTACGCCTCCCACCCCACCCCCGCCCCGCCCCCACCTCACCCGACTCCATTGATCATGAAGTTCACGGCGGGTTGCCGGTCGGCGCAGCACCATCACGTCGCTCACCGCCACCAGCACACGAGATCTTGGAACGTTTCCGTTATTCGCTAACGCAAACTTTCCAAGATCTCGGCAGATCGCCCCGGCGGCCGGGAGCGGACCGCGGGGCGAGCGGTGCCGGCGGTGCAGGCGGCTGGCGGGCGGCGCCGGCGAGCGGGCGGTGGGGCGAGCGGCGACCGGAGCGGGGCGAGCGGCGACCGGAGCGGGGCGGCGGGGCGGGCGGCGGCTCGCGGGCGGCGAGGGTCCCGGCACGCCTCGCCGCGTTGGGTACCGTCACCTTGAGCCGGACAAGGCCGCCGGCCGGCGGGAGATCAGGTACCGGCGCGGGTGGCGGCGGTGAGGGCGGCGGCCATTGCCGAGCGGGGGGCGGGTGCGCCGGTGAACTGCTCGAACTGGCCGATCGCCTGGGCCAGCAGCAGGTCGAGGCCGGAAACGATCCGACAGCCGGCGGCTTCGGCGGCGGCGGCCAGCGGGGTCGGCCACGGGTCGTAGATCGCGTCGAAGACCACCGTGCCGGCTCGCCAGGGCACCCTGCCGGCAAGTTCGTCGGCGGCCCCCTTCGGCACCGTGGAGATCAGCACATCGACACCGGCCAGCCCCGAAGCCTCGGACCACGCCGCCGCCGGCCACGGTGCGCCGATCATCGTCACGCCGAGCGCCGCCGCGACCGGTTCCAGTTCGGCGAGCGCCGCCGGGCGGCGGGCGATCACGGTCACTGCGGCCGCGTGCAGCCGGGCCGCCGCCGCGAGGGCCGCCCGGGCGGTACCGCCCGCGCCGAGCACGGTGACTGTGGCACCGGGGCGTACGCCCGCCTCGGTCAGCACCTCGACCATGCCGCTGACGTCGGTGTTGTCGGCGTACCAGGTGCCGTCGGGTCGGCGTACCAACGTGTTGGCCGCACCCACGGCGGCGGCGACCGGCGAGACCTCGGCGGCCACCGCGAGCGCCGCCTCCTTGCCCGGCATGGTCACCGACAGCCCGGCCCACTCCGGGCCCAGGCCGGTGACCAGGGCCGGCAGCTCCGCCGCCGCGCACTCGATTTGGGTGTACGACCAGCCGGTCAACCCGGCGGCGGCGTACCCGGCATTGTGGATCACCGGGGAGAGCGAATGGGCGATCGGTTTGCCCAGCACCGCCGCCCGGTGCGCCGCTGGCCCGTGCACCGACGCCTCGGGCACCGATGCTGCACGCCCCGACGCCGCAGGCACTGACGCGGCGCTCCCTGACTCAGCCACGATCGCTCCTCAGCAGCATGCACACCTGTCGCCTAACATCCAACAATGTCTGACAGCAGTCTGCGGCACCGCAAGGGCGAGATCACCCTCACCGTCCGAGGCGCCGACCGGCAGCCGCTCGCCGACCAGGTGGTGACGGTCGCCCAGGACCGGCACTCCTTCGCCTTCGGCAACATCGGTTTCGACTTCGTCAACCTGGTGGGCGGGCCCGGCCCGGCGGGGACCACGGACGTCGAGAGCTTCGGCGGGACCGACCACCTGGAGCTGGACCGGCTGGGTGAGCTGTGGCTGAACCTGTTCAACACCGCGACCCTGCCGTTCTACTGGGGTCGCTACGAGCCGCGGCGCGGTGCGCCCGACACCGAACGTCTCACCGCCACGGCACGGTGGCTGGCCGAACGGGGCGTCGCCGTCAAGGGCCATCCGCTGGTCTGGCACACCGTGCAGCCGTCGTGGCTGCTCGGTCTGGACCTCGACGAGGTCGAAGGGCTGCTGCGGGCCCGCGTCCGCGATGTGGCCGGTGGATTCGCCGGCCTCATCGACACCTGGGACGCGATAAACGAGGCGGTCATCATGCCCGTCTTCGACAACGGCGAGAACGCCATCACCCCGCTGGCTCGGGCGCGCGGACGCATCCACCTGGTGCGGTTGGCGTTCGAGGAGGCCCGGGCGGCCAACCCGGCGGCCACCCTGGTGCTCAACGACTTCGACCTCAGCTCGGCGTACGAATGCCTCATCGAGGGTGTTCTCGAAGCCGGCGTCCGCATCGACGCGATCGGCTTGCAGACCCACATGCACCAGGGCTACCGGGGCGAGGAGTACATGCAGCAGATGCTCGACCGGTTCGCCCGGTACGGGCTGCCACTGCACCTGACCGAGACCACCCTGGTCTCCGGGCACCTGATGCCGCCCGAGATCGAGGACCTGAACGACTACCAGATCCCGCACTGGCCCAGCACGCCGGAGGGCGAGGCGCGACAGGCCGAGGAAATCGTCCGGCACTACCGTTCGCTGCTCGCTCACCCGGCGGTCCAGTCGATCAACTACTGGGGGCTCACCGACCGGGGTGCGTGGCTCGGCGCGCCCGCCGGACTGGTCCGCGCCGACGGCAGCCCGAAGCCGGCGTACGACGCGCTGGCAGCGCTGGTCAAGGGCGAGTGGTGGCTGCCGCCGACGGACCTGCGCACCGGAGCGGACGGCACCGTAACCGTCGAGGGCTTCCTCGGCGACTACACCGTCTCCGTCGGGGACCGCACCGCACGCTTCACCATCGACGCCACCGACACCACGACCACCCTCGACCTGGCCTGAACGCCGGGTCGCCACGTCGGTGACCGGGTCTTCACCCGGTCACCGTGTCTCAGCAGCGCTCAGATGATGCCGGCTTCCCGGGCCTTGGCCTCGTTCTTCAGGTGGTCGTCGTAGGTCTCCGCGAAGGCGGAGTTGCCCTCCTTGTCGACCGCCACGAAGAACAGCCAGTCGCCGACCGGCGGATCCATCGCCCCCTCAAGGGCTTCCTTGCCGGGGTTGTTGATCGGCGTGGGGATCATGCCGCGTAGCTTGCGGTTGTACGGATTATCCGGATTGTCCAGGTCGCTCTGGGTCATCTGGCCGGACGTCTTCGTCTTCTGCCCCGTCAACTCCAGGTAGTAGTTGACGGTGACGTCCATCTCCAGGCAGCCACAGTCGAAGTTGCCCCGGTACACCCGGTTGTAGGCGACCCGGGCGACCTTGCCGAGGTCCTTCTTGGTGCCAGCCTCTGCCTGGGCCAGCGAAGCCACGATCAGCGCCTCGTACGGGGAGATCCCGCCGCGCTCCTCCTGCACCCGGTCGGCGAACTCCATCTCGCCGGTGACGGTGAGGAAGTGGTCGACCATCTGGCCGAGGATGGCCTCGGCGGTGGCGTCCGGCGGGATTTCGTAGGTGTCCGGGAAGAGAAAGCCCTCGATCGACTTCTTCGGCTTCTTGCCGTCCTCCCGCTTGAACCACCAGTCCGGTACGCCGAGCTTCTCCGGGTCCTTCGCGGCGGTCTCGAACTCCTTCACCGGAATTTCGGTGTGATCGCTGAGCAGCTTGAAGATGCTCTTCGCGGTCCGCCCCTCGGGAATGGTGAGCCCGTTGACCACCCGGTTCTTCGGGTCGAGCATCGCGGCCAGGGCCAGCTCACCGCTCATCTGCTTGCGCAGCTTGTAGGTCCCGGGTTGGACGTTGCGGCTGCGGGAATTCTCGTCGGCCGCCTCGATGAACGCCTTGGTGCTCTTGATCACACCGGCGTCGTACAGCGCCACGGCCATGTCGGCGAGGAACGCGCCCTGCGGAATCTGGACGGTCACCTCCTCGGTGCCGCCGCCGTCGTAGTCGGGCGTGACGAAGTAGCTCTGGATCCGGTCGAAGCCGTAGAAGGCGCCCCCGCCGATGCTGCCGAGCAGCACGACGGCCAGCAGCAGGGCCAGAACGGTCTTGCCCCGCCCACCACCGGACCGGCCGCCCTTACGGCGGCCACGGCGGTGCTTGCCCTTCTCCCCCCGCTCCTGCTCGTCGAACCCGAGGTCCAGCTCGTCCATCATTGCGTCCGCCTCCGCTGCGCATCCAGCCAGCTCTGCAGAATTTCCACGGCGGCGGCCTGGTCGACCACCGCCCGTTGTCTCTTCCCCCGGACACCACGCTCGGCAAGCCTACGGCTCGCCACGACCGTGGACATCCTCTCGTCGGTGAGCGTCACCGGGACCGGAGTTATCACATCGGCCAGTTGTCGAGCGTACGCCTTCACGTGCTCCGCCGCCGGGCCATGTTTGCCGGCCAGATTGACCGGAAGGCCCACCACCACCTCGACTGCCTCATGTTCGGCGACCAGCGCGGCGAGTTCGGTGACGTCCGACGGCACCGCATCTGACCTGGG
Organism: Micromonospora sediminimaris; assembly: GCF_016863575.1. NCBI lineage: Bacteria > Bacillati > Actinomycetota > Actinomycetes > Micromonosporales > Micromonosporaceae > Micromonospora > Micromonospora sediminimaris. Next base: position 49,660 of record NZ_BOPD01000040.1, read on the forward strand.
GTTCTGCTCCCGCGCGAGGGTGACCAGCGGGGTGGCCAGAACCCCGTGCGGATCGGACCGGGAGACCCCGATCCGGACCTGCCCGACGTCCACGCCGAGCCGTACCCCACGGGGCGAGTCGCTCACGCCGCGTCACCTCCCCCGACAAACGCGTCAGGGCGGACCGCGCCGGTCCGCCCTGATCCGCTGCGCTGACGACTCACGCGTCGGCGAGCGCCCGCTCGACCGTGAGCAACAGTCGAGGCACCTCCGACTCGGGCAGCCCGCCGCCCTGGGCCAGCTCGGGGCTGCCGCCGCCACGACCGGAGAACGCCGCCTTGACCAACTCGTTCGCGGCGATGCCCCGGCTGCGGGCGGCCGGGTTCACCGCCACCACCAGCGACGCCTTGCCGTTGGCTCGGGCGGCCACCGCGACCACCCCGGGCCGGGACGCGTCGATCCGGCCCCGGATCTCCTGGGCGAGGGTACGCACGTCGTTGCCGGCCGCCCCCTCGGGCGCCTCGGTGCCCACGTAGGCGACCCCGTGCACGTCCTTGGCCTGGGCAGCGAGGGCCGCCGCGCCACCGAGCACCAGCTGCGCGCGTAGCTTCTCCAGCTCCTTCTCCGCGTCGCGCAGCTGGGTGACCGTCTGCTCGACCCGGTCGGCGACCTGCTCGGAGGGGACGCGGTACAGCTCGGCGAGGCGGGACACCAGCAGGTGCTCGCGGGCCAGGAAGTTGAACGCGTCCATCCCGACCAGCGCCTCGACCCGGCGTACGCCGGAACCGATCGACGACTCGGAAAGGATCTTGACCAGACCGAGCTGACCGGAGCGGGCCACGTGGGTGCCGCCACAGAGTTCGCGGGCGTAGTCACCGACCTCGACCACCCGGACATGCTCGCCGTACTTCTCGCCGAAGAGCGCCATGGCACCGATGCGCCGCGCCTCCTCCAGTGAGGTGATGAACGCGTGCACCTCCAGGTCGGCCAGCAGCACCTCGTTGACCTGCTGCTCCACGTCCCGCAGCACGCTGGGCGCCACCCCGGTGGCGGTGTTGAAGTCGAAGCGCAGCCGGCCGGGCGCGTTCAACGAGCCGGCCTGGGTGGCGGACTCGCCGAGGAAGTTACGCATCGTCTGGTGCACCAGGTGGGTGGCGGTGTGCGACCGGGAGATCGCCCGCCGCCGGCTGGTGTCGATCTCCGCGTAGCCGGTCTCCCCCGCGCGCACCTCGCCGCGCAGCACCCGGGCCCGGTGCACGATCAGCCCCGGCACCGGCTGCTGCACGTCGAGGACCTCGACCTGGCCGCCGCCCACCGTGATCATGCCGAGGTCGGGCTGCTGGCCACCGCCCTCGGCGTAGAACGGGGTGGTGTCGAGCACCAGCTCGATGGTGTCGCCCTCGACGGCCGCCGCGCGCGCGCCGTCGGTGCCGAGCACCGCGCGGACCGTCGACTCGCGGGCCGTCTCGGTGTAGCCGGTGAAGGTCACCGGACCGCCGGCGTCAAGCACCGACCGGTACGCCGACAGGTCGGTGTGCCCGGTCTTGCGCGCCTGCGCGTCGGCCTTCGCGCGGGCCCGCTGGTCGGCCATCAGCCGGCGGAAGCCCTCCTGGTCGACGGTGAGCCCCTGCTCAGCGGCGATCTCCAGGGTCAGGTCGATCGGGAAGCCGTACGTGTCGTGCAGCTGGAACGCCTGCTCCCCCGACAGCGCGCCGCCCCCGGAACTGCGGGTCTGCGTGATCGCGGTGTCCAGGATCGTCGTACCGGCCCGCAACGTGGCCAGGAACGCATCCTCCTCGGCGTACGCGTACGCCGAGATCCGGTCGAAGTCCGCCGCCAGCTCCGGGTAGGACGGCGCCATGCAGTCCCGCGCCACCGGCAGCAGCTCCGGCAGCGCCCGCTCCTGCCAGCCGAGCAGCCGCACCGACCGGATCGCCCGACGCATGATCCGCCGCAGCACGTACCCGCGACCCTCGTTGGACGGGGTCACCCCGTCACCGATGAGCATCAACGCGGTACGCACGTGGTCGGCGATCACCCGCAGCCGCACGTCGTCCGGGTGTGACTGGTTGGCGGCGTGGCCCGAGTGCGCGCCGTACCGCTTGCCGGTCAGCTCGGCCGCACGGTCCAGGATCGGGCGAACCTCGTCGATCTCGTAGAGGTTGTCGACACCCTGCAGGATCGACGCCATCCGCTCCAGGCCCATGCCGGTGTCGATGTTCTTCGCCGGCAGCTCACCAAGGATCGGGAAGTTCTCCTTGTCGGTGCCCGGGCCCCGCTCGAACTGCATGAACACGAGGTTCCAGAACTCCAGGTACCGGTCCTCGTCGACCTCCGGGCCACCCTCCGCGCCGTAGGCCGGGCCCCGGTCGTAGTACAGCTCCGAGCACGGGCCGCACGGGCCGGGGATGCCCATGGACCAGAAGTTGTCCTTCTTGCCCCGGCGCACGATGCGCTCGTCGGGCACCCCGGTACGACGCCAGATGTCGTACGCCTCGTCGTCGTCGAGGTAGACCGTCGCCCAGATCCGCTCCGGATCCAGCCCGAACCCACCGGCCTCGACCGACTTCGTGGCCAGTTCCCAGGCGAGCGGGATCGCCCCGTCCTTGAAGTAGTCGCCGAAGGAGAAGTTTCCGTTCATCTGGAAGAACGTCCCGTGCCGGCTGGTCTTGCCGACCTCGTCGATGTCCGGCGTACGGATGCACTTCTGGACGCTGACCGCGCGCCGGTACGGCGGCGTCTGCTGACCCAGGAAGTAGGGGACGAACTGCACCATGCCGGCGTTGACGAACAGCAGGTTCGGGTCGCTGATGGCGGGCAGCGGAGCGGACGGCACCACGGTGTGACCGTTCGCCTCGAAGTGGGCGAGATACCGCCGCTTGATCTCCGCCGTCTTCATCGCTGGTGTTCCTCCGGAAAGATCTCTCGGTCGCCGACACGCGGGTCCTCCCGCAACTCGGCGAACTGGTCGTCGAACGCCTCGCCCTGGGCGAACGCCTCGTGGATCTCGTGCTCCCGCTCGGCCATCCCGGCGCGTACGTCCGCCACGAAGCTACGCAGTTCCTCGACAAGTCCGCCAGCGGATTGCGACAGGTTGTCGGCGATGCCGGCCGGGGTGTACGCGTGCGCGGCGCGGGTCGCCTTGCGCACCACCACCACACCGACGGCCAGCCCGATGCCCAGCCAGAAAAGACGCCTCATGCTCGTACCTCCCGGGTGCCCTCGGGGTCAGCGGTTCCCGCGCCGGGCGGCGCGCCGCTGAGCCTTGATGGTGTCCCGCACCTCGCGCTCGGTCTCGGCGTGCCGGCGGGTGGCGGCGGCCTTGCGCACGCCGTACCCGAACGCGGCCACCTTGACCAGCGGGTTGGCCGCGGCGGCGGAGACCACGGTGACCAGGTTGGCGACGTTGGCGCTGATGTTCTGCGCGTGACCGGTCATCGTGTCGACCTTGGCCAGTTGGAGGTTGACCCCGTCGATCGAGGTCTGGACCTGCTCCAACGTCACGTTGACGTTGCGTACCGTGGTGTTGACGTCACCGAGCAGGGGCCCCGTCCGGTCGTTGAGGTCGTTGATCATGCGGGTGGTGGCGTCCACGGTGTGTCGCAGACGCAGGATGGGCAGCGTCAGGATCAGCACCAGCATCGCGAACGCGATCGCCGCGATCAGCGCCGCGACCTCCAAAAAGCCCACGCCAGTCCTCCTCAAACTGTGCCGTCGGGGCGCAGCGCCCCGAGCCGCACGACCGTCTCGCCCACGTCAACGTCGAGTGCCCGGCCGACCGCCGGTCACCACCAGCACCTGACCCTACCGTCCGTGATGACGATCGGCTCAGGACGGTGGTGACGGCGTCAGGTCGCTCAACGGGTCATCGGTAAGTGTCGGGAAGGGATCCTCACCGGTGAGCGAGGGATCGGTGCTCGGCTGTGGCCGCGTCCGCTCGTCGTCGATCGCGTTGCGCACCTTCACCGACACCAACGATCCGGGGCACTCCTGCGCCGCGGTGGACGGGTCGGGAGCCGGCACCACCGCGGGCTCGCCGTCCACGGGTGGCGGCACGCAGGTCCGTTCCCGTACCCAGAGGTCGAGGGTGAGCTCGTCCCGCCGCCAGCAGGTGTAGCTGCCCTTCTCCTCCTGCTCCGGGCAGTAGTTGGGCGTCCACCGCTGCCAACCGTCGCGGGTCAGCGCGGCCTCGTACGCCTGGGCCGTCTCGTCCGGCGACCGGTCGGAGGTGGCGGTCCGTTCCCGCAACCGGCAGTCGAGCAGGCACCACTGGCTGCCGCTGACGTCATCGACCGGTTCGACCGAGGCCCAGGACGGCACCTCCAGTTCGTCAAGCGAGGCGAAGACCGGATCCCGGTTCATCGTCTGCACCCCGAAGAACGCGGGGAGAACGCCGAGCAGGAGGACACTGGCCAGCACCAGCACGGCGGCGCGCAGCCGCGGGGAACCTGGCGCCTGGCGGCGCGACTCGCCACCGTCGCCGGTCTGGTCGCCCTCGGGCCGGTCGACGTCGGCGGCCGGCGGCACCTCGGCACGTCGGGCCGTCGGCTCCGCCCCGGGATGCCCGGCCGGATCAGCCGGTGCCACGGCAGCCGCGGCGCGGGCCACCGCCGGAGCCTCACCGCCGCGCCCGGGAGGCACCGGCGGAGGCCCGGAGGGTTCGGGACGCGCCGGATGCCGGTGCGGTGGCGTGGCCCGGCCGGCGAGCCGGTCCTCCGGTCGAACCGGGGCGCCGGCTCGAGCCGTGACCGGCGGACCGATCGGACCGGTGCCGGCACCTCGGACGGGGTCAGCCGGGCCACCGCCGGCGGAGCCGGCATCGGGCCGGTGCGGGCCAACATCGGGCCGGTGCGGGCCAACATCGGGCCGGTGCGGGCCGCGGGCGGGGCCGGACGGCGGGCCGCCCGGGCGACCGGCCGGACCGTCGGGGCGGGCCGCACCACGCGGCGGAACCCCCGGCGCACCACCGGGCCGCGC
>NZ_BOPD01000041.1:0-51651 GCF_016863575.1 Micromonospora sediminimaris
GGTCGGCGCGGGTCGGCGCGGGTCGGCGCGGGTCGGCGCGGGTCGGCGCGGGTCGGCGCGGGTCGGCGGGTCGGCGGGTCGGCGGGTCGGCGGGTCGGCGGGTCGGCGGGTCGGCGGGTCGGCGGGTCGGCGGGCGCAGTTTGCGGCATGTTGCGGTTTCTCGGCCTCGTGAGACCGCAACATGCCGCATGTTGCGAGGATCGACGCGCAGGCGCGGCACGGGGATACGGCCGCGCGGCTGCCGCGGGTATTGGGTAGGCTGTCGGGCGCACCCGGTCCTCCGGGTGTACGCGGGCGTAGCTCAATGGCAGAGCTTCAGTCTTCCAAACTGACGGTGCGGGTTCGATTCCCGTCGCCCGCTCCACGAACTCCGGCCCAGGTGAACGGCATGATCGCCGAACCTGGGCCGTTCTCGTCTCAGCTCTCTTTGATCTTGCGTGCCATTGGCGTGCCAGTAGCGCCGGCCGTGCCGTCGGAGGCGGTCTTACGTGCCGGCCGCGTGGCTTTCTTGCCCTTGGTCGGCTTCTGCTTGGCCTTGGCCGTCGCGCGCTTCGTCTGCTTGGTGATGCGGCGGTCCATGGCGTCGGCGATCTCCCGGTCCCGCTCGCTGTTGGCGTGCTGATAGATCAGCGCCGCCCGTATACTGGCGTGACCCATCCGGTGCATCAGGTCACGGGTACTGGCCCCGGTCGCCGCCGCCAGGTTGTTGCCGGTGTGCCGCAGATCGTGGAAGTGGAACCCGTCTGGCATGCCAGCCGCCCGCAGCGCCGCCGCCCAGCCGAGCGCGCGCCGGAAGTTGCCGGAACGCAACACCGCCCCCTTGTCCCCGGTGAAAACAAGGGGCCGCGCAAGCGCGGCCCGCCCGCCGCACTCGGCCTGCTGGCGGCCTCCGGCAGGCATCGGCCGGCGCGGCGGGCGAGAGGTCCGCGATGGTCAGGCATCTTCGGTGTCGTCGTCACCGTCTTCGTCGCGTAGCAGGCGATCGAGGTCTTCCGGTCTCATCCGCTTGATCTCGGCTTCGAGCTTGCGGCTGTAGTGGCGGTCGTTGGGGTCGCTGCCGTTGCCGGCCGCCGCACGTCCGTACGCCTTCATGAACGACCCGATTTCACGTCGAATCCGATCCTGGCGACGCCGCATAGCCCCAGGGTAGGAGGCTGCCATCGTCTTCTCACAGCGATTTACGCGTCGACGAGGTGGCTCAGGCCGAGGCTGGTGCCGTGGCGATTCGCGACGACGGTTGGCCACCGTCGAGGTCGGGGCGATCGGCTGCCGCGCCGCTGCGCGGCTTGCCACCGGGCGTGTGGGTTCGGCTGGCCGCTGACCGGCAGGACTAATCGCCGCCGTCCGGTCGCGGCGGGCGGGAGGTGAAGCTACGAGACGTCGAACAGGCGTAGGCCGTCGTACTCGGCGAAATCGGCGTAGTCCTTGCCGTTGAAGGTCGCCAGCGGAAGCCGGTCAACCAGGCAGCAGGCCGCGATCCAGGAGTCGTTCGTCGGCCGGGGACGTCCCCGATGCTGCGCCCGCGCCTGGAGCTGGCCCCAGGTGGTCGCCACCGCCTCGTCGAAGGGCAGCAGCACGACCCCGGATCGCCACTGCGCGAGGTCAGCCAGCTTGCGCGGCCCCCAGCTCCGCAGCACGGTCCACTTGGTCAACTCGCCGAGCGTGACGAACGTGATGCACAGGGTCTTACCGGCCAGCCGGGCACGAAGCCGGTCAGGCAGGCGGCCCCGCAGGATCGCCGACGCGACGTCGGTGTCCAGGACGACCAGGCTCACGCGGCACTGGCCCGCCGAGAGGCGTACAGGTCGGCGAGGAAGTCGTCCAGCTCTTCGTCGGACTCGAACAGATCCGGGCGGGCCAGGTCGTCAACGGAGGCGACCGGCCGCACACCCTGCCGGCGGGCCAACTCCTCGGCCGGCACGTGCTCAGCGGTCGGCCACTCGGGCATCCGCTCGGCGTTGCTCGACATCACGACCCACCTCCTCCATCACACACCGCCGCCCATTGTCGCACGGTCACCACCGACACCAGCGTCACTCGGCCGCGCGGAGAGCCGGCGGCACGGAAAGCCGCCCCCGGCCCGACAGGCCGGGGGCGGTAAGCCGCACACCGCCGGACAGCCGCGCGCCTCTGCGCAGCCGTGCCAGCCACGTGCCAGTAGCCGGTGTCCCAGACGGTCAGCAGGGGTCATGATCGGGCCCGACCACACCCCGACTGACCAGGCGATCCGGGCAGATCATGACAGCCGGAAACGATCTTCCAAACTGACGGTGCGGGTTCGATTCCCGTCGCCCGCTCCAGCAACTTCCAGCCAAGACGCGGCCAGGTGCCGTTCCCGATCATGGCAGTAGCCGTGGCTCGGGCCCGGGTTGCGGTTCTGCCGCAGCAGCTCTCCCCTGCGGAGCGGTCTATTCGCTCGTAGCAGCGCGGCTGCCGGCACCGCCTGTGATTCGGTGGTGTCCGGGCGTCTAGGCACGGCGCGAGCGCGCGGTGCGGTCCGTGTCACTCGGCCTGCTGGCGAAGCGAGACTCTACGGCTCACCCACGTTGCTCTGCGGCTCGGCGACGATCCGCGTCCTCGATGGCGTGGCGCACGGCTGTCCGGATCACGACGTACAGGACGACCTGACCAGCGAGCCATAAGACCGAGGCAAAGAACATCTGCGAGATGGACGCGTCGAACAGCATGGGCGGCACGATAGTTCGGGGAAGCTGTGGCCGCCGTCCCCATGCTGAGTCGATCGGAGCCCACTGCACCGCTTGGCATCGTGGCTGCCGACGAGAGGGCCAGGGGACGATTGCGGACTCGGGCACACCGACGAGGCGGGATCATCGACTGCCGCGTCGCTGACTACCCCGGGTTGTTCGGGTCTGGCAGGCGGCTGACCGTCGCACCGAGGAGTGGTGGCCGCGGTGCGTGTGGTGCTGCCACGATTGCCACCGTGACTGGCGACACCGTGACCGGTGATTCCCGCGCCTGGCGTAGCGCGCTGCTGGCTCGTGTGATCGCGGAGATCGAGTCGGAGATTCGTCAGGCGTGGGAGCGGTTTGCCGTCGGCCTCGATGTCGAGCCTGATTCTTCCGAGGCGGTCGAGTTGGCCTGGCTGGTGGCCGATGATCCGGCGGCGTACGACTGGCGGACCGTCGACGGGGCGATCGATCGGTTGAGCTGTCCGGCGTGCGGGTCACGGCTGACCCAGGGGCCGGCCGCGTGCGAGACGTGCGAGTTCCATCATCGGATGCGGTTCGGTGCCCGTGAGGTCGACCGTCGGCATGTTCCGCCGGGCAATGAGCATGCCGTGCGGGTGGCGAGTGCGGTGGCGCGTACCCGTCATCGGTATTCGGCCAATGCTCGGGTGGGCTACGAACTGGCGCTGCCGGACCTTGTTGCCGGTGACCTGCCCAGCACCAGGCAGGCTCAGGCCGGCAAGGCTCTGATCAACAAGCTGACCGATGATGAGTGTGACCGCGTCGTGAGCTTCGCCGAGGTCGAGGAGTTGGCGCGCGGTCGCTGATTCCCACCGTCCACGACTTGGAGCGGCCATGTCTAGTGAACCTTGGCACCCGGCACGTACGGCGTCGACTGGCTCAGCGGGCCGCGTGTTCGGCGCGGGCGGGGGCGCCGACCTCGTGCAGGTGTCTTAGGGCCTGGCGGTAGGAGTCGATGAGGCCGGTCTGTTCGTACGCCACGCCGATCTCGGCGCAGTACGCCTGCACGATCGGTTGCGCCTTGCGCAGGTTCGGCGTCGGCATGCCGGGGAACAGGTGGTGTTCGATCTGATAGTTCAGGCCGCCGAGCGCCACGTCGGTGAGCCAGTTGCCACGGACGTTGCGGGAGGTCAACACCTGCTTGCGCAGGAAGTCCTCGTCGCCGGTCGGATGTGGCATGCCCTTGTGGTTCGGTGCGAACGTCATGCCGAGGTAGACGCCGAACAGGGCCTGGTGCAGCAGCAGGAAGGCGACCGCCTGGAGTGGCGTGAGGACCACGAGGAGCGCCGTGAGGTAGCCGACGGCGTGCAGCACCAGCAGGGCGCTCTCCGCACCGCGACGCCGCACCGTGCCGTCGCGCAGGGCCTTGACGCTTGACACCTTGAGGCTGACGGAGAGCAGCGTCAGGAGCGGAAAGAAGAGTACGGCCTGGTGCCGGGTGATGAAGCCCTTCAGCCCGCGCCGGCCGGCGGCTGCCTCGGCCGCCCAGATGAGCACCTCGGGTGCCACGTCCGGATCGAGGTCGTCGTGGTTGGGGTTGTTGTGGTGGCGGGTGTGCTTGTCCATCCACCAGCCGTAGCTCATCCCGACGCCGAGGTTCCCGGCGAGCAGTCCGGCGAGTTCACTGGGTCGTCTGGTACGGAACACCTGACGGTGCGCCAGGTCGTGCGCCACCAGTGCCACCTGGGCGAACGTGACGGCGAGAAAGACGGCCGTGATCATCTGCCACCAGGAGGAACCGATGACGAAGAAGGCCGTCCAACCGCCGACGTACATGAGCGCGACGGCGCTGAGGCGGACGAGGTAGTACGCGGGCCGCCGCCGCATCAGGCCCGCTCCGGTGATCCGGCGGGCGAGTACGGCGAAATCGCTGCCGGTCGTCGTGGTCGTCATGGAACCAGCAAACCGCGTCACGATCTGCGCGTCAGGAGTTCTACCTCCTCTGCGGAGGGGGTGCTGGCACCACCGACAATCGGCAGCCGCCGTGGGCAGAATGTGACCTGTGGACGTGGCCGGAGCTGGTGAACGGATTGCCCCGTGGGTCCGCCGGGGCGTGCGTTCGGTGCTGGCCGGGGTGGCCGCGATCGGCCTGGCGCTCACGAACTTCCCGCTGGTCGTCCTGTCGATCGTCGCGTTGGCGCTGGTGCCGGTGCCCTTCCTCGGCATGGCGCTGGTGCCCTGGACGACGAAGCTGGTCAGGAAACGCACCGATCTTGAGCGGCGGGTCGCCGCCCGGTCCGGTGTCCTGGTGGCCCGTCCGTACCATCCGCCTCCGGAGCGGGCCGTACCCGGCGGGTGGCGCCGCTTCCGGTGGGTCGTCACCGACCCGGCAACCTGGCGGGATCTCGCCTGGCTGGTGCCGGGTGCCCTGGTCGGGGTCGTCCTCGGCGTGGTCGCGCTGGCCATACCGCTGTACGGGCTGGTGGGGTTGACGCTGACGCCGGTGTGGATCTGGCTCGGCACCGACTGGTACGGCTACGGCACGGTCTGGTCCGTCGACTCGGTGGGTGAGGCCCTGCTCTGCGTTCCGCAGGGTGCTGCCATCCTGGCCCTCGGCCTGTGGGCGGCACCGTGGCTGCGTCGCGTGGACGCCTTGTTCGACCGGCTGCTCCTCGCGCCGACCAGGGCCGCCGAGCTCCGGCTGCGCGTCACCCAGCTGACCGTGACCCGGGCCGGCACGGTGGACGCTCAGGCCGCCGAGTTGCGCCGCATCGAACGCGACCTGCACGACGGCATCCAGGCGCGGCTCGTCTCGCTGGGCATGATGATCGGGCTCGCCGACGAACTGATCGACCGCAATCCGGCCGCGGCTCACGAGATGCTCGCTGAGGCACGTGAGTCGAGCGGTACGGCGCTTGTCGAACTGCGGCATCTGGTCCGCGGCATCCATCCGCCCGTACTGGCGGAACGTGGTCTGGAGGGCGCGGTGCGGGCACTGGCGCTCAGCCTGCCCGTGCCGATCGCGGTCGACGCCGATCTTCCCGGCCGGCTCGACACGCCGGTCGAGTCGGCGGCGTACTTCGCCGTGGCCGAGACCCTGACCAACGTGGTCCGGCACAGTCGCGCGCACCACGCGTGGGTGTCGCTGCGCCACGTCGAGGGACTGTTGACGATGGTGGTGACCGACGACGGTGCCGGCGGTGCCGACTCCGCCGCCGGCACCGGTCTGCGTGGTATCGAGCGTCGCCTCGCCGCCTTCGATGGCACGATGGCGCTGTCGAGCCCGCCCGGTGGGCCCACCGTCGTCACCATGGAGCTGCCGTGCGCGTTGTCATCGCCGAGGACCACGCACTCCTTCGTGACGGACTGACCCGCATCTTGCAGGCCTTCGAATTCGACGTGGTCGCGTCCGTCGACAACGGCCCGGCTCTGCTACCCGCCCTGGTCACCCACCAGCCCGAGGTGGCGGTGGTCGACGTCCGGCTCCCACCGACGTTCACCGACGAGGGCCTGCAGGCCGCGATCGCGGCCCGGAACCGGATCCCCGGACTGCCGATCCTGGTGCTCTCCCAGCACGTCGAGCCGTTGTACGCCCGGGAACTGCTCAGCACTCCGCAGGGTGGCGTCGGTTACCTGCTCAAGGACCGGGTCGCCAACGTCGGCGAGTTCATCGACGCGGTGCGCCGCGTCGCTGCGGGCGGCAGTGCCATGGATCCCGAGGTCATCACACAGCTCCTCGCCCGCCGGGAGCCGCTGGCAGCCCTCACCGTCCGGGAACGGGAGGTGCTCGGCGAGATGGCCGAGGGCCGTTCCAACGCCGCGATCGCCGGCAAGCTCCGGATCACCGAGAAGGCGGTGAGCAAACACATAAACAACATCCTCACCAAGCTGGACATGCCGCCCTCCGACGACCACAACCGCCGGGTGCTGGCCGTGCTGGCGTACCTGAACGCCTGACCTGGACGTCCCGGTACGGACCTGCGCTACCCGGCCCCGGGTACGTCAGTGGGTGACACCTCGTCGGACGGTTCGCTGTTCACGGGCGCCGCCGCAGGCGGTGCGTTGAACTGGATCAGGTAGTCGGGTACGCCGACGAGTTCGGTGACCTCAGGGCTGGGTTTGCCCCGACCGCTGAAGATCACCGTTCCGAAGTCGGCCGGAGTGAACGGGGCGCCGGAGGCGAGCGCCGAGCGAATGTCCTCGATCTGCTGCTTCGGCACCCGTAGGTAGCTGTAGATCTCCTCACCGACCATGTTCGCGCCGAGGACCAGCAGCAGCGGGTGCGTCGACGACTCGTCCCGCGCGACCTTCGGCGCGGCTTCCGGCTCGGCCGGTCGGCTCGGCACCCATTCTCGGGCCACTGCGGGCGACACCTGCCCGCCGGTGGCCGGCAGCAGGGCACGCAGCGGTACGGCAGCCCCGGCGGCGGCTGCGGTGACCGCGCCGAGTTGCTGGGTCAGGACGCCCGGCAGTTCGATGTTCTCCGTCTGCTGGAGATATTCGATCTGGTAGCGGATCGGCTCGTTGGTCGGCACGTCGCCGGTGAGCCGCAAGGTAACCGGCTCGCCACCGACGCCCGAGGCGGCAAGCACCACACCGGCATGGGCGGCCTGCGAATCGCGCGACCGCCGATCCGATTCGAGCCAGCCGACGGCCTGCCGACAGGCGTCCGCCAGGGTGCCCAGGCTGCTGATCCGACCGTCCCGTTCGAGCAGGACGTGTCGGGTGGCGTCCGGGCGACGAACCGCTCCGGCCACCGCAGCCAGCGCGGTCCGTTGCTCCTCGGGCCCGAGTACCCCCTGCTTCGCGAGCGCGGCGAGCATCTGCACGGCGAAGTAGGCCCGGGCGACGAACGGGTCGGCGGTGGCCCGGACTAGTTCTGCCAGGCCCGCAGCCGTGACCCGGTCGAGCCACCGGAAGGAGCTCAGGACCCGTTCTCCGACCGCGTCGGTGTCCCACGCCATGTCCAGCAGAGTTCGCAGCGACGGCGCGTCACCGTCGCTCAGGATGACCAGCAACGCACCGGCGACACTGCGGATCGCCCACGCCGGCTCTCGTCCGAGCAGCGTCAGCAGCAGGGCGGGCAGGTCGTGTGGTTGATCGGCCACTGCCTCCCGCAGGGCGGCCGGTTGCCTCGTCGCCACCGCCCACAGCACGGACAGATAGTCGGTCTCGGCATCCCACCGCACCCGGTCAGCTGCCTCGTCGCGGTCCACGATCTCCTCGACAACCTCGTCCAGCAGTAGCGCGAGCAGCGGGTTCGGCGCAGCGCTGTGCCCGGCCGGGGCGCCGTGCAGGACGAAACGTGCGGCCCGCCGTAGGCCGGCCAGCCACTCGTCGCCGGCCAGGAACGGGTCCACCGCCCCGACGAGGCCACGCAGCACGAGGTCGGGTGCGATGGAGGCGTCGTCCTCGATCGTCGCTCCCGCACGGGTCAACGCGGTCAACGCGGCGACGGCGATCGGCTCGTACGGATCGCGAGCCAGCAGCCACAACTCGGCAATCGCCTCCGTGGTGTCCAGATCCGGCGCCTCCCATCGCACCCGGTTCAGCAGGAACCCGACGCCGTCGCAGGCAGCCACGGCGAGCCCGTCCCCGGAAAGCGCCTCGCCGAGCAGCGATTCGATGGAGAGGCCGGTCACGGGCAGGATCTGTCCGAGCAGGCGCAATGCGTGCGCCGCAGGTCCGTCGCCGCTTTCGTTTACACATCGTCGGGCTGCGCCGGCCGCCCGACGCAGCCGGGTGGTCTCCATGCCGAAGCGGCTCGGCGACCAGGCCACCCTCCGCAGCGCCCAGAGCACCTTCGCCTGCTCCTCGTCGCAGAGGCGGGGCAGTTCCGCGAGCAACATGTCGAGAACCGGCAGGCGCAGGTGATGGAGCCCGGCGAGCAGTCGCTGCCGGGTACCCGGCTCCGGGGAGAGCGTCTCCAGCGCCGTTCGCAGGACACCGGGTGCGTCGTGCACGACGTCGGCCAGCGCCCACGACAGGTCGCCGTGGAGGTGCGGATGACGCTCGTGGGCGTCACCGACCAGCCGTACGAGTTCGACAATCGTTGCCGCGCCGAGTGCGCTGGCCCGCAGTTTCGGTGGACCCTGCCCGCCTCGGGACACCGTGGCGATGGCGGTCCGCGTCCGCAGCCGGATCCGGTCGTCACCGCTGCGGAGCAGTTCCGGAAGGCGAGCCACGGCGGCTGGATCCAGTTCCCCGGACTCGATCGCCAGCAGCGTCGCGACGGCCGAAAACTCCGCCCGGGGATGCGCACGCCACCGGGGCAGGCTCGGCACCCGTGCGGTCGCCCGGCTGGATGCCAGCAGGTCGACGGCGTCGTCGACCTGCTCTGCGGCGAGCAGCGCGTCAAGGCCAGCCACGGCCTGGTTCTCCAGCCGAAGCGGGGTCACACCGGCTGCCGCCCGCGCGCGCAGAGCAGCGAGTGCGGCGGGGCGTCGCTCGCCGTCGGACAGGGCGGACCAGGCGGCGCGTTCCGATGTGAACCGACCGGCAGCATCCCGGAGCAGGTCGAGGCCGCGACGGCAGAGCACGGCCGTGGTGAGCGCGGCCCAGGCTTGCGTCGTGTCCGCGTCCCGGCCGACCCTGTCATGGCTGAGCAGCGCACCTGCCGCGTCGCCCCGGGCGATGCTGCGCTGGCGGCGTGTGGTCAGCACCGTCTCGCACCGTCCGTGCCGGGCCCGTGTCTCGTCGCTTGCCGGCGGTGGCAGGACCGACAGCACGCGGGCGACCTCGTCGGGCGGTGCGCCCCGCAGCGCGACGAGCGCTTCGCACAGCAGGGCCTCCTCGGTGTCCGGGTCAGCCCACCGGGCCACCCGGGCGAACGCACTGGCACGTGCCGCAGGGTCGTCGATCTGCCGGGTCGCCGACACCGCCCGCTCCAGCAGGTCGGGGCCCGGTGCGATCAGGCGCTCCTGCACGGCGAGTTCGATCGCCCGCAGGCGCTGGTGTCCGTCGGTGAGGCCGCTGAGCGCCCGGTCGAGAGCGGGCAGCGTCCAGCGGTCACCGAGCAGCGCCGCGAGCCGGATCCGCCCACGGAGATCAGCGTACGTCGGCCGGGGCTGCCCACCCGACCGGTCGAGGGCGGCCAGCGCCATCGGATCGCCTGGCAGCCCGCTCCCGACGAGCGGTGGATCGCCCGCCGCCTGCTCGACGTCACCAGCCTCATCGTGCTGGTCGGAGTCCTCGGCAGGAGCATCGCCGGACGGCCGGGCACCGCCAGCCGTGCCGAGTCGTTCGAGGGTACGCCGGGCGCTGGTCGGATCGGTGATCAGCACCTCCAAGGCGAGGCAGGCCGCCTCGGTACGGAATCCCGCAGCGATGATCTGCTCGGCCAGCCGATCCAGGAACCAGCACCGCAGGAACCCCCACCGGGCATGCAGACCCGCGAGCACGGTGAGTGCCTCCGCCAGGTCGTCGGTGGGCGGCGAGAGCGGGTCGAGTAGCCAGTCGTCGGTGCCGGCGGCGGCGACGGACTCGGTCCGCGCTACCCCGGCGAGCGCTGTGGCCAGGCCGCCCGCGACGTTGACCATGTCCCGGCCGCTGACGTCGAGCATGACGGCGACGTCGTACTCCTTGTCCTCGTTCGCCCCGCAGACCGCGAGCGCCAGATCCTCGGACAACGGCCGGTCGGTCGACGAGTCGCCGCCCCGTCGGGGATGCCCGACGACCCAGAGTGCGCGTACGACATCGGCGAAAACGTCCCGGGACTGGTCGGCGGAGGCGTCCCCGGCGAGCCCGGCTCCGGCCGCCAGCGGGCTGAGGCCGGCGAGCGCGTCGCCGAGCAGCATGTCGGTGCGGCCCAGCCGCCACCGGGCCCGCTGCCGGACCGCTTCCACGGCCGCGCTGTCGTCGTCCGGCTCGGCCGCCGGCCCGACGAACGGCGCTGTCGCGGACGGCTGCTGCTCACCGGTGTCCAGCACCAGCCAGGCCGCCAGGGCGTCGCCGCGTGTGTCGGTATCGAGGCGCCGGTCGGCGAGCACGTCGGTGAGCAGGCCCGGCAGGTCGCTACCGGGCACGGCGGTACGCAACCAGGTCAGCAGTCGATCAGTCAGTGGGCTGTCGACCGCGATCTGTTCCGGGCGAAGCGCCACCGGGTGCGGACCACGCGCTGCGATCGCCGGTTGGATGAGGGTGTCGAGCAGGACCGCGGCCCGGTAGCGTTCCGCCGGCCCGCTGGTCGGCGCGGCGAACACCGACATGGCCTCGTCCCGCCGCCGCAGCCAGTGGATCATGTCGAGGAAGGGGATGCCACCGTAGAGGCAGAGGATCACCCGGAGCCACCCGAGGTCGCCGCGGACCCGGTCACGCAGCGCCGCTTCGGTCGTCAGGGCGATGCGCATCTGGTTGCGTACGCCAATCGTGGTGGTGCCGCGGATGCCGGCACGACGTCGGCCGCTGCCCGCGCCGACGGTCGGCGGTACGGCACTCGCCATCGCCGCCAGCAGCGCCTGCTGCTCGGCGTCCAGCCTGGACCTGACCTCCTCGGGGTCACCGCCACCGGTCGCGGCCATCCGTCGGTGCAGCACGGAGAGCAGCGCGCGGGTGGCCTGCCAGCCGTGGTCCGCGCCGTCCCGGTGCTGGGCCTCCAGCAGCGCCTGCACGACCGATCGGTCGTCGAGGCGTAGTGCGTCGATCAGCCGGGCAGCGGCGACCATGCTCGCCGGGAACGGATCGCGCAGGTGCTCGCAGAGCGCTTCGCAGATCAGTCGAGGTGCGGTGTCGCCCTGCACGCTGACGCCCCAGCGCAGCAGCGGCTCCAGCATCCGGGCGCCGTCCGGGTACAGCGTGACGACGGCGCCGGTCAGCTCGGCCTCGGTCTCCACCGCCACCCGGACCAGGGCACGCAGGTGTTGCCGGCGCAGCCCGGCGATGTCGGCCAGGCTGTGGCTGAGCATCTCGGCGGCCAGTCGTCTGGTGGGCCCGGTGAGCAACTCGTCGAGTACCGACGAGAAGACGTTCTCCGAGACCCGACTGAGCTGACCGAGGGCGAGCCGGACCGCCTCCAGCCAACGTGGGTCGCCGAGCCGGTCGCTGATCCCGGTGACGATCGCGTCCACGGTGCCGGCGTCGATGAGCCACCGGCCCGCGAAGTACTCCTGCACCGTCAGGTGCCGGAACCCGTACAAACCCTGCCCACGATCGGTGAGCAGGTCGATGCTGGCGATCACCAGTTCCGCCTGCTCGGCGACGACTGGCGGCACCGGCTCGCCGAGCAGGTCCAGCGCCCGGTGACACAGGGTGGTGAGCGTGGTGCGTTCGACGAGCCCGCTTCGTGACACGTCGTGTATCTGGTACGCGACCGCGGCCTGAAGCCGGATCAGGGTGTCGACCGACGCGTCGGGGAAACGCAGCCCCCCTCGTCGCACCGCGTGCTCGACCATCGCGGTGTAGAGGTCCGCCCGGAGCCACCGGTCACCGCGGCTACCGGGACGACCGGAGAGTCCGGAGAGGACCACCGAGATCAGCGACACCAGCAGGTACGGGTTGGCGGCGAGCTGCCACACGGCGGAGCCACCACCGGTGATCACCTGATCGATCTCGGTACGACGTTGTGCCTGGTTTGCCTCGGGGACGTGAACGGTGGCGAAGTAACCGCCGAGCCAGTAATCGATTACCGCTGCGACCCCGTCGCCGTCGAGTGGCCCGATCAGCAACTGCTCGAACCGGTCGCTGAGCGCCGCCCCGTAGTAGCCCGCGATCCGGCTGGTGATGATCGTCTGGTTTCCGCGGGCCCGCGCGGGATGGTCCAGCCGGACACCGCCGGAGGCGGCGAAGACATCCAGTGCGGCGGCGACGGAGCGGCGATCGGTCAGCGAGGGCACCTCGTCGAGACCGTCGACAATCAGCACCAGCCGCCGGCTACGCAGCGCCACCCGGGCGAGCCTGGCCAGTTCGTCGGGCGGCAACGGGTCGCCGCTGGCCGGGTCGGTGGGGGCTGCACCGGCCCACCCGAGCTGGATGGCGAGGGCGGCCAGCCCTTCCGCCGACTCCTCGGTGCCGGCCAGCCCGACAGCGAGATCGGCGGCCCGACAGAGCACCGGCAGCCGCCGCACCTCATCATGCTCCCCGTCGTCGGCGAGTTGCCGCGCGGCGGTGTCGTGTGCGAGCCGGCGCACCATGCTGCTCTTTCCGCTGCCGGGCTCGCCGAGCACGATCGCCCGCCAGACGGTGCCGGCCAGTCGGCCGGGGGACAGGTTCGGCAACCCGGAAAGGTCGAGCCGGTCGATCGATCGTGCCGGAGACAGGTACGTCGGCAGCGGCCGATCGGCGAGCACCGCAAACTCGGCCTCGCTGGCCGGCACTGTGCCGCCCCCGGCCGCCTGACGGGCCCGGCTACGCAGATGATCGAGTTCGGTGGTCCGCGCTCGGCCGGTCGAACCGTCGCGAACCAGCGGCCCCGGTGGCGGGCACTCGGCCAGCGGCATCGTCACCGACACCCCGGCGATCACGCTGTCGATACCGCTGTGCGTCCGGTACACCCAGCGCAGGTACGCCTCGCGTACCGGGGCGAGCGCGTCCTCGTCGGCCGCCCGGTCCCGGGTCGCGACCGGTTCGGCGCGCGGCGTCAAGCGGATGACCCGGACCAGCCGGTCGTTCGCGGCGGCCCGGGCCACCGCAGCCACGTCGCCGCCCGGTACCGCGACCATGGGCAGGCCGGCGAGCCGTCGATCGATCGCCTCGGGCCGGCTGTCCGGCTGGCCGACCAGCACCACACCACTGCGGTCCGGATGGTTGTCGAGCCAATAGGCCACCTGGTCACGGACCCGCCGATCACGCACCACCGAGCTGTCCCGACCCACCACGATGAGCAGTGACGCCTTGTCCATGACGGCGTACACCATTTCCCAGTCGTCGGGTTGGTGCAGCTGGCCACCGGAGTAGAAGAGCTGCATGGGCAGCGGATCGAGGGCCGCCAGCAGCGACTGTTCCACCCAGTCCCGGTCGCTCTCCGGGTAGCTGACGAAGGCGGTGGTCGATGGTTGTGGATGTGCGGCCGACAACGCCACCGTGAGGCGTTCGATGACGCCGCTGTTGGCGATGTTCGTACCGCCCGTGTTGGCCTGCCCGGCGGCGCCGGTCGCACCGCCGGGCAGGTCACGGAGCAACCCGGCAAGCGCATCAGCGGGTGACTGTGGCGGTCGACTGACGGATGGCACGTCATCCTGCGGCGGTGTCACCGAACCAGAAAACCCGGCGCAGGTAAGACGCACAACCATACGTGGCGCGGCCATTACTGACCGAACGGCCCACGGGGCACGGGAAGTGAAGGGCCACGATGGAGACATGTGGGGTAACTGGCGGGCCGTCAGCTGGGTCGTGGTCTACGCGCTGGCCGGCGCCATGTTGCTGGTCATCGGCGTGATCTTCCTGGCCAGCGAGGGTCTCGAACGCGCGAGCTGGTGGGCCGGGCTGGGCGCTTTCCTGGTCACCGTGGTCAGCGCCGTGGTCGCCGCCAGCCGTACCCGACGGCAGACCCGGGCAGATGCTGCGTCTCTGTCCACCGAGCGGGGTACACCGCCCGCGGCCGAGGTGAACGACGGCGACGATCATCCGCGCCACGAGCCGGCGCCGCGCACCGGCGCGGTCGAACAACACAATCTCGGCGGCATCAACATCGCCAATACCGGCAGCATCGGTGCGGTGGACATCCGTGCCGATGGAGGGACGGTCCGGTGAGGTACTTCATGATCCCGTGCCGGTTCGGCACGGCGCGCGTGCCGTTTCCCCTGTACGTCGGTGAACCGGCGGTCGGCACCCACCCGCTGGAACAGCAGTCCGCCTGGTTGCACCGGGTGCGCGGCGGCTCGGTCCCGGTGGAGGTGATGGACTCGTTCGAGAAGCTGTTCGCGATCGCGCTCGAGAACAACGTCTCCTTCGAGGAACTGTGCGCGTACGCGATGGAGCAGGCGGCGAGCAACGAGGCGACGCCGGACGGAGACGACGGCCACCCGGCCGCGGCAGACAACCGGCCCGAGGATTCCTAGGGCGTGTCGCCCGCACCGCCTGGCGGGCGGGGATGAATCGCGTCGGGCGGGGTAAGCAGGCGGCCGTCCTGGTGGAGTGACGACCTCGGTCGCGGTGCGACGCGACCACGAACCGGGCGGGTCGGCCGCCGAGCCGGCCCGCCCGGTGACGGCCACTCAGGTCGTCAGCCAGGTCCAGGCGTCCATGATCCACTGCGTCTGTTGCAGGAACGCGACACCGAGGCCGGTCAGGAACACCGCCGTCACCAGGTGCGCTCCCCGGGCGGTGCGCCGGACCCGGCCCAACTGCCGTTCCAGCACCACTCGGCCGAGCAGCCGGGCCAGAGTGAACAACCCGGCCGCGACCAGCAGGCTCAGCACGAAGATCACCACCGGTCCGACGAGGTCGCCGCCGCCGGAGATCGCCCAGATCCCCCAGCAGACGAAGGCGAACAGCGCTCCCGCGAAGCTCCACTCGCCGCCGCGCTTCAGCCGGGCCACGTGCCAACTCAACGGCTGACGCGGCACCGGTTCGCCGGGCCAGCCGGTGCCGGTCTGCTCGTGCTCCACCGTCGGGAACGGCTCGGTACGCGGCGCCCGGGCACCGACCTGGGCCACACCCCGACGGTACGGGTCGCGCTGCGGCGGCACCCCGCCATCGGGCTGCGGCGGCACCTCGACGGTCCGCTCCGCCCACGGCTGCGTCTGCTCGGCCATGTCGTTCCCTCCCCCTTTCACCGGCGGCGCCCCCGGACGCTGCTGGAGACTTCGAGGGTAGCCAGCCCGCAAATCGGTCGCCCCACCCACACCGATCGGCTAGACACGAGCGGTGACCACCTCCGCCCTGGCGATCGAGACCGCCACCGCCGACGACTTCGACGAGATGAACGGGTTCCTCGGTTCCCTGTTCCATCAGACGCTCGATACCGAAGCCCAGGAAGTCGAACGTCCGATCTTCGAACCGGAACGCGCCCTGCAGATCCGCGACGGGTCCGACCTGGTCGCCACCGCCATCGCGTTCACCCGGACGCTCGGCGTGCCCGGTGGTGACCTGGCCGCCGCACACGTCAGCATGGTCGGGGTCGCGCCCACCCACCGTCGGCGGGGCCTGCTCACCGCGATGATGCACCACCAACTGCGTCAGATCTACGACAGTCGCCGGGAGCCGGTCGCGGTGCTCTGGGCCAGCGAGGGCCGGATCTATCCGCGCTTCGGCTACGGCCTGGCCTCCCAGCGGTACCACGTCTCCGGCGAGACCACCGAACTGCGGCTACCGGCACCGACGCCGGGCGAGGGCCGGCTGCGCCTGGACCGCCCGACCGACCGACAGGCCGACCTGGCCCGGGTGTACGAGCGCGTACGCGCCGATCGCCCCGGCTGGTCGGCGCGCGACGACAGGTGGTGGCGGTACGTGCTCGTCGACCCGCAGGCGCACCGTGGTGGCGCCACCGAGCGGCGGGTGGTGCTGCACGAGGGACCGGACGGTGTCGACGGCTACGGGCTGTTCCGCACCAAGGCCGAGTGGGACGACGGCGGCCCGAACAGTCTCACCACGGTCGACGAGGTGGTGGCGAGCACCCCGGCGGGGTATCTGGCGATCTGGCGGATGCTGCTCTCACTCGACCTGACCCGACGGCTGGCGTGGATGCGGGCGGCGGTGGACGAGCCGCTGCTGCGGCTGCTCGACGAACCGCGCCGGCTCAACTGCCGGCTGGTCGACGCGCTGTGGGTACGGGTGGTGGACGTGCCGGCCGCGCTCGCCGCCCGGCGCTACGCCACCGACATCGACGTGGTCATCGAGGTGACCGACCACCTGCTGCCGGAGAACACCGGCCGGTGGCGGCTGCGGGGCGGTCCGACCGAGGCCACCTGCACACCGGCGAGCGGGCCGGCCGACCTGGCCTGCGACGTACGCTGCCTCGGCGAGCTGTTCCTCGGCGGCGTGACCCCGGCCGCACTGGCGGAGACCGGCCGGCTGCGCGAGCTACGCCCCGGCGCGCTCACCGCCACCGGCCCCGCCTTCACCTGGCACCGAGCCCCCTCCGCCATGGAGATCTTCTGACGGCCTGATCAGCGAGGCGGTCGGGTGACGGCGGTGGGGGTACGGTCGGGGGGTGGCGGATGGCGGGGAACGGCGACGACGACGGCATCGGCACCACGGCGCCCCGGGAGGCGGGATCGACGGTGGTGCGGCGGCGGCCACCACGGCCGGGGTGCACGACGGCGGTGAGGCCCCGCGCGGGCGACGCAACGGTGCCCCCGAAGAAGGCGAACGGGGGCTACGCGGGCTGGTCGGGTCCGGGTCGTCGCAGGTCAGTGTGACCGCCGCGATGCGGGCGCGGGACGCCGCCCGACCCACCGACGAGGATCTCGCCGCGGCGGCGGAGCGGGTCGTCATCGTCCGCCGTAACTGGACCCCTCGCGACGAACTGCCCCGCCGCTGACCCGTCCTGATCCGGGGTCGAGTGGTCTGCCCCACCCCGGATCAGGCGTGATCGTCCCAGAGTCGCGGATCAGGGCAGGTCGGGCAGCTGCCGGGTGCGCTCGTACTCGGCGACCTGGGCGATCCGACGAGCGTGCCGGTCACTGCCCGAGAACGAGGTGGTCAGGAACGCCTCGACGATGGCGGTGGCCTCGTCGAGAGTGTGCTGACGGGCGCCGACGGCGACCACGTTTGCATCGTTGTGCTGTCGGCCCAGTTGGGCGGTCTCGACGTTCCACGCCAGCGCCGCCCGCACCCCCGCCACCTTGTTCGAGGCGATCTGCTCGCCGTTGCCGGAGCCACCGATGACCACACCCAGGCTGCCCGGGTCGGCCACCACGCGGGTGCCGGCGTGCAGGCAGAAGGCCGGGTAGTCGTCCTCCGGGTCGTAGGCGTGCGGACCGATGTCGACCACCTCGTACCCCTGCTTGGCGAGGTGGTTGGCCAGGTGCACCTTCAACTCGAAACCGGCGTGATCGGATCCCAGGTAGACGCGCATAACGCGCAGTCTGTCAGGCCCGTCCCACCGGGCACCGCCGGGGCGGCGCCCGGTGGGACGGGCAACGGATCAGGGCAGTTCGGCGACCACCAGGCCGCCGCGTGCCTTCGGGGTGAACCAGGTGCTCTTGCGGGGCATCTTCTCCCGGGCCAGGTTCACCGCGACGAAATCGTCGACGGTCACCGGCGCGATGAGGACGGCCAACTCGGCCCGACCGGCCCGGACCTCGCCGGTGAGCCAGGTGGACGGGTAGTCACCGCCCACGTAGGTGATCCGCTTGTCACCCGGATCCAGGCCGAGGGCGTCGCGCAACAGCAGCCGCTCGACCAGGGCGTGGTCGAGATTCTCCAGGCGACCCGCGCCGGTGTGCGGCAGCGTCACCGCGTACGCCTGATCGGGAAGCTGGAGCACGACGCTGCCGCCGGTCGCCGGGACCTCGGCCGGGCCATCCAGCTCGGCGATCCGCGCCCCGGCGGCGGCCAGCCGCTCCAGCAGCTCCCCGGGGGTGGTGGTCAGCTCGCTCACCAGGCGGTTGTACGGCTGAATGGCCACCGAGGCCGGAGTGGTGACGACCGCCAGGAACCGGGACATCCCGCCGGTCTGCGCGGCCAGGCTGCGGTGGTTGCCATCGGCGACGACCAACTCACCCCCGCCGGCCAGGGCGGTCAGCTCGTCCTGCTGCGGGCCGGGGCCGACCAGCCAAATGGCGTGGGTACGTCCGGCCTGGTCGGTGTCGGTGGCGGCGGGCACCCCGGCCGCGTCGGTGGCCGCCGCGAGCGCCACATGCAGCTCGTCGCCGCGCCCGGTCTGCAGCAGCAGTACGGGTGAGAGCAGGTGCCCCAACGCCTCGGCCAACGCGACCCGTTCGCGCACCTTCGCGATGAAGACGTCCTCGTTGCGGATGACCAGGCCGGGTTCGTCGGCCCGGGTGGAGATCTGGTCGGTGTCGACCATGGCGAACAGCCCATAGGCCGGCTCCTCGCCCGGCGCGCTGATCCGGTACAGCACCACCACCTGTTCTGCCGGTGTGTAGCTGCCGTCGGCCTTCGCCTCCGCGAGCCGGCTCACCGCGTCCGGCAGTGCGTCGGCGAACGACCGGCCGAGGCTCTCCGGGGCCTTGTGCGGCATCTCGATGCCGAGGGCGCTGTGCGGATTCGCCTCGATGATCGCGGTGATCTCCGCGTCGTCGGCGAACTCGTCGTAGTTCTGGGCACCGGTACCACCAGTGGTGATCCAGGCGCGGGTGATCGGGTGCACGACCGTCATGACAGTTGACGCTACCGGCGACGCGTCGGGTGCCGCCGCCGGACCCGCCCCGAGCCCACCAGATGAAAGCCGGGGCACCAGCTCAACGCTCCGCCTCGGCCGCCCGTCGATGCCGGCCGGCGAGCGCTGGCACCACGATGGGACGGCGCGGCAGCGCCGGCCGGGGCCCCTGGTTCCGGATCTCGCGGCCGGGAGGGGTCAACCGCGAGGTGGCGGGGACCGAGGCGATGCCCACCGCGCCGTTGCGCCCGAACCGGCCGGCCGCGTTCGGGCTGCGATCCTGCCGGGGCGCGGACCAGGCGCCCGCCCGACCGTTCCCCGGGATCGGCGCCGGCCGTGGCACTCCCCCGCCGACGCCCTCCTCCCGACTCCAGCGATCGTCGACCGGGGCACGATGCTTGGCCACCAGGCACCTCCACGAGCGGTGGGCTGCGGACATCGGGACAAACGAGTCCGTGACCGCACCGGTGACGCCGGGCCCCAACGGCAGCGGCGCTGCCGGGCGTCGGGGCCGGCGGGTCACCAAGCGTCGCCAAGGTGCCTTGCTCGCACCTCAGTCGAAGATGGGGTCGAGGTCGCGGCTGCGCTTGAGTTCGAAGAAGCCGGGGGTGCCGGCGACCAGCAGGACGCCGTCCCAGAGACGACCCGCGGCCTCGCCCTTGGGCGCCGGAGTGACCACCGGCCCGAAGAAGGCGACCTGCCGGCCGCCGGGGCCGGGAGCGTGGATGACCGGGGTGCCGACGTCGGTGCCGACCGGCCGCATACCAGCCTCGTGACTGGCCCGCAGCGGCGCGTCGAGGTCGCTGTCCCCGGCCGCCTCGGCCAGCGCCGGGTCCAGTCCGGCCTCGGTCAGGGCGGCGACGTACAGCTCCGGACCGAGTGGCTCCTTGCCGAGGTGGATCCGCGTACCCAGGGCCGTGTAGAGCGCCCGCACAGCGTCAGCGCCGTGCCGCTGCTGCACGGCGACGCAAACCCGCACCGGCCCCCACCCGTTCCGCATCAGCTCCCGGTAGTCGTCGGACAGCTCCCTACCCTCGTTGAGCACCGACAGGCTCATCACCTGGAAGCGGACGTCGACCGGACGAACCCGCTCCACCTCCAGCAACCATCTGGACGTGAGCCACGCCCAGGGACAAATAGGGTCGAACCACATGTCAACGGTGACGCGCTCGTTCACGACGAGTTCCTTTCGCAATGATTTCGCCGGCGCACCGGCGTACCTCCGATCTTTGCTCCGCCCCCTGCCACCTGCCCGAGGATCGAGCCGTGACCTCGCCCACCACCGCCTACCCGTACATGGAAGACTCAGGCCCGGACCGGCCGTCACGAGCGGTCGACGGAACGTGCGACCGTGACGACGGCGAGAGTGGGATGGAGACGAACAGTGCCGGGAGTGCGCAACCTGACACAGGTCGAGGCGACCGAGCGGGCCCGCCTGCTCGACGTGACCGGGTACGACATCAGTCTGGACCTGTCCAGTGCTGTTCACGCCGCTGACGGTCGTACCTTCCGGTCGACCACCGAGGTGCGGTTCGGCTGCGCCGAACCGGGGGCGAGCACGTTCATCGAGGTGGCGGCCGACTCGGTACGCTCGGCGACGCTCAACGGCGCCCCGGTGGACCTGGCCGACTTCTCGGCCGAGAAAGGGCTCACGCTGACCGGGCTGGCCAGCGAGAACACGTTGGTCGTCGACGCGGACTTCGCGTTCTCCAACTCCGGTCAGGGGCTGCATCGCAGCGTGGACCCGGTCGACGGTGAGACCTACCTCTACAGCCAGTTCGAGACGGCCGACGCGCAGCGGGTCTTCGCCTGCTTCGACCAGCCCGACCTGAAGAGCGTCTACACCTGGCACGCCACCGTTCCGGAGCACTGGAAGGTGGTCTCCAACATGCCGGTGGAGCGGGAGGAGGCGGCCGGCGAGGGCCACAAGACCGTCCACTTCGCCACCTCCGCCCGGATGAGCACCTACATCACCGCGCTGTGTGCCGGGCCGTACCACGAGGTCCGGTACACCCACGACGGCATCGACCTGGGCTACTTCTGCCGGGCGAGCATGGCGCAGTATCTGGACTCCGACGAGCTGAACCTGGTCACCACGCAGGGCTTCGACTTCTTCCACCAGCAGTTCGGGGTGCGGTACCCGCTGCCCAAGTACGACCAGCTGTGGGTGCCGGACTTCAACGCCGGCGCGATGGAGAACTTCGGTTGTGTGACCCACGCCGAGTCGCACTACCTGTTCCGCTCGCAGGTCACCGACTTCGAGTACGAGCAGCGGGCCAACACCGTCCTGCACGAGCTGGCGCACATGTGGTTCGGCAACCTGGTCACCATGCGCTGGTGGAACGACCTGTGGCTGAACGAGTCGTTCGCCGAGTGGGCCAGCCACTGGTGCAACACGCACGCCACCCGGTTCACCGAGGCGTGGACGACCTTCCTGTCCATCCGGAAGAACTGGGGCTACCGGCAGGACCAGCTCTCCTCCACCCACCCGGTCTACTGCGAGATGCCCGACCTGGAGGCCGTCGAGGTCAACTTCGACGGCATCACGTACGCCAAGGGCGCCAGCGTGCTCAAGCAGTTGGTCGCCTACGTGGGCGAGGGGCCGTTCCTGGCCGGCCTGCGCGCCTACTTCGCTCGGCATGCCTGGGGCAACGCCACCTTCGACGACCTGCTGTCCGAGTTGGAGACCGCCTCCGGTCGCAAGTTGACCACCTTCGCCTCACAGTGGCTGGAAACCGCCCAGGTCAACACGCTGCGCCCGGAGCTGACCATCGGCGCGGACGGCACCTACCAGCGGGTGGCGGTCCGTCAGGAGGCGCCGGAGGGTTACCCCACCCTGCGTACCCACCGGATCGGGGTGGGGCTCTACGACCTGGCCGACGGCCGGCTGGTCCGCCGCGAGCGGTACGAGGTCGACGTCGACGGCGAGCTGACCGAGCTCGGCGCACTCACCGGCGTGCCCGCGGCCGACGTGCTGCTGCTCAACGACGACGACCTCAGCTACACCAAGCTGCGGCTGGACGAGCGGTCCATGGCGACGGTGGTCCAGCACATCGCCGGCCTCGAGTCGTCGCTGGCCCGGGCGCTGTGCTGGACCGCCGCCTGGGACATGACCCGCGATGCCGAGTTGGCCACCCGCGACTACGTCGCCCTGGTGCTGGCCGGGCTGCCGGCGGAGACGGACATCAACCTGGTCACCGCGACGCTGCGCCAGGTCAGCAGCGCGCTCACCTTCTACGCCGACCCGGCCTGGGCGCCGACCGGCTGGGCCGACCTGGCCCGTACCGCGAAGACCGCGCTCGCCGCTGCCGAGCCGGGCAGCGGCTTCCAGCTGGCCTGGGCCCGGGCGTACGTCTCCGCAGCCCGCTCCGGCGAGGACCTGGCCGTGCTGCGCGGCTGGTTGGAGGGCACCCAGGTGACCCCGGGGTTGACCATCGACACCGAGCTGCGGTGGAGCGTGTTGCAGGCGCTGGTGGCCAACGGCGTGGCCGGGGCGTCGGAGATCGAGACGGAGCTGGCCCGGGACAAGACCTCAAGCGGTGAGCGGGAGGCCGCGTACGCGCACGCGCTGGTGCCGACCGAGGCGAACAAGGCCGCCGTCTGGGCGCAGTTGACCGGCCCCGAGGCGCTGCCGAACTGGCGGCACCGGGCGCTGTTGCAGGGCTTCAGCCACCCCACCCAGGTGGAGCTGATCACGCCGTACCGGGACCGGTTCTTCGCCGCGGTCGGGCAGGTCTGGGCGACCCGGGACAGCGAGCCGGCGCAGGAGTTCGCCATGCTCCTGTACCCGGCGTACCTGGTGCAGGACGACACCGTCGAGGCCACCGACGCCTGGCTGGCGCAGGAGGGCCACCCCGGGCCGTTGCGGCGGCTGGTCGCCGAGGGCCGCGACGGCGTGGTTCGCGCGCTCGCCGCGCAGGCCCGGGACGCCCGGACGGCCTGACAAGGCGGGAGCCTGGAGCCGGCGTGGGTGTGCGCCCGCGCCGGCTTCGCCGGTTATGGTGATGGAAGGAGGTGGACGTGATGGCACAGCCGATTCACGAGCGGCGCCCACCCGAGCGAAGCTGGCGGGAGCAGGATCTCTCCGACCTGCCAGAGGATGGAAGCCGCTACGAGATCATCGACGGGAGCCTCCACGTGACCCCACCCGCCGGTCCATATCATCACGAGTTGGCCGATGACATTCGGATGGCGATGCGGCAGGCGGCCCCGGAGGGGTGGCGGGTTATCCGGGAGATCGGGGTGCAGGTGCCGGCCGGCAACCTGATTCCAGATATCACGGTGCTCAAGGTTGGAGCCCCGCAGGACCGGATGTGGGCGGAACCGGCGTACGTCGCGCTCGTCGTCGAGGTCGAGTCGCCCAACAGCCGCCGACACGACCGGTTCGCCAAGCCCGCGCTCTACGCCGAGGCCGGCATCCCGTTCTACTGGCGGGTCGAGCGCGGTGATTTCGGCCCGGTGGTGTACCGCTACGAGTTGGTCAAAGAGGTCCACTACAACCTGCTCGGCACGGTCGGGCCCGACGATCCGGTCGAGGTGACCGAGCCGTGGCCGATGCGGCTGGATCCGTCCGCCTGGCCCAGGTGAAGCTGGGAATCCTGGCCATGCAAAAGCCCGGCCGCGCGCGACGCGGGCCGGGCTTTTGTCGTACCGGTCGGGCTCAGCCCTTGCCGGCGTAGCGGGAGAGCTGGTCGAGGCCCTGGATGATGCCGCCGGCGAGATCACCGCCACCGAACGAGGCCACCATCGACAACGCGGCGATCTTGGCGTACGTGTCCGGGACGCGCTTGCGGGCGTACCGGCCGGTGACGATCTCCAGCTGACGCTGGTTGGGTGAGATCGCGATCAGCACCGACCGGTCGGGCTCGGCCAGCTGCCGGTGCAACCGCTCGGCGTGCTCCCGGATCGGCTCGTCGAGGCCGCCGACGAAGACGGAGAAGACCAGGCCGGTCGTCCGGTCGGCGACCCGCAGCGCCTCGTCGATGCGCAGCAGCTGGCGAGTCGAGAACGGCCCGTCGAGCACGTCCGGCGGGTTCTCCGTCCCGGCCGCGTGCTGCTTCTCACCAACGGTCACTTGCGCCTCCGGTTCCACCGGTCGGCGCCTCGACGCCGGCCTGTTCCTGCGTGCGGCTGGTCAGCGCGGGCGCCTGTGCCCCCACCGACAGCGCGGTACCCGCGGAGTCGGCCAGTTCCTCGGGGCGGCCGAGGAACCACACCGGCGTGAAGGTGAACGGCCGGCCCGGCCGGTAACGCTTGGCACCGCCACCACCGCCCTGGCTGCCCGCGTAGACGAGGCCGGCGATCACCAGCACGATGACTGCCGGGATGCCGACGAAGACCAGCAACGTGTCGGTTACAGACAATCCCAACGCCCCCAGGCGGAAAGAGAGATCTTCGATCGGGTCGGGTGGCGGATCACCGCGGTGACCTCCCGACTCCGCTGTCATTCACGTTAGCGGAGCCGACGCTCCGCCAGACTGCGGGGTGCCGATCCCATCCGCCACTGGAGGCTTCCAGTTGCGCAGCGGTCGCGATCAGCCTCGCGTCGTCGCCGTAGCGGCCGGTGAGCAGCACGCCGACCGGCAGCCCCTCGGCGGTCACGCCGACCGGCAGCGAAACCGACGGTTGACCGGTGACGTTGAAGACCGCGCAGTACGGGGAGAAGCGGCGTTGGCGGTCGAAATCCTCCGCCGGGGTACGCCCCTGGGTGAACCAGCCAACCGGCGCCTGCGGGGCCGCCAGGGTGGGACAGAGCAGCAGGTCACAGCCGGCGGTACGACGGACGCCGAGGCGTACCTGCGCCTGGATCTCGCCGAGGGTCGCGGTGAGCGTGCCGGCGGAGATCCCGGCGGCCTGGGTCCGCAGGAAACGGGTAAGCGGCAGCAGCTCGGACTCCCGCTGGGGCGGCACCGGGGCGAGCGCGAGGACGTACCAGACGATCTCGAACAGCGGCCAGACCTGCGGGCCGAGCGGTGCCGGCACCTCGACGACCTCGTGCCCGGCGGCGACGAGCAACTCCGCGGCCCGGTCCACCGCGGCGACGCAGTCCGGGTGGACCGGCTCGTCGGCGAGCATCGGGGCGGTGAACCGACCGACCCGTAGCGGGCCGGGCTCGGCGGCCCGGGCCGCGGCGAGATAGCCGCCCGGCGGCGGTGGCGGCGGCAGGTACGGCTCGCCGGGCACCGGCTCGGCCAGCACGTCCAGCAGCGCGGCCACGTCGGTGACGGTCCGGCCCAGCGGACCGCTGGTCGGCAGGCCGAAGGCGCCGAATCCGAGCGGACCGCCGGAGACCACGCCGCGGCTGGGCTTGTAGCCGATCAGCCCGCACAGCGAGGCGGGAATCCGCAGGGAGCCTCCACCGTCGGAGCCCTGCGCCACCGGCACCAGGCCCGCCGCCACGGCCGCCGCCGCGCCACCGCTGGAGCCGCCGGCGGTGTACGCCAACGCCCACGGATTGCGGGCCGGCGGCGCCACCAGGGTCTCGGAGTACAGCGAGCAGCCCAGCTCGGAGGTGGTGGTCTTGCCGAGACTGACCAGGCCCGCAGCCTGCATGAAGCGCACCACGTCGGCGTCGACGGGCGGTACGAAGTCCGCGAAGGCGGCCGAACCGAACGTGGTGCGGACGCCCGCCGTCAGGGTCAGATCCTTTATCGCGGTCGGCACCCCGTGCAGTGGCCCACGCCGAGCGGCCGGCGTCGCGTCGGCGGTGCGGGCGGCTTCGCGTGCCAGCTCGGGGGTGACGGTGACGAAGGCGCCCACCGTGTCGCCGAGCGCGTCGACCCGCCGCAGATGATGCTCGACGAGGTCCAGGCTGGACAGTTCGCCACGGGCGAGCGCGGCGGCCTGTTCCAGCGCGGTCAGGTCGTGCGGCTCGGCCATGCCGCCATCCTGCCCGCTCAGGCCACTCGTTGCCGCCTCGACACGAGCGTCACGGCCGTCAGGCAAGGGTGCCGGGTGGCGACACCCACTCGGACCGTGGTCCACCGACTTCCGCCAACAGGTCGAAATCCCGGTCGTAGTGGAGAACGGTGGCCGCGTACTCGGCGGCAGAGGCGGCGACCATGAGATCCACCGGACTCGCGGCCCGGTGGTGTCCCCGGGCGGTCAACGCGAGTTGCAGGTCCCGCGCTCTCGTCGCCACGGCCGGGGTGATCGGAAGGTCGATCATCAGCTCGGCGCGCCGGGCGCGGATCGTCATCGCATTCCTGAAGTCGCGGGCGCTACGCCCGTCCTCCAGGTCCAACGGTAGGCAGGTCGCGGCCAGCCTCTCCTCGAGCAGCGCCAGGATCCGCTTTCCGACGATCGGCTGGCGGAGGCGGCCCCAGGCCGAGGTGTCGATCAGGTATAGGCCGGGCGGAGGGGTCACGCTGCGTCCCGCCTGCCGCCGGGTGTCTTGTCATCCTCCAGCAAGCCGGTCCAGTCCCGATCAATGGAGAGCAACTCCCGGATCCCATCCATCCGCTCGCTGCGCTCGGCGACCATCCGGAGCGCGGCGTGAATGGTGTCCTTCTTGCTCTTGGTGCCCAGCTCACGACGGGCCCGTTCGAGCAGCTCATCATCAAGATCAATAACAGTCTTCATGGTCCCAGTATATACGAGCATTCCACCCTTATATATCGCCTCGCCCGAGGAAGCAGAGGGCGTTTGTGGAGAGCAGGTCGACGCGCTGGGCGTCGGTGAGGAAGTCGGCCTGGCGGACCACCGCGCCGGCCGGGCGTTCACCCAGGGGGTACGGGTAGTCGCTGCCCACCAGCACCCGCTCCGCGCCCATGGTGTCCACGAGGAGCCGCAGGGCGGGAGTCGAGAAGACCACCGAGTCGACGTAGAACCTGTCGACGTAGGAGCTGGGCGGCGCTGCGGACGCGCCGCGTACCAGGTCACCGCGGCGATGCCAGGCGTTGTCGGCGCGCCCCAGCCAGAACGGGAAACTGCCGCCACCGTGGGCGAAGCAGATCCGCAACGTGTCCGGCACCCGGTCGAACACCCCGCCGAGGATCATCGCCAGCACCGACAGGTGGGTCTCGGCGGGCATGCCGGTGAGCCACCGGGCCATCCAGCGGTCCAGCCGGGGACTGCCGGCCATGTCCCACGGGTGGACGAAGACCGGCGCACCGACCTCGGCGCAGTGGGTCAGGAAGGTCACGATGCCGGCGTCGTCCAGGTCCCGGTCGCCGACGTGGTTGCCGATCTCCACGCCGACGTGGCCGGCCGCCAGGCAGCGGTCCACCTCGGCGCAGGCCGCGTCCGGGTCCTGCAAGGGCACCTGGCAGAACGGCAGCAGCCGATCCCCGCCCGCGGCGGTGACCTCCAGGGTCAGGTCGTTGAAGATGCGGGCCACCTTCACCGCCTGGTCGGCCGGCCGGTCGTAGCAGAAGAAGACCGGGGTGGGCGAGACCACCTGCACGTCGACCCCGTCGGTGCTCATGTCGGCCAGCCGGGTGTCGGCGTCCCAGCACTCCGCGCCGACCGGGCGGAACGGCGTCTCGCCGACCATGATCATGGCGGCGCGCTCCGAGTCGACCCGCAGCCAGGGCCAGCCGGACCCGCCGCACGCGGCGGCCAGGTCCGGCCAGCCCTTCGGTACGACGTGCGTGTGCACGTCCACCACCGGAGACACCATCAGCCCTTGCCCGGGTGCAGGGCGCCGCAGTTGTCGCAGGTACGCGCCGACTCGTCGCCGTAGAACGCGGCGAAGACCGGTGGCAGGTCGGCGGCGATGTCCCGCACCTGCAATTCGACCTCGTGCACCTTGTGCGAGCACTCGGGGCAGTACCACTGGAACTTCTCCAGCGTCCCCTCCTCGCGTACCCGCTCGATCACCATCCCGATCGAGCCGGCCTCCGGTCGCTGCGGCGAGTGCGGCGTGTTCCGGGGCAGCATCCACATCTGGCCCTCGCGCACGTGCACCGTACGCGGGCCCTCGGGCAGCATGAGGTTGATGTGCATGTTGCCCTTGACCTGGTAGAAGAACTCCTCGTACGGGTCGACGTGAAAGTCGGTGCGCTGGTTGGGGCCGCCGACCACCATCACGATGAAGTCCTCGGAGCCGGGCAGCATTTCCTTGTTGCCCACCGGCGGCTTCAGCAGGTGCTGGTTCTCGGCGATCCAGCCGGGGAAGCTGAACGGCTCGGCGATCTCACTCATGGCTGGCCTCCTTCTGGGAGCAGGGCGACGGCCTGCATCTCGATCAGCAGGTGCGGATGCGGCAACTGGTGCACGGCGACAGTCGTCCGGGTCGGCCCGGTCGCGTCGAAGAACTCCGCCCACACCTCGTTGTATCCCCCGAAGTCATTCATGTTGACCAGATAGCTGGTCACCTGGACCAGGTCGGTCAGCTCGGCACCGACCGACCGCAGCAGGTCCGCGATGTTCTCGATCACCGCCCGGGTCTGTGCCCGGATGTCCAGGTCGGTCGTGCCGAACTCGTCCACCGACACACCCGCGAACGTGTTGTCCGGCCGCCGGGACGACGTCCCCGACACGAAAACGAACCCGCCCGCCACCTTCACATGCGGAAACGCCCCCCGAGGAACCGCCTTGCCCACGACAACCCGAGCATCACCACTCACGACAGACTCCCCCGACGACCGGACGGACAGCCAGCACCGGCGCCGACCACCTCAGACCACCACCCACCTGGCACCGGCGCGCGAAGCCCGACCACGTCGGGTTTCCGGGCAGCCCGACCGGCGCAGGGATCAAGCCTGACCGCCCGGAGCCGGTCGGGCTGCCCGGAACCCCCACAGCGATCACAACGAGGCCCGCAACGAAGCCGTACCGAGCTTCTCGACAACAGCCCGGACATGAGCACCAGCACGCAACGGCACCGCAGCAGTCGCCGCGCCGGCCAGAAAGACCCAGCCCGAGCGCAGCCGTACGCCGTGTCGGCCCGCCAGTCGGATGCCCTCGTCGAGCGCCCGACGCGGGTCACCGAGGATGGCCGCCGTCGAGCCGACCTGTGCCACCCGCCCATCGATCTCCAGCAACACGCCCAGGTTGTCCAGCCCGTCCGGCACCGGCGACCAGGGGCCGATCACGAACGCGCCGGCCGACGTGTTGTCGGCGATGACGTCCGGCAGGGAGAAGGTGAAGTTCGCGTACCGGGAGTCGATCAACTCGATCGCCGGAGCGACCGCCCGCACCGCGTCGGTGAAGTCACCGATTGGTTCACCGGGCTCGGGAAGCCGGTCCAGCAGGAACGCCACCTCCGGCTCGACCCGGGGATGGATGAACTCGGCCACGTCGACAGTGCCGCCGTCGGGGACCCGCATCGCATCGGTGAGCCGGCCCCAGATCACCTCGTCCACGCCGACCTGGGCCATCTTCGCCTTGCTGGTCAGCCCCATCTTCAACCCGACGAGCCGTTCTCCCCGGTCCAGTCGGCGCTGCACCAGGGCGGTCTGCACCGCGTACGCCGCGTCGACGTCCAGCCCGGTCTCGACGGCGAGTTGAGCGGTGGCGGTGGCCGTGTCGGCAGCCGTACCGAGCGTCTCGGCTATCCCCGCGATGTCCGGCCCGATCATGATTTCTCCTTGCCGGCCAGGTCCAGCGCCACGTCGACGATCATGTCTTCCTGCCCGCCGACCATCCGGCGTCGGCCCAGTTCCACCAGAATCGATCGGACGTCCACGCCGTAGCGCGCCGAGGCCCGTTCGGCATGGCGCAGGAAGCTGGAGTAGACCCCCGCGTACCCCAGGGAGAGGGTTTCCCGATCGACCTGGACGGGCCGGTCCTGCAACGGGCGGACGATGTCGTCGGCGGCGTCCATCAATGCGAAGACGTCGCAGCCATGCTGCCAGCCGTACAGCTCGGCGACCGCGACGAAGACCTCCAGCGGTGCGTTGCCGGCGCCGGCACCCATGCCGGCGAGGGAGGCGTCCACCCGGACCGTCCGGCCGGCCGGCGACCCGGACGGGCCGTCGCCGGCGATCCGGCCGTGTTCGACGGCGATCACGCTGTTGGCCACCCCGAGGGAAAGGTTGTGGTGCGCGTGGATGCCGATCTGCGTGGTCGGCTCAAGCACCTGCCGGTACGCGTCGACGCGCTGCGCCACGTCGGACATCAGCAGCCGGCCGCCGGAGTCGGTGACGTAGACGCAGTGCGCACCGTACGACTCCATCAGCTTCGCCTGGGCGGCCAGCCCGGCCGGGTCGTTCATGTGCGACATCATCAGGAAACCGGCCACGTCCATGCCGTTCTCCCGGGCCCAGGAGATGTGCTGGGCGGAGATGTCCGCCTCGGTGCAGTGGGTGGCGATCCGGACGCTCGTCACCCCGAGCGCGCGGGCGGCCTTCAGGTCGGCGATGGTGCCGATGCCAGGTAGCAGCAGGGTGGTCAGCTTCGCCCTCGTCATCACCTCGGCCGCCGCCGCGATCCAGTCGGCGTCGCTTGCCGCGCCGTGGCCGTAGTTGACGCTGGACCCGGCCAGACCGTCACCGTGGGCCACCTCGATCGCGGCCACCCCGGCGGCGTCCAGTGCGGCGGCGATGGTGCGGACCTGGTCGACGGTGTAACGGTGGGCGATGGCGTGCATGCCGTCGCGCAACGTGACGTCCTGAATGTACAACTCTGTCACTTGGCCAGCACCTCCGCCCGCAGGGCGACCAGCCGCTGCGCGGTGCGCAGCGCGGCCGAGGTCATGATGTCCAGGTTCCCGGCGTACGCGGGCAGATAGTGCCCGGCGCCGGAAACCTCCAGGAAGACCGATACCTGCCACCCGGTGAGCTGCCGTCCCAGCGACGGTACGTAGCTGTCGACGCGGTCGAACTGCACGTCCTGCTTGAGTCGGTACCCGGGCACGTACTCCTGCACGGTGGCCACCATGTCGCCGACGGAGGCGGCGATGGCGGCGCGGTCGGCGTCGGGGTCCGGGCAGAGGCAGTAGACGGTGTCGCGCATCAGCAGCGGCGGGTCGGCGGGATTGAGCACGATGATCGCCTTGCCTCGGTCGGCGCCGCCGACCACCTCGATCGCCCGGGCCGTGGTCTCGGTGAACTCGTCGATGTTGGCCCGGGTGCCCGGGCCGGCCGACCGCGAGGCGATCGACGCGACGATCTCCCCGTACGCGACCGGGGTTACCCGCCGTACCGCGGCGACGATCGGCACGGTCGCCTGCCCACCGCAGGTGACCATGTTGAGGTTGGTTTCGCCCAGGTGCTCCTCCAGGTTCACCGGCGGTACGACGTACGGGCCGATCGCCGCCGGGGTCAGGTCGATCACGGTCCGCCCGTGCGCGCGCAGCACCGCGTCGTTGTGCCGGTGCGCACCGGCCGAGGTGGCGTCGAAGACCAGGTCCACGTCGGCGAACTCGGGCATCGCGACCAGACCCTCGACACCCTGCGCGGTGGTGGCCACGCCGAGCCGGCGGGCCCGGGCCAGCCCGTCGGAAGCCGGGTCGATACCCGCCATCGCCACCATCCGCAGCGATTCCGACAACCGCAAAACTTTGATCATCAGGTCGGTGCCGATGTTGCCCGACCCGATCACCGCCACACCCGTCATCCGTCAACCTCCCTGGAGGAGAAGCAGGTCCGGACCGAGCCGAGACCGGAGATCCGGGCCTCGTACGCGGCACCCGGCGTCACCGGCACCATCGGGCCGAGCGCGCCGGACAGCACCACGTCACCGGCGCGCAGCGGATCACCGGCGCGGGCCATCGTGCCGGCCAGCCAGGCCAGCGCGTGCAACGGATTGCCCAGGCAGGCCGCTCCGGCCCCCACCGACACCGGCTCGCCGGCATGTTCCAGGACCATCCCGCACAGCCGCAGGTCGACCTCGGCCGGCCGGCGGGGCGTGGTGCCGAGCACGAACAGGCCGCTGGAGGCGTTGTCGGCCACCGTGTCCACGATGGAGATGTCCCAGCCGGCGACCCGCGAGTCGACGATCTCGATGGCCGGGAGCAGATGGTCGACGGCGCGCAGCAGGTCGGCGGTGGTGACCCGGTCGTCGGGCAGGTCAGCGCCGAGCACGAAGGCGACCTCCGCCTCCACCCGGGGTTGCAGCAGGCGGCCGATCGTCACCTCCATGCCGTCGGGCACCG
Organism: Micromonospora sediminimaris; assembly: GCF_016863575.1. Classification (NCBI taxonomy): domain Bacteria; kingdom Bacillati; phylum Actinomycetota; class Actinomycetes; order Micromonosporales; family Micromonosporaceae; genus Micromonospora; species Micromonospora sediminimaris. The sequence continues at coordinate 31,907 of NZ_BOPD01000041.1, forward strand.
CCATCGCGTCGGTGAGCACCCCGAAGTCCGGCTCGTACACCCCGAGGCTCTCCTGGACCGCCCGGGAGGTCAGCCCGATCTTCGCGCCGACCCGCCGCTGGCCGGACGCCAGCCACTCGCCCACCTGGCGCTGCTGCACCCGGTACGCGGCACCGACGTCGCCCTGTGGAAGAAGTCGCCCGCGCAGCGGCGGGCAGGGCTTGCCCGTGTCGCGGGCCTCGGCCAGTTCCCTGGCCGCCAATTCAAGATCGCTCATGACGCCACTCCGCTTCGCTGCGTGCCGTCATGAGGCACCACCGCGCTGAACCCGATGATTCGCTCACTCCGTTCGCTCATGACAGGTCCACGCAGACGTTCGTCAGCTCGGAGTAGAAATCCAGCGAGTGCACGCCACCCTCGCGACCGATGCCGGAGGCCTTCACCCCGCCGAACGGGGTCCGCAGGTCGCGTAGGAACCAGGTGTTGACCCAGACGATGCCGGCGTCCAACCAGGCACCGGCCCGGTGCGCCCGGCCCACGTCACGGGTCCAGACCGTCGCCGCCAGGCCGTACTCGGTGGAATTGGCCAGGGCGTACGCCTCGTCCTCGTCGTCGAACGGCGCCACGTGCACCACCGGGCCGAAGATCTCCTCGCGGTTGGTCCGCGCGTCCGGGCCGAGCCCGGTCAGCACCGTCGGCTGCACGTACGCGCCACCGTCGCGGGCGTCGTCGAACCGGGGCACGCCGCCGCCGGCGAGCACCCGCGCGCCCTCGGCCCGCGCCAGGTCGTAGTGCCCGAGCACCTTGTCCCGGTGGCCGTGGGAGATCAGCGGCATGTTCACCGTCGCCTCGTCGGCCGGCCAGCCGTACGCCAGCTCGCCGGCGCGCTCGGCCAGCCGCGCGGTGAACTCCTCGAACACCTGCCGCTGCACGTAGATCCGTTCGGTGCAGAGGCACACCTGACCGCCGTTGGTGAAGCTCGACCGGACCGAGCCGGCCACCGCCGCGTCCAGGTCTGCGTCGGCGAATACCAGCCCGGCGTTCTTGCCGCCAAGCTCGAAGCTGACCGCCTTCACCCCGTCGGCGGCGGCTCGCATGATGGCACCGCCGGTGGCCGACTCACCGGTGAAGGTGATCGCGTCGACGCCCGGGTGGCGGGTGAGGAACTCGCCGGCCGATCCGGGCCCGAAGCCGTGCACCAGGTTGAACACGCCGTCCGGCACCCCGGCCGCCGCCATCACCTCGGCGAGCAGCGTGGCCGACGCGGGCGTCTCCTCGCTCGGCTTGACCACCACCGCGTTGCCGCAGGCCAGAGCGGGGGCGACCTTCCAGGTGAGCAGCAGCAGCGGCAGGTTCCACGGCACGATCACCGCGACCACGCCGACCGGCTTGCGCACCGCGTAGTTGAGCGCCCGACCACCGGTCGGTGTGACAGTGGTGAACGACTCGGTCGGCGCGGTCGCCACGATCTCCGCGAAGGCCCGGAAGTTCGCCGCGCCCCGCGGGATGTCCAGGGTTCGGGCCTGCGAGATGGACTTGCCGGTGTCGGCGACCTCGGCGGCCACCAGGTCGTCGAAGCGACGCTCCAGCTCGTCGGCGACGCGGCGCAGCACCTCGGCGCGTTCCCGCTCCCCCGCCCGGCCCCACGGGCCCCGCAATGCCGCCCGGGCCGCCGTCACCGCGTCGTCCACCGTGGACCGGTCAGCCTCGGCCACCTCGAACACCGGCTCGCCGGTCACCGGGCTGCGCTTGGTGAACCGGGTTCCGGCAGCGACAAACTCGCCGCCCACGAAGTTCCGCAGCAGACCGGGACCGTCAGGTGCCCGTCCGGCCATCAGCCGGGGATCCCAGAGCGTCATCCGCGTCTCCTGAGCCCGAGCGCCACCGCCGCGCCGACCACCGCCGCCAGGCCGGCCGCGGCCAGGCCGACCACCTGGTACTGCTGGCGGACCCGACGCCGCACCTGCGCGTACGGAACGGTGGAGAACGACACCAGTTCGTACTGGGAGACGTACCGGCCGGGCAGGGCACGCTCCAACGCGTGCTCGACGCGCTTCCGGGTCCGGAAGACCGGGGAACCGACCTTGTCGCGCATCTCCACGAAGTTGGCAAGCGCCATCCGGGCGATCGCCTCGGCATTGTCCTGTCGGCGCCGCTGGAACAGCGGCAGCGCCGCCGACCAGTCCCCGGCACACTCGTCGAGGCAGCGGTCCAGCTCCACCACGTCCTCGAAGGCGCAGTTCGCGCCCTGGCCGTAGAACGGCACGATGGCGTGCGCCGCGTCGCCGAGCAGGGCGACGCGCCCGTCGACCTGCCACGGATCGCACCGCACCGTGCCGAGCACCCCGACCGGGTTGTGCTGGTAGTCGTCGACCAGGTTCGGAGCGATCGGCGGCAGGTCCGGATAGTGCTGCGCGAAATGCCGCTCGATCGCCGCCGCGCTGCCCAGCGAGGCGAAGCTGGCAGTGCCGTGGGTGGGCCAGAACAGGGTGCAGGTGAAGGAGCGGTCCGGGTTGGGCAACGCGATCATCATCGAGGTGCCACGCGGCCAGATGTGCAGCGCACCCGGGTCCAGGGCGAAGTCGCCGCCCAGCGGCGGGATGGTCAGTTCCTTGTAGCCGTAGTCGAGGAAGTCGACGCTCTCGGTGACCAGGTCGTGGGCGAGCAGTTGCCCGCGTACCGCCGAACCGGCGCCATCGGTGCCGAGCACCACCCGCGCGCCCGCGGTGACCGTGCCCCCCGGCGTCTCGAAAGTCATCGTCGCGGTGGCCGGGTCGAGCCCGACCAGCCGGTGCTCGAAGGCGATGCGCACCCCCGGCAGCTTGGCGGCGGCCTCCAGCAGGGCGTTGTTCAACGCGCCCCGGCTGATCGAGTTGATCGCCCGGTCGCCGGAGACGCTGTACGACTGGAATCCCGGTGCCCCGGCCACCGGATGGATCATCCGGCCCCGCATCGGCAACGCGTCCGCCATCACCTGTTCGGCCAGCCCGATACGACGCAGCGCGTCGAGCCCCCGCTCGGAGAGCGCCAGGTTGATCGACCGGCCCCGCTCGGGGGTGCCGCTGCGCGGATCCGGGCGCCGCTCGTAGAGCGCCACCTGATGACCCCGGCGCGCCAGGAAGCAGGCCAGCAGGCAACCGGCCAGCCCGGCGCCGACCACCGCGATCTCGTCGCGTTCCCCGGTCACCGGGCCGCCTCCGAAACCGTCGCGGCCAGCGCGTCCGCGACTCGCCAGCAGTCATGGAACGTCGAGTAGAGCGGCACCGGGGCGAACCTGACCACATCCGGTTCCCGGGCGTCGGCGATCACCCCGTGCTCGTGGCGCAGTCGCTTGGTCAGCTCGTTGGCGCTGCCCGCGCCGATGCGTACCGACAGCTGGCAACCGCGTCGGCGCGGCTCACGCGGAGTGATCACGGTGAGCGGCCGGCCGGCGGTGACCTCGTCCAGCAGCCGCTCCAGGTAGCCGGTGAGCCGGAGGCTGCGCGCCCGCAGCGCCGGCATGCCAACCGAGTCGAACAGTTCCAGCGAGGTGCGGACCGGCCCCATCGCGAAGATCGGTGGGTTGGAGATCTGCCACGCCTCGACGGTGGCCGGTGGCCGGCTTACCGGAGCCATCTCGAACCGGGTCTGCGCCGCCGTGCTCCACCACCCCTCGAAGCGGGGCAGGCTGTCGTCGCCGTGGTGCCGTTCGTGCACGAAGACCCCGGCCAGCGCGCCGGGCCCCGAGTTGAGGTACTTGTACGAGCACCAGGCGGCGAAGTCGACGTCCCAGTCGTGCAGCGACAACGGCACGTTGCCCGCCGCGTGCGCCAGGTCCCACCCGACGACCGCGCCGGCGGCCCGGCCGGCCGCGGTGATCGCCGGGATGTCCAGCAGCTCGCCGGTGAGGTAGTTGACGCCGCCGAGCAGCACCAGCGCCACGGTGTGGCCCTCGGCCGCCAGGTAGCCGGTGATGTCCTCGGTGCGCAGGGTGTCCTCACCGGGACGCGGCGCGAGCCGGACGACCGTGCTGTCGGGGTCGAGGCCGTGGAACCGTGCCTGGCTGCGCACCGCGTAACTGTCCGACGGGAAGGCGGCGTCCTCGATGACGATTCGGGTCCGCTCGCCCGCCGGTCGGTAGAAACTGACCATCAGCAGGTGCAGGTTGACCGTCAGCGAGTTCATCACCACGGTCTCCGTGGGCAGGGCGCCGACCAGTCGGGCGGCCGGCGCCGTCAACAGCTCGTGGTACGGCAGCCAGGGCCGTTCCGCCGCCAGATGCCCCTCCACGCCGAGCCGGCTCCAGGCGTCCAGATCGGCCAGGAGTTCGTCCCGGGTGGCCCTCGGTTGCAGGCCGAGCGAGTTGCCCGCCAGGTAGGCGGCCTCCGGATAGCGACCACCGTCGGCCGGCGGCACGTGGAACAGGTGCCGATGCCCCGGTTCGGCCGCGTCGAGGCGGAGCGCCTCGGCCTCGGTGTCGTTGCTCATCGTCGTCACAACCGCCTCACATCGCCGTCCGGGCCGACCACAGCTCCGGGAAGACCACCCGGGCCATGCTGCGTTGCAGCCACGCCAGCCCGGCGGAGCCGCCGCTGCCCACCTTGGCGCCCATGGTTCGCTGAACCGCCTTGATGTGGTGGTGCCGCCAGTCACCGAACTGCTCGGCCACCTCGGTCAGCGCCTCGCCGAGCAGCCGCAGGTGGTTGTCCGGGCCGGAGTCGGCGTAGATCCGTACCCAGGCCGCCTCGACGGCGGGGTGCGCCTCGTGCTCGGTGGCCACGTCCCGCTCCAGCAGGTCAGCAGGCAGGTCGTGACCGTGCCGGGCGAGCAGGGCGACCACCTCGTCCCAGACGCTCGGGGTGGCCAGAGCGTCGGTGAGCTCGGCGTACACCTCGGTCTGCCGCCGGAACGGGCGGATCAGTGCCGGGTCGCGAAGCCCGAGCAGGAACTCCAGGTGGCGGTACATCGCCGACTGGAAGCCCGACCCCTCGCCGAGCAGGTTGCGGAAGCGGTTGAAGTCGGCCGGGGTCATCCAGCGCAGTCCCCGCCAGGCCGCGTTGAGCCCTTCCAGGTGCAGCGCGGCGCGGCGCAGCGGGGCCAACGCCTCCCACACCCGGTCGGCGCGCAGCAGCCGGGACGTCTCCCGCAGTTCGTGACAGGTCAGGCCGAAGTACAACTCCATGATCTGGCTGACCATCAGGAACGACATCTCGCCCGGGTCGGCGCTGAGCGGCTGTTGCAGGCGATGCAGCGTACTGGCCTGCACGTACGCGTCGTACGGCACCCGCTCGGCGAATTCCAGGGTGGGCTCGCCGCCGTTGCGGGCGGCGCGCGCCACCCGCTGCCGTGCGGTGACCGGACGCACCTCCGTTCGGGGGCGCAGATCCGTCTGCTCCATGCGTCCGCTCCTTCCGGCTCGCCCGTCCAGTCATGATCTCCTGCGAGGTTGGCCGGACGGAATGCCTGTTCAACGGCGCTTTCCGTGGTCGACCTATGAAACGGAAGCCGCTCGTCGGGTTCGACCTGTCGGACGTAAGGTCACGGGCATGGACGAGATGGACTGGGCCCTGCTCCGCGAGTTGCAGGCCGACGCACGGTTGTCCTTCAGCGAGTTGTCCCGGCGGGTGCACCTGTCCCCACCCGCGGTCGCCGAGCGGGTGCGCCGGCTGGAGGAAACCGGCGTGATCAGTGGGTACCACGCCCACGTCGACCTGGCCCGGGCCGGCCGCAACGTGGTCGCGCTGATCCGGATGTCCTGTTACGGCGCCCGCTGCATCCTGCACGACCCCGACGTCGCGCGATGGCCGGAAATTCTGGAGATACACCGGATCACCGGCGACGCGTGCAGCGTGCTGAAGGTCGCGGCCGGTTCGATAGGCGATTTCGAGGCGGTCATCGACCGCCTGGCCCCCTACGGTCAGCCGTCGAGCACGATGGTCCTCTCCACCCCGCTCGCCTGGCAGCCCGTCACCCCGAGGGAAGGTTCCCCTCCGGACAGCCGTCCCCGTCGCCGGGAGGCGGGTTAGCTGCCGGAGCAGGGGGAAAGCCACCCGGGTCGCCCCAACAGGCCCGGTACGCCGGTGCCGGGAGGGAGGGGATCATGCGAGCTCTGCAACCGTACGGAGGCGTCCACCACGCCCCGTCGACCATCGCCCGACTGTTCGGGGCGTTCGTCCTGATCGCGGCGTTCGCTCTGGCCGGGCTGGTCCTGCCCGGTGCCGCACCTGCCAGCGCGAATGAGAACACCTTCGTCGAGGTGACGCCGAACAGCGTCCAGGCCGGTTCCCGGGTGCACATCCGGGCCAGCTGCGACAACGCCAACGACCGCCAGGCCGAGGTGACCTCGGACGCCTTCAACCGGGTCTTCCTCCGGCCGGACAACGGCTTCCTCACCGGTTCGGTCACCGTGCCCGGCAACAAGGCGGCCGGCGACTATCCGGTGCACCTGCGCTGTGACAACGACCGGACCGCCAGCACCACGCTGACCGTGCTGAACATGGAACAGCCCACCAAGGGGCCGGCGACCGGTGGCGGCGGTACGGCCGACCGGGGCACCGGCTCGATGCTGCTGCTGGGCGGCGTCGCCACAGTGGCCGCGGCGGTGGTCTTCGGACTGCTGAGCAGCCGGCGTCGAGCCGGTTCCTGACCCACCGTCGCCATGGCCGGCTTCCGCGTACCCGCGCCGGAACCGGGCCCCGGTCCACGGCGAACCACCACCCGTCGGAGCCAGCGGGTCCGGCGGAGGGTGGTCGCGGCGGCTGGCCGGCTGGTCCGGGTCGCGGCGCAGATGGGTTCGGCAAGCGTCGCCACGCCCGATCCGGCGGCGGCGCCGCTACCGCCCCGGCGGCCACGGGCCTGGGCGGTGGCGACCGGACACCACGGTCGTCGCTCCGGGCCGGGGCTACCGGTACTGGTGATCGGTTCGCTGATGCTGCTGATCATCGCGATGCTCGGCGTCGAACGGCTGACCGGGCTGAGCCTGCTACCGGACCGCTTCATCGCCGGGCTGGCGCAACCACCCAAGAAGTTTCCGCTGCTGGCGGCGAGTGAGCCGGTCGGCATCGAGATCAACAAGATCGACCTGGCGGCACCGGTGCACAACGTGGGCATCGCCCCCGACGGCAGCATTGCCGCACCGCCGGCCGAGCGGGCCCAGGAGGCCGGCTGGTACGACCAGGGGCCCACTCCCGGTCAGTACGGACCGGCCGTCATCGTGGGGCACGTCGACACCACCACGGGCCCGGCCGTCTTCCATCAACTGCCCCAGCTGCGGGCCGGTGACCGGGTCGAGGTTGCCCGTTCGGACGGCTCGGTGGCGGTCTTCGAGGTCGACCGGGTCGACCGGTTCGACAAGGAACAACTGCCGACGGACGACGTCTTCGGTGACTTCAGCCGTCCCCAACTGCGGCTGATCACCTGCGGCGGGCGCTGGGTCGGCGGGGAGACCGGGTACGCGGACAACGTGGTGGTCTTCGCTTCTCTGGTCGAGGCTCGTTAGGTGTTGCTGTTGGGGGTTTTCGGGGGAGCCCGACCCGCTCCGGGCGGTCAGGCTTGATCCCTGCGCGGGTCGGGCTCCCCCGAAAACCTGTTCGGCGTACTCGCCGCGCGGGAGGCGCGGGGTCGTCCGCGAGCGCGGGTGGGCATCTTGCGGGGTTGAGCTGGGCGGACAAGCGAGCCGTTGACAGGTCAGGCGGCTTCGGGTTCGCGGAGGTCCAGCCAGTCGGCCCAGCGCGGGTCGGGGGCACGGTGGCCGAGCACCCGCCAGGCGATCCCCTTCGGGGCGGTGGGCAACGCGTGCAGCCGCCAACCCAGCTCGGCCGGGGTCTTGTCGCCCTTGGTGTGGTTGCACCTGGCGCAGGCGGCGACCACGTTCTCCCAGGCGTGCCGGCCGCCCCGGCTGCGGGGGAAAACGTGGTCGATGGTCTCCGCCGGGCCCCGGCAGTAGGCACACCGCCAGCCGTCCCGGGCGAAGATCGCCCGGCGGGACAGACCCACGTGGGTGCGGTACGGCACCCGGACGAAACGGGTGAGCCGGACGACCGAGGGCACCGGCAGCGCGCTGCGCGCGCTGTGCAGGATGCCCTCACCGTCGGCGACACATACCGCTTTGGCGGAGAGTACGAGAATCGCGGCACGACGTACCGACACGACACACAGCGGCTCGTAGGTGGCGTTGAGGACCAGCGCGCCGGAGCCCACCGTGGGTCGTATGTCAGGCATCGCGTCACCCTCCCGGTCAAGCGGCTTACCACTCGCCACCGCCGACCGGCGCCGGGCACAGCCCCACACCACGTCGACGCCGGCCGGATCACCGACGTCCGCTGCGCCAATAGTCCCTGATCGGAACCGGGAATGCACGTACTAATCCTGGGTAGCCCGCGCCTTCCCCCGGCCGCGCTCGGCCGGCCGGGCGGCACCGGCCGGTGGGTCGACGGCGGACCCGCCGACCGGTTGAGGTACGAACACAGGGTGACCGTCAGCAGCCTCAGCCCCACCCCCGCCCCGGCCAGTCCGGAGCCGACCGAAACGCCGAGCCCGGAGTGCCTGGACGAGGCGCTGTGCAAGATCGTCTGGAACTGGACCGACTCGGTGTGGTTCGCCGAGGGCAGCTTCTGGATCCTCGTCAAGCCACTGCGGATCATCCTGATCCTGCTGCTGGCGTTGGCTGCCCGATGGCTGGTGCACCGCACGATCCGTCGGCTCGTCCGCAGCACCAGCGACGCCGGTGTGCCGACCATGCTCCGCCCGCTGCGCGAGCGCATCCCGACCGCCGCCACCGAGCCTGGCGAGTTCGTTCCGGAGCGTCGCCGGCAGCGTGCCGAGGCCATCGGTTCGGTGCTACGGAGTCTGAGCACCGCGTTCATCTTCGGCATCGCCCTGCTGATGGTGCTCAAGGAGTTCAGCTTCGACCTGGCACCGCTGCTGGCCAGCGCGGGCATCGCCGGCGTGGCCCTCGGCTTCGGCGCGCAGAGCCTGGTCAAGGACCTGATCGCGGGGCTGTTCATGCTGATCGAGGATCAGTACGGGGTGGGCGACAACGTCGATCTCGGCGAGGCGACCGGCGTGGTCGAGGCGGTCGGGCTCCGGGTCACCACCGTCCGGGACGCCCGGGGCGTGCTCTGGTACATCCGCAACGGCGAGATCATCCGGGTAGGCAACAAGAGCCAGGGGTGGGCGCTGGTGGTGGTTGACCTGCCCATCGGTTTCGCCGGCACCGAGGAGGCGACGGCCGTGCTGCGTACCGCCGCCGCGTCGATCGCGGTGGACCCGGAGCTGGCCAGTTCGATCGTCGAGCCGCCGGAGGTCCTCGGCGTCGAGCAGGTCACGGTGGAGGGCACGGTGATGCGCACGGTGGTGAAGACGACCGCCGACGGTCAGTTCACCGTCGCCCGGGAGCTGCGTCGCCGACTGGCCGAGGCGCTGGAGAACTCGGGTATCACGGCGAGGATCGCGGCGGGCCGCCTCTACCCCGGCATACCTACTCGACCGGACTCCGAGACCGGTCAAGGCGGCGCCACCTGAACCGACCGGCGGGGGTCGCGACTGAGCGGCCCCCTCGGGTATCGTCCGTTCGTTCAGTCGGAGATGCGACCAACCAACCGTTCGCCCTAGCCAGTTGTCAGACGATCGGGCAGAATCCGGTGCACGCGCTTACCGAGCGGTGTCACGTCCTCGCTGATCCGCAGACCTGACGATGGTCCCGGGCCGCCATCACGAGTGGCCAGACACCGGGACGATGGAGGCGATGGTGTCCGACGAGCGACCTTCTCCGGAGGGGCCGGCCACCTTCCGGGAGGTTTTCGCCCAGCGTGAGTACCGCGCCGTCTTCGCGGCCAGCACTCTGACCTGGGTCGGTGACTACGTCGCCAGGGCAGCCGTCACCCTCCTGGTCTACCGGGAAACCGAGTCCGTGGCGCTGTCGGCGGCCGCCTTCGCGGTCAGCTATCTGCCGTGGCTCGTCGGCGGCCCGTTGCTGGCCACGATCGCCGAACGGCACTCGTACCGACAGGTGATGATGGTCTGCGACCTCATCCGGATGTCGCTGATGCTGCTGGTCGCCATCCCCGGGATGCCGGTGCCGTTGATCCTGGTGCTGCTGTTCGCCACCACGCTGGCGAACCCACCGAGTCAGGCCGCCCGGTCGGCCTTGCTGCCACTGATCCTGCCCGGGGACCGACTCGTCGTCGGGCTGTCCGTCAACGCCAGCGTGGGGCAGGCCGCCCAGGTGGTCGGTTACCTGCTCGGCGCCGCCATCGCGACTGTCAACCCCACCGCCGCGCTGTTGATGAACGCGGTCGCCTTCGCGCTGTCCGCCGTGATCGTCCGGCTCGGGGTGCACGACCGACCACCGGCGATGACCAACGCCCACCGCAGTCACCTGCTGCGGGAGACCGCCGCGGGCTTTCAGATCGTCTTCAGGACGCCGGTGCTGCGTGCTATCGCCGTCCTGGTCTTCAGCGCCATGCTCTTCTCCATCGTGCCGGAGGGGCTGGCCGCCGCCTGGGCCAACGAGCACGCCGGCCAGAGCATGGACCCCGGGCTGGCCCAGGCCGTGATCATGGCAGCCACCCCGGCCGGCTTCATCCTCGGCGGGCTGATCATCGGCCGTACCGTCGCACCCGCCCGCCGACTGCGCCTGTTACGGCCGTTGGCCGTGGGCGCCCCGCTGGCGCTGGTGCCCGCATTGTTGGATCCGCCGCCGGTGGTGGTGGCGCTGCTCGCCGCCATCTGCGGATTCGCCGTCGCCGGGCTGATTCCGACGGCCAACGGGCTCTTCGTCCAGGCCCTCCCGGACGGCTTCCGGGCCCGGGCGTTCGGTGTCATGGCGACCGGCATGCAGGTCATCCAGGGTGCGGCCGTGCTGGTGACCGGGCTGCTCGCCGAGCGCTTCCCCATTCCACTCGTGGTGGGGGTGTGGAGCGTCGCCGGGGTGCTGTTGATGTCGATCGTCGCCCTGCGCTGGCCCGACCAGCAGACCGTGGCCGCCTCCGTCGACGCCGCCCGAGCCGCCTCCGTCGCGAGTGCCGAGGCCACCGCCCCTGCCGGATCGTCCGGGGACACCTCTGCCGAGGATCCCGGGCCCGGACACGTGGGTCCGGGCCGGCCTCGGCACGCGGTGACCTGAGCCACCCTCGTTAACCCGGTGCCGACCGGGCGAGCGCCCCGGCGGGCCTGGCAGGATGGAACGGTGAATCCCGCAGGTGAGTCCGAAGGCCACGGCGAAGCGGTCACGTTCTTCGACGCCGTCGGCGGTGAGCCCACGTTCCGCAGGCTGGTCGAGGAGTTCTACGCCGGCATCGCCGCCGATCCGCTGCTGCGCCCGATGTATCCGGAGGAGGATCTGGGCCCGGCCGCCGACCGGATGCAGCTCTTCCTCATGCAGTACTGGGGCGGCCCGAACACCTACTCGGCGCAGCGGGGCCATCCCCGACTGCGGATGCGCCACGCCCCGTTCCGGATCGGCGCGGCCGAACGCGACGCCTGGCTGCGACACATGCGCCGGGCGGTCGACAGCCTCGACCTGCCTCCGGCCCTGGCCACGGAGCTGTGGAACTACCTCGAACGGGCGGCGTACTTCATGGTGAACGACATGGCGGACCCGGCCGCCCACGGCTGACCTCCACCGCCCCGCCACCACGGCGGGGCGGCCTGCCGCCGCTCAGAGCAGGGCGCCCTCGTCGTGCAGCCAGTCGACGAAGCTGGTGGCCACGGCGGCACCACAGTCGAGCAGCTCGACCAGGAGCGCGTCGTGGGCACCGGCCGCCAGCGGGACCTGCAACTCGGCGTAGATCGGCAACTGGCCACGCTCGGTGGGATCACCCACGTACGCCTTGCAGAAACGTCGGGTGTGGTTCCACTCGTTGACCACCCGGTAGGCCCGGTCCGCCCAGTCCGGCGGCACCGTCGCGTGTGGCCGGACACGCAAAACGAGGATCTCGTCCTCCGGCCCCTCCAGGGTGACCAGCACCGCGTGTCGCTCCCACATGGCCAGCAGGTTGCCGTCGCCGTCGGCCAGGTAACGCACGTCGAGCAGGTCGAGCGCGTCGCAGATCCGACGCAGGGTGACCTGTTCGACGGTGGCTGGCATGTCGGCGATCAACGGACGCTCCGCAGCCGGGCAGTCGTCGCCCGGTTGGCGGGGCGCCGGCGGGCCGACCCGGACCGTACCTTCCACCATGATCCTGCTTCGAGTTTCCGGGTCACCGCCACTGGCGGGACCTGGACGCCATGACCACCACGGCATCGCTCGCGCACCTCACTCCCCAGCGGATCCGGTCGCCTACAGTGGGTGGATCCGAGGATGGACGGTACCCGGACAGCCGGAACGAAGCACCCCCCCAACGCCAGCACCAAACCGGAAGGATGGGTAGCGGTCAGCCGTTCGGATGAGTCACGGATGGCCGCACGACAAGATCGGTGGCCTTCTGCGACCAGATGGCTCCGTACGGTCCCACCAATCCGACCCATCGGCCAGCCGCACGTACCTGCACGCCGTCACCAGCTGCCGAATCCTCGGAGGCACCGAGGAAACCCATTCGAACCAGACCCTGCACCATCCGCTGGGTCACCTCCACCGGACGGTCAGGCTCGTCGTCGGGGGTGACCACCACCGCCACGTGGTCCAGCAGGGCGTCGCGGAGCACCCGCTGCCCCACCGCCCGGCCGCCGACGCCGTGCTCGGCCGCCTCGCGCAGGGTACCGGCCGCCGCCTCGGCCAGCCGGCGCAGTTCCCCGCCCGGCATCGTCTCTACCCGCCGGCTCACCGCCGGCGGCAAGGCCCACCGCCACTGCGCGTCGCGGCGGGCCGGCAGGTCCGCACGGCCGGCCGCGAATTCGGCGAGCAACTGCCCGGCGGCGACCGTCACATCACCAGGACCCGCGCCGGCCACCGTACGCACGGCCAGCACTTCCCACGGCAGCCGCGCCCAGAGGGCGGTACGCGCGCCGACAGCGGCCGGCCTCAGTCGGACCAGGGCGGCGCGCTCCAACCGGACGAGCCGGGCCAGGAACGCCCCCGCGTCGGCGACGTCGACGATGCCGTGTCCGACGCTCACGACGCACCTCCCGGGGCGTAGCCGAGCAGGAACGTCCGCTCCGGCTCGCTGAGCCGCCGGGGCACCTGCCGGGCCAGGTCGAACGGCACCAGCACCGAACGCGCCCGGCTGATGAGCAGTTCGCCGTCGTACATCTCGTATCCGATGGTGAAGGACGCGGCGCGCAACTGTTCCACCCACAGCTCGATCCGCACCGTGGGTGCGGTCTCGACGGTGGCCCGATCGAGGGCGTAGTCCACCGGGCGCAGGTAGTCGACCTCGTGCCGACGGATCACCACGCCCTCGGCGAACGAGCCCACCCCGTTCGCCCGGGCGCCGACGAACATCAACGCCACCCGGGCTTCCTCGTAGAGGGTGAGGAAGCGGGCGTTGTTGACGTGGCCGTACGCGTCCAGGTCCGACCAGCGCAGGGTGCAGTGGTAGACGAACCGGTCAGCCACGACAGACCGCCCGGTCAGTCGCGGGTCAGCTTGCGGTACGTCACCCGGTGCGGGCGGGCCGCCTCGGCGCCGAGGCGATCGACCTTGTTCTTCTCGTACGCCTCGAAGTTGCCCTCGAACCAGAACCACTTCGCCGGGTCCTCGTCGTCGCCCTCCCAGGCCAGGATGTGCGTGGCGACCCGGTCCAGGAACATCCGGTCGTGGGAGATCACCACCGCACAGCCGGGGAACTCCAGCAACGCGTTCTCCAGGCTGGAGAGGGTTTCCACGTCCAGGTCGTTGGTCGGCTCGTCGAGCAGGATGACGTTTCCGCCGATCTTCAGCGTCAGCGCCAGGTTGAGCCGGTTGCGCTCGCCGCCGGAGAGCACCTTGGTCGGCTTCTGCTGATCGGGGCCCTTGAAGCCGAACGCCGCGATGTACGCCCGCGAGGGCATCTCGACCTTGCCCACCATGAGGTGGTCCAGTCCGTCGGAGACGACCTCCCAGACGGTCTTGTCGCCGTCGAGGCCCTGCCGGTTCTGGTCGACGTAGGACAGCGAGACGGTCTCGCCGACCCGGACCGAGCCACCGGTCGGCTCCTCCAGCCCCACGATGGTCTTGAACAGGGTGGTCTTGCCGACGCCGTTCGGGCCGATGATGCCGACGATGCCGTTGCGCGGCAGCGAGAAGGAGAGGTTGTCGATCAGCACCCGCTCGCCGAAGCCCTTGGTCAGGCTGTTCGCCTCGATGACGGTGTTGCCCAGACGCGGACCCGGCGGGATCTGGATCTCCTCGAAATCCAGCTTGCGGGTCTTCTCCGCCTCGGCGGCCATCTCGTCGTACCGGTCGAGGCGAGCCTTGGACTTGGTCTGCCGAGCCTTGGCGTTGGAGCGCACCCAGTCCAGTTCGTCGGCCAGGCGCTTCTTCATCTTCGCGTCGCGGCGCCCCTCGACCGCCAGCCGGGCCGCCTTCTTCTCCAGGTAGGTGGAGTAGTTGCCCTCGTACGGGTAGGCGCGACCGCGGTCCAGCTCCAGGATCCAGTTGGCCACGTTGTCCAGGAAGTAGCGGTCGTGGGTGATGGCGACGACGGTGCCGGCGTACTTGGCCAGGTGCTGCTCCAGCCACTGCACGCTCTCGGCGTCCAGGTGGTTCGTGGGCTCGTCGAGCAGCAGCAGGTCGGGGGCCTCCAGCAGCAGTTTGCACAGCGCGACCCGGCGGCGCTCACCACCGGAAAGCTGGGTGACGTCGGCGTCCGGCGGCGGGCACCGCAGCGCGTCCATGGCCAGTTCGAGCTTGGAGTCGATGTCCCACGCGTCGGCGTGGTCCAGCTCCTCCTGGAGCCGGCCCATCTCCTCCATCAGCTCGTCGGAGTAGTCGGTGGCCATCTGCTCGGCGATCTTGTTGAACCGCTCCAGCTTGACCTTCGTCTCCGCGACCGCCTCCTCGACGTTGCCGAGCACGGTCTTGGCGTCGTTGAGTGGCGGCTCCTGCGCGAGCATTCCCACGGTGAAGCCGGGCATCAGACGGGCCTCACCGTTGCTCGGCTGATCCCAACCCGCCATGATCTTGAGCAGGCTGGACTTGCCGGCGCCGTTCGGACCCACCACCCCGATCTTGGCGCCTGGCAGGAAGTTCAGCGTCACGTTGTCGAGCACGACCTTGTCGCCGTGCGCCTTGCGCGCCTTGTCCAGGACGTAGATGAACTGGGCCACGGTGCGGGCTCCTCCGTCGCTTTCGATCGCCGATTTCGCGTGCCACGGACGCGGGCCAGGGCCGCCGTCCGTCGCCGTCGGCCGGGAGCCGGCCGCGCGCACGCCGTTGTCAATCCTGACAGGTACGCCGGGCTGCGCCCACATCGCCCCGCCAGACCAGGTCCACCGGGGCCCGTCACCGCCCCGGGGGCCGGTCGGGGCGGCTCACCTGTCAACATGATCACGTCCAGGGTTCGCCGAGTTCGGGGCGGGTAGGTGAGTCCGGCACAGGGGAACAGACGCCGCAGCTACGCTCAGTACGCTCATCGCGGTGGACCCGTCAGCACCCGGAGGTGGCCGATCGTGACCGTCCGTAGCTCCTTTGTCGTAGTGGCGAACCGACTGCCGGTCGACGAGGTGAGCACACCCGAGGGACGGCAGTGGCGACGCAGCCCTGGCGGGCTGGTCACCGCACTGCATCCCGTTCTCGCCGAACACCAGGGCACCTGGGTCGGCTGGGCAGGCGGCACCGGCGCGGCCCCCGAACCGTTCGACCTGGAGGGCATCCGGCTGCATCCGGTGCCGCTGAGCGCGGAGGAACTGGAGCGCTACTACGAGGGACAGTCGAACGCGACGATCTGGCCGCTCTACCACGACGCCGTCGAGACGCCCGCCTACAAGCGCCGCTGGCGTGAGGCGTACCGCTTGGTCAACGCCCGGTTCGCGGAGGCCGCTGCGGAGGTCGCCGCCGAGGGGGCGACGGTCTGGGTCCAGGACTACCAGCTACAGCTGGTACCGGCGATGCTCCGGGAGCTGCGCCCCGACCTGCGGATCGGCTTCTTCCTGCACATCCCGTTCCCGCCGATCGAGCTGTTCATGCAGATGCCGTTCCGCGCCGAGATCCTGCGTGGCCTGCTCGGCGCCGACCTGGTCGGGTTCCAGCAGCGGCTCGCCGCGCAGAACTTCGTCCGGCTCGCCCGGCACCTGCTGGGGCTGCGGTACGAGGGCCAGATGATCCAGGTGGACGGCCGTCAGGTCAAGGCCGGCGCGTTCCCCATCTCGATCGACACGCAGGAGATGGAGCGGTTGGCCGCCGACCCGGCGATCCAGGCGCGGGCCAAGGAGATCCGCGAGGAGCTGGGCAACCCCCGGACGATCATCCTCGGCGTCGACCGGCTCGACTACACCAAGGGCATCGAACTGCGCCTCAAGGCCTTCCGCGAGTTGCTTGCTGACGGAAAGTTGACAGTCCCCGACGCGGTTATGGTGCAGGTCGCCACACCGAGTCGCGAGCGGGTGGAGCACTACCAGGCACTTCGCGTCAAGGTTGAGCGCGAGGTTGGTCGGATTAATGGCGAATTCGGCCGGGTTGGCGTGCCGGCGGTGCATTATCTGCATCAGTCGTACAGTCGGACCGAACTGGCTGCGATGTACGCCGCCGCCGACGTGATGATGGTTACTCCGCTCCGAGACGGAATGAACCTGGTGGCCAAGGAGTACGTCGCATCAAGGGCGGACCACGGGGGCGCACTCGTACTCAGTGAGTTCGCCGGCGCCGCCACCGAGCTGCGTCAGGCGTTCCTGTGCAACCCGCACGACCCCGACGCGGTCAAGGACGCTCTGCTACGGGCCGTGCATGTGGAGAAGCCGGAGGCTCGTCGCCGTATGCGGACAATGCAACGCCATCTGCGCACCCACGATGTGGGGCACTGGGCGAAGTCCTTCCTCACCGAACTCGGTGTGCCCGACATGGAGGCAGCGTGAACGCGGCGTCCACCGAGAACGTCACGCCCGTCGCGGGCCCGATGGACCCGGAACTACGCGCCGCCATCGGGCGGATCGCCCGGGTACCCCAACTCCTGGTCGCCTGCGACTACGACGGCACGCTCGCACCGATCGTGGAGGACCCCAGCAAGGCCGTACCGCTGCCGGAGTCGGTGGCCGCGGTGCGGGCCCTGGCGGCGCTGCCACAGACCACCGTGGCGGTCGTCTCCGGCCGCGCGCTGCGCGACCTGGCCGCCCTCTCCCGGCTGCCGAGCGAGGTCCACCTGGTCGGTAGCCACGGTTCCGAATTCGACATCGGCTTCGTCGAGCGGCTCTCCCCCGAGCTGATCGCCGTACGCACCCGGCTGCGGGACGCCCTGCGCGACATCGCCGCGGCCCACCCCGGCGTCCGACTGGAACGCAAGCCGGCAAGTGTCGCCGTGCACACCCGTGGGGTGGATCCCCAGATCGCCGCCGCCACCATCGACGCGGTTCGCAGCGGTCCCGCGACCTGGCCGGACGTCACCGTCACCCAGGGCAAGGAAGTCATCGAGCTCTCCGTCGTGGCCACCCACAAGGGCACCGCCGTCGACCAGCTGCGCACCCAGCTCTCGGCCAGTGCGGTGCTCTTCATCGGCGACGACGTGACCGACGAAAACGCCTTCGGCAACCTGCACGGTCCGGATGTCGGCATCAAGATCGGCCCCGGCGAGACCAAGGCCGGTTACCGGGTGGCCGAGCCGATCGAGGCCGCCCGGGCACTCGGGCTGCTGCTGGAGACCCGACGGCACTGGCTGTTCGGTGAACGGGCGGTACCGATCGAGCGGCACTCGATGCTGGCCAACGGTCGTACGGTCGCGCTGCTCACGCCGGACGCCAAGGTGAGCTGGCTGTGCAACCCGAAGCCCGACTCGGCGGCGATCTTCGCGGACCTGGTCGGCGGCAGCCCGGCCGGGCACTTCAGCGTCGCACCCGAACGCGGCGGCATTCCGCTGGGCCAGCGCTACCGCTCCGGCACGATGACCGTGGAGACCCGCTGGTCCGGTCTCACCGTCACCGACTGGCTGGACAAGCCGGACCCCAAGGCCACGCCGGACGGCCCGGCCATCATCTCCGGTGACTCGACCCTGGTCCGGGTACTCACCGGCACCGGTCGGGTTCGCCTTGAGTTCGCGCCCCGGCCGGAGTTCGCCCAGGTCGCCGTGCAGCTTCAGCCGCTCGGTGACGGCCTGCTGGTGCTCGGCTCCAACGAACCTGTCGCGCTCTACTCCCCCGGGGTGCAGTGGGAGGTCGGCAACGACGGCGGGTACGAGACCGCCAAGGCGGTGGTGGACCTCGCCGCGCTCGGTGGTCAGGTGGTGCTGGAGCTGCGTTTCGGTACGCACAGCCTGGAACACCACCGGCTGCCCATCCACGAACGGCAGGCCGCAGCCGAACGACCCTGGAAGGACTGGGTGGCCTCGCTGCGACTGCCGACCACCGCCCGGGACCTGGTCGCCCGCAGCGCACTGACCCTGCGCGGCCTCTGCCACGAGGCCAGCGGCTCGATCCTGGCGGCGGCCACCACCTCGCTGCCGGAGGAACTGGGCGGAGTCCGCAACTGGGACTACCGCTACTGCTGGCTGCGTGATGCCGCGATGACCGCCCGGGCCCTGGTCGACCTGGGCTCGATAACCGAGGCCGAGGCATTCCTGCGCTGGGTGGACGGCTGCGTGGAACGCACCGGCGGGCACCCCGAGCGGCTGCACCCCCTCTACACGGTCGACGGCTACGAACTGGGCGCCGAGGCGGTCATCGACACCCTGCCCGGCTACGCCGGATCCCGACCGGTACGCGTCGGCAACCTCGCCAACCACCAGCTCCAACTGGACGTCTTCGGCCCGATCGCCGACCTGATCGCCGCCACCGCCGACGTACGCGGCTCGGTACGCGCCGAGGAGTGGCGGGTGCTGGAGAACATGGTCGAGGCGGTCCGCCGCCGGTGGCACGAGCCGGATCACGGCATCTGGGAGGCCCGCCTGCCACCCCGGCACCACGTCTTCTCCAAAGTGATGTGCTGGATGACAGTCGACCGGGCGCTGCACGTGGTACGCCAGCACGGCGGCGAGGATCGGCCGGAATGGGTGGAGCTGCGCGACCGGATCGGCGCCAACGTGCTGGAGTACGGCTGGCACGAGCACGCCGAGGCGTACAGCGTCGCCTACGGCGACGAGGACATGGACGCCTCGTCGCTCTGGATCGGGATCTCCGGGCTGCTGGCCGGCGACGACCCCCGCTTCCTCTCCACCGTGTTGAAGATCGAGGCGGATCTGCGCAGCGGGCCGGTCGTCTACCGCTACCACTGGGACGACGGCCTGCCCGGCCGCGAGGGCGGCTTCCACATCTGCACGGCATGGCTGATCGAGGCGTACCTGCGCACCGGCCGGCGAACCGACGCCGAGGAACTGTTCCTGCAAATGATCGACACGGCGGGTCCGACCGGCTTGTTGCCCGAGCAGTACGATCCGCTGGCCGAGCGCGGCCTGGGCAACCACCCGCAGGCGTACAGCCACCTCGGGGTGATCCGCTGCGCGCTGCTGCTGGACAACATGCTCAAGCAGTAACGAATGGTCAGATCGGAGCGGCCGGAGATCATCTGATCTCCGGCCGGTTCCGCTTTGGGCGTGGGTCCGCGTTGTAGGCGTCGTTGGGGTGTGGCCTGTCGCGCTGCGCTGTGCGTGCGGTTGGGGGTGTGGCCCGCCGTGCCCGGCTCCGGGCGGTCAGGCTTGATCCCTGCGCCGAACACGGCGGGCCACACCCCGCCCGTGGGCGACCCCGTCCGAATGTGCCGGGTGTGTCCGGTTTCGCCCGTTCCTGTT
>NZ_BOPD01000042.1:0-48425 GCF_016863575.1 Micromonospora sediminimaris
AGTGGCGGTTCCGGCCAGATGATCGTCGGTCAGCAGTCCGGCCGGTGCCTGGACGTGCCGAACTCCAGCACCAGCAACGGCACCCAGATCCAGTTGTACGACTGCTGGGGTGGCTCGAACCAGCGGTTCACCCACACCTCGAGCAGGCAGCTCACGGTGAACGGCAAGTGCCTGGACGCCTCGAATTCGGGCACCAGCAACGGCACAGCGGTGATCATCTACGACTGCCACGGCGGTGCGAACCAGCAGTGGAACATGAACTCCAACGGCACGATCACCGGAGTGCAGTCGGGGTTGTGCCTCGACGCCGGTGGCAGCGGTAACGGCGCGAGAATCCAGCTGTACAGCTGCTGGGGTGGAGCAAACCAGCAGTGGAGCCGCCGCAACTGATCCATCGCAACTGATCCATCGGACAGGGGCCAGGCGCTCACGGGCCTGGCCCCTGTCTCCGCTCATCGTCATGGGCGTGGTGCGCCCGAGCGCTACGACTCGCGGCGATGGCGGGCGGGCGTTCAAGGGCCGGAGGCGATGCGGCTAGGCTGGGTCATTGTGCTCGTACTGGTGGTGGACAGCTCGACCCCGGCGGTGACCGCGGCGCTCGTCGAGGTCACCGCGAGTGGCGTCACGACCCGGGCGCACCGGTGCACCGTCGACGCGCGGGCGCACGGCGAACTGCTCGCCCCGCAGGTCGACGCGGTGCTCGCCGACGCGGACGCCCGTCCCGCCGACCTGCACGCGATCGTCGCCGGGCTCGGCCCCGGCCCGTTCACCGGGCTGCGGGTGGGCCTGGTCACCGCCGCCACCATGTCGCAGGTGCTCGGCATTCCCGCGTACGGTGTCTGCTCGCTCGACGCGATCGGGCACCCGGCGGCGGCCGGCGAGCCGGTGCTGGCGGCGAGCGACGCGCGCCGGCGGGAGATCTACTGGGCGGTCTACGACGGCGCGGGCGGGCGTCTCGTCGGGCCGGAGGTCGGCGCTCCGGCGGTGGCCGCCGATCGGGCCCGGGAACTGGGCGCGACCGCCGCCGTCGGTGACGGTGCCCATCGCTACGCCGAGGTGCTGGGCCTGCCGCTGCGGGCCGAACCCCGCTATCCGGACGCGGGCGCGCTGGCCACCCTGGCCGCCGAGCGGATCCGGGCCGGCGCGAGCGGTGACCCGCTCACCCCGCTCTACCTGCGCCGACCGGACGCGGTGGCCGCCACCGCGCGCAAGCCGGTGCTGCCGTGAGCCGGTTGCGGCCGGCCCGGTTCCGCTGGTGGCACATCGACGAGGTGCTGCCGATCGAGGCGGATCTCTTCGGTGCCGAGCAGTGGTCCGCGGCGATGTTCTGGAACGAGTTGTCCCACGGGCATTTCTACCGGGTGGTCACCGACGACGACGGCGGGGTGCTCGGCTACGCCGGGCTCGCCGTCGCACCGCCCGACGAGGCGTGGGTGCAGAACATCGCGGTCCGGCGGGAGGCGCAGCGCCGGGGGATCGGCAAACTGCTGCTGGAGGCGCTGCTCGCCGAGGCCGGTCGGCTCGGCGTACGCGCCGTGCTGCTGGAGGTCGCCGCCGACAACGCCCCGGCCCAACGGCTCTACGCGACGTACGGGTTCGAGCCGATCGGCGTACGGCGCGGCTACTACCAACCGAGCAACACCGACGCGCTGGTGATGCAGCGCACCCAGGACTGAGAAATCCATGGCTGACGAACCACTGATCCTCGGCATCGAGACCTCGTGCGACGAGACCGGCGTCGGTGTCGTACGCGGCCACACGTTGCTCGCCGACGCGCTCGCGTCCAGTGTGGACCAGCATGCCCGATTCGGTGGGGTGGTGCCGGAGGTGGCCAGCCGGGCGCACCTGGAGGCCATCGTGCCGACCATGCAGCGGGCACTCACCGAGGCTGGGGTGACGCTCGCCGACGTGGATGCGATCGCGGTCACCGCCGGGCCGGGCCTGGCCGGGGCGCTGCTGGTCGGGGTGGCCGCCGCCAAGGGGTACGCGATCGCCGCGGAGAAACCGGTCTACGGCGTCAACCATCTCGCCGCGCACGTCGCGGTGGACACGCTGGAGCACGGTCCGCTGCCCGAACCGGCGATCGCGCTGCTGGTCTCCGGTGGTCATTCGTCGCTGCTCCTGGTCGACGACCTGGCCCGGGGCGTGACCCCGTTGGGCGCCACCATCGACGATGCGGCCGGCGAGGCGTTCGACAAGGTGGCCCGCCTGCTCGGTCTGCCGTTCCCCGGTGGGCCGTACATCGACCGGGAGGCCCGGGCCGGTGACCCGGCGGCGATCGCCTTCCCGCGTGGACTGACCGCCGCCAAGGATCTCGTCGCGCACCGCCACGACTTCTCCTTCTCCGGGTTGAAGACCGCGGTGGCGCGGTGGGTGGAGGCTCGCCAGCGGGCCGGCGAACCGGTTCCGGTCGCGGACGTCGCCGCGTCCTTCCAGGAGGCGGTCTGCGACGTGCTGGTGAACAAGGCGCTGGACGCCTGCCGTAGCCGGGGCGTGCCGACCCTGGTGATCGGCGGGGGAGTGGCGGCCAACTCACGGTTGCGGGCGATGGCCGAGCAGCGGGCGGCCCGGCACGGCATCAGGGTCCGCGTGCCCCGGCCCGGCCTCTGCACGGACAACGGCGCGATGGTGGCGGCCCTCGGCTCGCACCTGGTCGCCTCGGGTGTCGCGCCCAGCCGGCTCGATCTGCCCGCGGATTCGGCCATGCCGCTGACCACTGTCGGCGTCTGAGGAGGACGGCGACGTGATCGTACGGATGTGGGAGGCGCGGGCGGAGCCGTACGCGCTCGCCGACCTGGTCACCTGGGTCTGCGACAGCGCGCTGCCCGAGTTCGAGCACGACCCGCTGCACGTGTCCAGCGAGGTCTTCTCCTCCACCGACCACCGGGTCGTGGTGATCTCCAAATGGCGCAGCAGCCCTCGACCGCTGCCCGACCCGCCGGTGATGCTGCTCGCCCGGCAGCCGCACTCCTGGGACTTCACCCAGGTCGACCGCTGAGGCCACCCAGGCCAGGGCGGGTCAGCGGATGGTCACCGTGGTGGTGGCGGTGGAACGGTCGATCTCGCTGGTCCGGGCGCTGACCCGCAACGTCCAGTCACCGGCGACCGGGAAGTGGATCTCGGCGCTGCCGTGGTGCGGTTCCAGCGCGAAGACCTCGACGGTGATCGGCTCGATGCCGGCCTCCGGCAGGGCGGCGGTGACCGTCCACTCCGCCACCGGCAACTCCTTCGCCTGCGGCGTGTAGACGTACGCGTGCAGGCTGTTCGCGGTGCCGGCGACCGCCGGGTAGATGTCGAACTGCAGGGTGAACAGGTCGGTGGTGAGCGACTGCGCGACACCCTCCCGGTTCACCCCGTCGGCCGCCGTACCGACGGAACGGCCCGGCGGTGTCTGCACCAGCACCGCCGTCAGCGCCAGCACCACCGCCGTCACGGCGAGTTCCACGCCGGCCGCCCGAGCGATCCAGCGGGGCCGGGTCGCAGCGACCCGCCGCCTGATCAACCGGCGTTGCCCGGCCGCCACCGCCAGCACCCCGGCCAGCAGTGCCGCCTTGGCCAGCAGCAGGCGGCCGTAGGTGCTGCCCCACAGAGCCGAGAGGCGGCCGAGTTCGATCACGGCCTGCCCGAGCCCGGCGGCGACCAGCCAGGCCACCGCGAGGGTGGCCAGCCGGGACCAGGCCGGCAGGATCCGGGCGAGCACCCGCTCGTGCGCGCCTCGCAGCAGGAACACGGTAAGCGCGAACAGTCCACCCAACCAGGCGGTCACCCCGGCGATGTGCAGGGTGCCCAGCGCGATGCTCACCGGCGGCAACGGCGAGGCGACCGGATGCCCGGCCAGTGGCCAGGTGACGAACCCGGCCAGGCCGATCGCCGCCAGTGCCGCACCGCGTACCCGGCTGGCGAGGCCCCGACCTGTTGACGAGCGCTCACCAGCGCCCCGCAGCACCGCCAGCAGCAGGGCCGCCGCCAAGCCGACCAGCGCCAGCCGGGCGGCCAGCACCACTCCGACGTCGCTGTCCGCCACGGCCCGCAGGTCGGCCGGGGAGAGCTGGCCGACCGGCGCGCCGACCACCTGGGCCGCCTGTCCGACCCAGGTGCCGAGCGTGCCGGCGGCGACGAGGCCGAGCCCGCACAGCGCGGTGGCCGTGGCAGCCCGACGGGAGCGACGGCGGGGCCACATGGTGGCCACGAGCAGCGGCGGGCCGACTGCCAGGAGCAGCCCGAGATACCCGAGGTACTTGGCGGCCGGCACCAGCACCCCGGCCGGTGACTCGGACTCCGCCAGGGCCGGCTCGGGCGGGGTCGCCGACGGTGCCCCGGCGGCGAAGGTGAAGCTGCCCGCGACCGGGTGACTGTCCGCCGAGATGACGCGGTAGCTGACCAGGTAGGTGCCGAGTGGACGGTCCGAGGGCCGCAGGGCGATCCGGATGGTCCGGTCCCGGACCTCAGGTTCGCCGACGTTTATCCGCTTGCCGTCCGGGGCGAGGACCTGCACCCGGCCGGGGACCACGGCGATGGTCTCGCTGAAGGTCACCAGCACCTCGCGCGGCGCGTACCCGAGCACCTCGTCGCGCTGCGGGGTGGTGGCTACCACCACGGCGTGCGCCGCCGCTGGGCCGGCGGGGCCCAGGGCGGCGCACAGTGCGGTGAGGACCAGCCCGAGCAGGGCAGCGGCTCGGGTACGAACGGTCATCGAAGCGGGTGGCAGCGGTCAGCTGCGACGGAACATGCGGTACGTGAGGAAGCCGCCGGTGCCGAGGGCACCGAGGAAGATCGCCCAGATGAGCGTGTTGCTGACCCCGATCTGCGGGCCGGTGTTGGCCTGCGCGGCGGCGAGCAGTCCGTCGTTGCCGGGGGCCGGCAGCGCGGCGGGCGGCAGTTCGGCGTACCGGACCAGGCCGGTGCTCTCCAACATCCGCATGTGGTCACCGACGAACGTGTTGGCCGAGTTGGCCAGGTCCCGGATCACCTCGTTGCGGGTGCTGGCCCGGACCGCGCCGATCACCGGGAAGATCTTGCCGTGGGCGACCCGGAGTCGGGTGACGAAGATCTGGTCGAAGCGGGCGCCACGGGCGTCCTTCATCTCGGTGAGCCAGCCCTGCTGCTCGGCGGTCGGCGCGTTGGGGATGACGGCGCTCAGCTTGTTGGCCGCCTCCACGGTGATCCGGTCGAGCTCCTCGTGCTGCCGGGCGATTTCGGCGCCCACCTCGCGGACCACCTGCGAGCTGCCCTTTTCGGCGGCCATCTGCCCGGCTGGCATCTCCCAGAGCCCGGCCAGCCGCACCCCGTCGAGCAGGGCCTGGTCGGCGGCGGCGAGTTGCTGAGCGGCGGGCGCGGCCAGGGCCACACCGGGCAGGACGACGAGGGCTGCGACGATCGTGGTGAGCAGCACCGCCAAGCGACGGGACCGGTTGCCCTGCCGGCGACGAGCGGAATCCAGCGGTGCCATGTCTGCGACGCCTCCTCGGACGAGAACGATCGTTGAGCGATGGACGTCCGCACCCCGTCGGCCGTCCGCAACCTGGTACGGATTGTTCGGCCGATCAGTTCATCGGTTGGCGAAACCGGCTCGCGAAATACGGAACTGGAGATCAGTTGACGTCGAGCGGGTCGGCCAGCAGCCGGTCGAAGGCGAGTTCGGCCGCGCCGACCAGGGGAGCGTCCTCACCGAGCTTCGGCGTACGCAACCGGACGTGCTCAAGGCAGGCCGGCAGCCCGTTGGAGTTGAGCCGGCTGCGCACCTGGGCGGCGGCGGCCAGATAGAGGTCGCGCATGGTGCCGCCGAAGATGACCATTTCCGGGTTGAAGATGTTGACCAGGTTGGCGACGCCGAAGCCGAGCCAGTCACCGGCCTGGCGTACCGCGATCTGGGCCTGGGCGTCGCCGCGGTCGGCGGCGTCGAAGACCGCCAGCATCGCCTCCCGGCCCCGGGCGTCGGAGCGACCGGCGGCCCGGAGCAGCCCGTGCTCGCCGATCTCGGTCTCCCAGCAGCCCCGGTTGCCGCACTCGCAGCGGGCCCCGTCGCGGACCACCACCATGTGCCCCACCTCGCCGCTGTAACCGCCGTGCCCGGTCAGCCGCCGGCCTGCGGCGATGATCCCGGCACCGACGCCGACGTCGCCGTAGAGGTAGATGACGTTGTCGCAGCCCGCCGCCGCGCCACGGGCGTGCTCGGCGAAGGCCGCCACGTCGGCCACGTTCCCGACGGTGACCGGCACGTCGACCCCGAGTTCGGTGCCGAGCGCGGTGCCGATCGGTTCGTCCACCCATCCGGTGGTGGGTCCGAGCCGGACCAGGCCGTCGTCGCGGCGGACCATCCCGCAGACCGCCACCCCGGCACCGACGCAGACGGCGTCCTCCGGCATCGCCTGCCGCATCTCCTTGACCGCGCCGGCCAGCAGTGGAGCGGCCTCCGCCGCGGTGAGACCGCGTGGGCGGTCCAGCTCCCGGCGGTCGAGCACCGCGCCGCCGAGCCCGACCCGCGCGGCCCGCAGCCGGTCCACCTCGATGCTGTACGCGTACGCGAAGACCCGGTCCGACTCGGGCCGGACGACAAGCGACGGTCGTCCGGCCCGGCCGGTTTCCTTCGGCGCCCCCTCAGTCACCAGGCCGGCCGCGGCGAGGTCGGCGGTGAGCGCGCCGATTGTGCTCCGGTTCAACCCCAGTGCGGTGGTCAGTTCCGCACGCGTGGTGGCACCGTGCACGTGCACGTAGCGCAACAGGGCACCGAGATTCTGCCGACGAATCTCGTCCTGGCTCGGTCCCACGCGCATCGGTTGTGACTACCTTCGGTGCAGCGGATCAGCGGCTGCCGCTGGCGGCGGCTCGTCGGCGCGACAGCGCGTCGACGCTGGCCGCCAGGAGCAGCACCACGCCGGTGACCACGTACTTGACGCCCGAGCTGTAACCCATCAGACCCATGCCGTTGTCGATCACCGCGACCACCGCGCCACCGAGCACCGCGTCCAGCACCCGGCCCTTGCCGCCGAAAAGGCTGGTGCCACCGATCACGGCCGCGCCCACGGCGTAGAGCAGCACGTTGCTGCCGCCGGTGTTCGGGTCGACGGAGTTGGCCCGGCTGGCGGCGACGATGCCGCCGACGGCGGCCATGGTGGAGCAGATGACGAAGACCGAGATGCGGATCCGGTCCACGTTGATGCCGGCCCGGCGAGCGGCTTCCTTGTTGCCGCCGACCGCGTAGATGTGCCGCCCGTAGCTGGTGCGATGGAGCACGAAGGTGCCGATGATGAGCAGCACGGCGATGATCGGCACCACGATCGGCACGCCCTTGAGCGAGCTGATCAGCACGTTGCGGCTGCGCTCCAGGTTGAGCATGTAGACCGCGAGGCCGAGGATGACGGCCAGCCCGCCGATCCGGGCGAGCACCACCGCCATCGGGTCGGTGACCAGGCCACGTGCGGCGCGGTTGCGGTAGCGCAGCAGCTGGACGGCGGCGTACCCGGCGACGGCCACGGCGGCGAGCGCCCAGCCGAGCAGCGGCGGCAGGTTGCGGTTGGCGATCGCCACCAGCACCGAGTCGCGCACCGAGATGTTGCGGCCTTCCTCCATCAGCAGCAGCACCACGCCCTGGAAGGCCAGGAAGCCGGCCAGGGTGACCACGAAGGACGGAATTCCGATCTTGGCGACCAGAAGGCCGAGGATCGTACCGATCACCATGCCGGTGAGCACGGCGGCGGCCACCGCGACGTACCAGGGATAGCCGAGCACGGTGACCACGTTTGCCAGCACCGCCGCGCAGACGCCGCTGGCGAAGCCGGCCGACAGGTCGATCTCACCCAGCAGCAGGACGAAGACCAGACCCATCGCGATCAGGGTGACCGCCGCGCCCTGGGTGAACAGGTTGGCGAAGTTCCCGGCGCTGAGGAACGAGGGCCGCAGGATCGAGAAGACCGTGCAGAGGACGAGCAGGCCGAGGACGGCGGGGAGGGCGCCGATGTCGCCACCGCGTACCCGTCGCCAGTAGTCGCGGACGTGGCTGCCGACGGAGGGCGTCGACGTGACTGCGGCCGGCCCCTCCTGCTTGACGGCGGTGGTGCTCATGAGACGCCTCCCGTGGTGCTGCCGGCCGGCGCCGCGCCGTTGCCGTTGGTGGCCGGTTCGCCGGTGAGTCCGAGCCCGCCGGAGCGACCGGCGGTGATCAGCTCGACCACCTGCGCATGAGTGATGTCGGTGGTCTTCACCTGAGCGACCATCTGGCCGAGGTAGAGCGCGGCGATCCGGTCGGAGACGGCGAAGACGTCGTTCATGTTGTGCGAGATGAGCACGACGGCCAGACCGTTGTCGGCCAGCCGGCGGACCAGTTCGAGCACCTGGGCGGTCTGCGCGACGCCGAGCGCGGCGGTCGGCTCGTCCAGGATCACCAGCTTGCTGTTCCAGAGCACGGCCTTGGCGATCGCCACCGTCTGACGCTGGCCGCCGGAGAGGCTGGAGACGAGCTGGCGCAGCGACTTGACGGTGCGTACGGAGAGCCCGGCGAGGGTGTCGGCCGCCATCTGTTCCATCGTCGGCTCGTCGAGGACGATGCCGCTGCGCTTCTCGCGGCCGAGGAACATGTTCTGCACGATGTCGAGGTTGTCGCAGAGCGCGAGGTCCTGGTAGACGACCTCGATGCCGAGCGCTGCGGCGTCGCGTGGGCTGTGGATGTTCACCGGCCGGCCGTCGAAGACGAACTGCCCGGCGTCGGTCGGGTAGATGCCGCTGATGCACTTGACCAGGGTCGACTTGCCGGCGCCGTTGTCACCGACGAGCGCGGTGACCTCGCCCGGGTAGGCGGCGAAGGCGACATCGCGTAGAACCTGGACGGGACCGAAACTCTTGTCGATCCCGCGTAGCTCCAGCAGAGGGGTCGCGGACACGGGGTTCTCCTTTGTCACGGAGGGAGATCGGGGCCCGTCCAGCGGCGGCACGCCGCCCGGCACGGGGTTACCGTGCCGGGCGGCGCCGCCTAGGCGGGTGAGGTCAGCTGATGCCCGCTTCGGTGCAGAGCGCGGCGAAGTTGCCGGTGCAGACCTCTTCCTTGGTCACGAAACCGTCGGCGATGACGTCCTTGACGTTCTCCTTGTAGATCGCCTGCGGGGTGAGCAGGACGGCGGGGACGTCACGGTTGCCCTCGGGGTCCTTGACGGTCTGGCCGGTCTCCTTGCGCTCGCCCTTGGCCAGCGCGATGGCCAGCTCGGCGGCGGCGTCGGCCTCCTGCTTGACGGCCTTGTAGACGGTCATGCACTGGTCACCGGCGAGGATGTTCTGCAGGCCCTGCGTGGTGGCGTCCTGGCCGGTCACCGGAACCTTGCCGTTGAGCTTGTTCTTCTTCAGCACCGAGATGGCGGCGTTGCCGAGGCCGTCGTTCGCGGCCAGCACGCCGTCGATCTTGCCGCCGGTCTGGGTGAGCATCTGCTCGAAGATCGTGGCGGCCTGGGCGTTGTCCCAGTCCGGCACGGACTGGTCCGGGCCCTTGACGTACTCGTTGGCGTCGAACTTGGGCTTGAGGATCGAGTCGTAGCCGTTCTTGAACAGGGTGGCGTTGTTGTCGGTCGGCGACCCGTTCAGGTACGCCACGACCGGCTTCTCCGCCTTCTGGTCGGTCAGGCACTTGGCCAGGCCCTCGCCCTGGAGCTTGCCGACGGCCTCGTTGTCGAAGCTGACGTAGTACTCCGCCGAGCCGCCGAGGGTGAGGCGGTCGTAGTCGATGGTGGCGACGCCCTGCGACTTGGCCTTGTCGAGGACGGCCTTGCCGGTGCCGGAGTCCAGGTTCACGATCATCAGCGCGGTGACGCCGCTCGTGATCATCTGGTCGGCGATGGTCTGGAACTGGGTCTTGTCGCCCTGCGCGTTCTGGATGTCGTATTCGACGCCGGCAGCTTCGAACGCGGCCTGGAGGAACTTGCGGTCAGCGCCCTCCCAACGGGCGGAGGACTTGCTGTCCGGCAGGATCACGCCGATCTTCGGGGTCACGTCGGAGCCGGCCTGGTCGCCGCCGGACTCGTCGCCACAGGCCGTCAGGCTGCCGAGGGCCAGCAGGCCCACGGTGCCGACGGCGAGGAAGCCCTTGCGCATGTGCAGGGTCCTTTCGAGGGTGGGGAAGGGTGTCGGTGTTTTGTTTTGTTGTGTCCGGCAACGTATTCCGCGCCACACGCCAGCACAAGGGTGGGCCGGTCACGAGTTTGTTGTCGGCGGTAACAATTCAGCAACGCCAGCGACACCTCGCCGCCACCGTGCCTGCGAGGACCCTGGTGTCCGGGTCGCCGGTCGGCGGATACGGGTCGGGTCAGGGGCGCGAAAGCGGGGCGAACCGGGCGTCGGTGAGGGCGGCCAGGTCGGCCGGGGCCAGCTCCACCTGGAGCCCCCGGCGGCCGGCCGAGACGTACACCGTCGGATGCTTCAGGGCGGAGACGTCGAGGACCGTGGGCAGCCGTCGCCGCTGGCCCAGTGGGCTGATCCCGCCGCGTACGTAACCGGTGGCCCGCTCGGCCGTCGCCCGCTCGGCCAACGTGGCCCGCTTGCCGCCCACGGCTGCCGCGAGCGCCTTGAGGTCGAGATCGCCGGTGACCGGCACCACCGCCACCGTCAGCGCCCCGTCGACCTCGGTGACCAGGGTCTTGAAGACGCGCTCCGGCGCCACCGCCAGGGCGGCGGCGACCAGCGCGCCATAGTTGGGCTCATCAGGCGAGACGTCGTACGGATGGGTGCGATGGTCGACCTTCCGCTTGGTCAGCAGCGCGGTCGCCGGGGTGCCACGTCCCGCCATGCCCGCCAACGTAAACCCGGGCCGCTGCCCGCAGGGCGCCAACATGCCGCAAGTCGCGCCTTCCGGCCGACGTTGAGGGCCCAGGATGCCGCAAGTCG
This sequence comes from Micromonospora sediminimaris, assembly GCF_016863575.1. NCBI lineage: Bacteria > Bacillati > Actinomycetota > Actinomycetes > Micromonosporales > Micromonosporaceae > Micromonospora > Micromonospora sediminimaris. The sequence continues at coordinate 10,864 of NZ_BOPD01000042.1, forward strand.
TGACCGGCATGCCCGGCGAGAGGCCGGCCTGGGCCTCGGGCGGGCAGGTGGGGGCGGGGCGGAAGAATAGGCGGGTGGATCTGGAGCAGTTCGCCGCGTTGCGTACGCCCGAGGGGTCGGCCGCGCTCGACGCGGCGGCCGGGGTGGCCGGCGGTGATCCGCTGGCCGCGGCGGTGGCGCTGCGCTCTGCCGGGGTGCCCGGCGGGCTCGCGGCGGCGGCGCTGACCCAGGCCGAGCTGCGCCGCCGGGCGACCGGCAAGTTCGGGCCGGCGGCGGCCGGCATGTTCTTCACCCGGCCGGGGCTGGAACAGGCCACCCGGCGGGTCGTCGCCGACCGGCGGGCCCGGCGGCTGCGCGCCGCCGGGGTGCGCACACTTGCCGACCTGGGCTGCGGGCTGGGCGCCGACGCGCTCGCCGCCGCCCGCGCCGGCATCCGGGTGTACGCGGTGGAAGCCGACCCGCTCACCGCTGCGCTGGCCGAGGCGAACGTCCAGGCCGCTGGGCTGGCCGACCTGGTCACCGTCGAGTGTGGCGACGCGACGGCGTTCGACGTGACAGGGGTCGAGGCGGTCTTCTGCGACCCGGCCCGACGCCGAGCCGGCACCGGTCGCCGGATCTTCGACCCGAACTCGTACTCGCCGCCGTGGGACTTCGTGACCGGCCTGGCCGACCGGGTGCCGCGCACGGTGGTGAAGGTCGCGCCGGGGATCGACCACGCGCTGATCCCGCCCGGCGCGGAGGCGGAGTGGGTGAGCGTGGAAGGCGACCTGGTCGAGGCAGCCCTCTGGTGCGGCGAACTGGCCGAGGTCTCCCGCCGCGCGACCGTGCTGACCGGCGAGTCGGTGCACCAGCTCGCGGGGTCGGGCACCCACGAGGCGCCGGTCGGGGCGGTGCGGCGCTTCGTGTACGACCCCGATCCGGCGGTGGTGCGCGCACACCTGATCGCCGAGTTGGCTGCCGACCTGGACGCCACCCTCGCCGACCCGACCATCGCCTACCTCTACGCCGACACGGCCCGGCGCACGCCGTACGCCCGCTGCCTGGAAGTGACCGACGTGCTGCCGTTCTCCCTCAAGCGGCTGCGGGCGCTGCTGCGGGAACGGCGGGTCGGCCGGGTGGAGATCCTCAAGCGCGGCTCCGCGCTGGAGCCCGAGCGGCTCCGGCGCGACCTGCGGCTAAGCGGCGACCAGCCGGCGAGCCTGGTGCTCACCCGGGTCGCCACCGCCCCGACGGTCCTGGTCTGCCGCCCGGTGGCCTGAACCCCGCCCCGCTGGCCGGGCCGCTCATGTGCAGCCGGCGGGCGCGGGTTGCGGCATCCTGGGCTGTCAGCTCGGCGGGAGGCCGCGTCATGCCGCAACTCGCGGACCCCAGCGCGGGAGGGCGCGCGACCGCATGGCGAGCCCAGCCGGGGTGGGGACGGGGGCCGGGTCGGCGCAGAAGGGGGAGCGCCGGGTCGGGGTTGGTCAGCGGGTGGGGGCGTGGGGGGCGATGAAGGCGCGCCAGGCAGCGGGGGTGAAGGCGAGCGCCGGGCCGGCCGGGTCCTTGCTGTCGCGTACGGCGACCACGCCGGGCAGGTTGTCGGCGACCTCGACGCAGGCGCCGCCGTTGCTGTTGCTGCGGGAGGACTTGCGCCAGGCGGCACGGGTCAGGTCCATGACTTCGCCACTTCCTCGATCAGGCGGGCGGACTGCCGGTGTGGCAGCGCCTCACCGGCCACAGTCTCCCAGTGTCGCCCCAGGGCGGCAAGGTCGTTCGGGCTGTCCACTGTGTGCCCCCGGAGCTGGTTGTCCAGGTGCGCCACCTCGGTGCCGTCGGCCAGCCGGGCCAACACGAAGGGGCCGTTGAGTCCGACGTACCACGGGGTCTCGGCCGGGATGATCCGCACCTGGACATGCGGGCGGTCACTGACGGCCAGCAGGTGTTCCAGTTGCTCGCGCATGGTCGCGCGCTCGCCGACCTGCCGGCGCAACACCTGCTCGTCGAGCACCGCCACGAGCTGCGGGGGCTCCTCGCGGGCGAGCACCTCCTGCCGGGCCATCCGGGCCAGCACCCGCTTCTCGATCTGCTCGTCGGTAAGCGGTGGACCGGCCCGGAGCATCGCCCGCGCGTACGCCTCGGTCTGGAGCAGGCCCGGCACCACCGCCGGGTCGTACCAGCGCAGCGCGACCGCCTCCCGCTCGATCTCGCCCCACGGCCGGAACCAGTCCGGCTCGGCGTGCAGCCGGATCAGCTCCAGCATCCCGACGAAGAGGCCACCGGTCTCCAGCACCTTGTCGAACCGGGCCAGGTAGTCGGCGCTGAGCTGGTTCGGGCCGATCTCCATCGCGCTCACTGCCGAGGTCGAGTAGTTGATCATCTTGCTCAGCTCCTCCTGGCTGAGCCCGCGCACCTTGCGCGCCCGGCGCAACTGGTCGCGCAGGAACCCCAGGGTTGGTACGTCCGCCATGTGTCTGCCCTCCGTGACGTGGTCGCGCCGGAGAGTAAGGGGCGGTCGTTGGGCGGGGAAGAGACTGTCGGCGTGTTGCGGTAAACGCTGGCGAACGACGCCGGAAGAGTGGGTAAAAAGTGGCGGAGGGGCGGCGACACGAGGGTGGCGGATTGGCACTCTCCTTGACGGAGTGCTAGCCGAGGAATAACCTGCGATTAGCACTCTCACCCTGAGGGTGCCAACCTTCGGGCCCTGGTGTCCGGGGGTTGAACGCCAGGCGGACCGGCACCCGCGACGACGGCCCCGCCCGGTGGCATGTGGCAGATTGACGCCGGTCGGCATGCCGATCGGCAACGAAACCAAGTACCCCAGGAGGGTATGCCCGTGACTACCGCGACCAAGGTTGCGATCAAGCCGCTCGAGGACCGCATCGTGGTCCAGGCGAACGAGGCCGAGACCACCACCGCCTCGGGCATCGTGATCCCCGACACCGCCAAGGAGAAGCCGCAGGAGGGCACCGTCCTCGCTGTCGGCCCGGGCCGGATCGACGACAAGGGCAACCGCGTGCCGATCGACGTCTCCGTCGGCGACACCGTTCTCTACTCGAAGTACGGCGGCACCGAGGTCAAGTACGCCGGCGAGGAGTACCTGGTGCTCTCCGCCCGCGACGTCCTCGCGGTCATCGAGAAGTAAGTAAGACAGACCGATCAGTGTCGTTGCCCCGGTCCGGCTCGCCGGGCCGGGGCGACGTCGCTTCGAAGGGACATTCATGGCGAAGATCCTGAGCTTCTCGGACGACGCCCGGCACCTGCTGGAGCACGGTGTCAACGCGCTCGCTGACGCGGTCAAGGTCACCCTCGGGCCGCGCGGGCGCAACGTCGTCCTCGACAAGAAATTCGGTGCGCCGACGATCACCAACGATGGCGTGACCATCGCCAAGGAGATCGAGCTCACCAACCCGTACGAGAACCTCGGCGCGCAACTGGTCAAGGAGGTGGCGACCAAGACCAACGACGTCGCCGGCGACGGGACCACCACCGCGACCGTGCTCGCCCAGGCCATGGTCCGCGAGGGCCTGCGCAACGTCACCGCGGGCGCCAACCCGGCCGGCCTCAAGCGGGGCATCGACGCCGCTGCCACCAAGGTCTCCGAGGCGCTGCTCGGCAAGGCCGTCGAGGTCTCCGACAAGAAGTCGGTCGCGCACGTGGCGACGATCTCGGCGCAGGACGCCACCATCGGCGAGCTGATCGCCGAGGCGATGGAGAAGGTCGGCCGCGACGGTGTGATCACCGTCGAGGAAGGCTCCGCCCTGCACACCGAGCTGGACGTCACCGAGGGCCTCCAGTTCGACAAGGGCTTCATCTCGCCGAACTTCGTCACCGACGCGGAGTCGCAGGAGTCCGTCCTGGAGGACGCGTACATCCTGATCACCACGCAGAAGATCTCCGCGATCGAGGAGCTGCTGCCGCTGCTGGAGAAGGTTCTCCAGAACAACAAGCCGCTGCTCATCATCGCCGAGGACGTCGAGGGTCAGGCGCTGTCCACCCTGGTGGTCAACGCCATCCGCAAGACCATCAAGGTCTGCGCGGTCAAGGCGCCCGGTTTCGGCGACCGCCGCAAGGCGATGCTCCAGGACATGGCGATCCTCACCGGCGCCGAGCTGGTCGCCCCGGAACTGGGTTACAAGCTCGACCAGGTCGGCCTGGAGGTGCTGGGCAGCGCCCGGCGCATCGTGGTCGACAAGGAGAACACCACGATCGTCGAGGGCGGCGGCCAGGCCAGCGAGGTGACCGACCGGGTCGCGCAGATCCGCAAGGAGATCGAGGCCTCGGACTCCGAGTGGGACCGGGAGAAGCTCGCCGAGCGGCTGGCCAAGCTCTCCGGCGGTGTCGCGGTGGTCAAGGTCGGCGCGGCCACCGAGGTCGAGATGAAGGAGCGCAAGCACCGCATCGAGGACGCCATCGCCGCGACCAAGGCCGCGGTCGAGGAGGGTACGGTGCCCGGCGGAGGCGCCGCCCTGGCGCAGATCCTGTCGGTGCTCGACGACGACCTCGGCTTCACCGGCGACGAGAAGGTCGGCGTGTCGATCGTGCGTAAGGCGCTTGTCGAGCCGCTGCGCTGGATCGCCCAGAACGCCGGCCACGACGGCTACGTCGTCGTGCAGAAGGTCGCCGGCAGCGACTGGGGCCACGGCCTCGACGCCGCCGTCGGCGAGTACGTCGACCTGACCAAGGCCGGCATCATCGACCCGGTCAAGGTGACCCGCAACGCGGTGACCAACGCCGCGTCGATCGCCGGTCTGCTGCTCACCACCGAGAGCCTCGTGGTGGAGAAGCCGGCTGAGCCGGAGCCCGCCTCGGGTGGCCACGGCCACTCGCATGGCCACGGTCACAGCCACCAGCACGGCCCGGGCTTCTGAGCCTGCCGTACGCCGGACGTGGGGCGCACCGTCGACGACGGTGCGCCCCACGCGCGTGAGTGGGACGGTCATGCGCCGGAGCCGGCGGCGGAGGCGGACCCCTCGGGACGTCGGACCCGGTTCCGGGCCGGTGCGCGGTGACGAGAGGTTACGGAACGCCGACGGCGCTACCGGACCGGTGCCCGGTGGGAAACACTGGGCGGGTGAGCAGCACGACACCCCGGTTCGCGGCCCTGGCCGGCATCGCCGCCGCTGCGACGGCCATCGGCACCGCCGAAGTGGTTGCCGCCCTGACCGGCCCCCGGTCGTCCCCGCTCGTCGCGGTCGGCGGTCTCGTCGTGGACACCGCCCCCGAGCCGGTCAAGCGGTTCGGCATCGAGGTCTTCGGCACGTACGACAAGATCGCCCTGCTGGTCGGCACGGCGCTGCTGCTCGGCGGCTTCGCCGCCCTGATCGGCATGCTGGCCGCCCGGCGGCTGACGGTGGGCCTGGCCGGCATCGTCGTCTTCGGCGGGATCGGCGCGGCGGCGGCCCTGACCCGGGCCGGCGCGGACGCCGCCGACGTGCTCCCGTCGCTGCTCGGAGCGGCGGTCGGCGGGGTGGCGCTGTGGGCGTTCGTCGCCGGCCCGCTGGAACTCGACCCCTGGCCCTGGTCCCCACCGACGCCAGCCGGCAGTCCGTCGGTCCCGGGAAGCCCGCCGGCCGCCGGCGGCCCATCGGGCCCCGCAGGTCCGGGGCGGGGGGTCGACCCGGACTCGCGGCGGCGGTTCCTCACCGGGGTCGGGACCGTGCTCGGGGTGGCTGCCGTCGGGGGAGTGGCGGGGCGGTGGTTGGCCGGCCGTCAGGGCGTGTCGGCCGCCCGCGAGGCGATCACGCTGCCGGCCCCGGTCTCCGCCGCACCGCCGGTGCCGGCCGGCGCTGACCTGGCCCAGCCCGGGCTGGCCAGTTACGTCACGTCGAACCGCGGCTTCTACCGGATCGACACCGCGCTCGTGGTGCCGCAGGTCGATCCCGCGACCTGGCAGTTGCGCATTCACGGCCGGGTCCGCAACCCGGTCACGCTGAGCTACGCCGATCTGCTCGCCCGGCCCATGGTGGAGCGGTACGTCACGCTGGCCTGCGTCTCCAACGAGGTCGGCGGCGACCTGATCGGCAACGCGCGCTGGCTCGGCGTGCCGATCCGGGATCTGCTCGACGAGGTGGGGCCGTTGGACGGCGCCGACCAGGTGGTCGGGCGTTCGGTCGACGGTTGGACCTGCGGCACCCCGACGGCCGCGCTGCGCGACGGGCGGGACGCGCTGCTCGCGGTCGGCATGAACGGCGAGCCACTGCCGGTGCAGCACGGCTTCCCGGTCCGGATGGTGGTGCCGGGCCTGTACGGCTACGTGTCGGCCTGCAAGTGGATCACCGAGCTGGAGCTGACCAGCTTCGCGGACTTCGACGCGTACTGGGTGCCCCGGGGGTGGTCGGCGCAGGGTCCGATCAAGACGCAGTCGCGGATCGACACGCCCCGCCCGCGCAACCGACCGGCCGCCGGCCCGGTCACGGTCGCGGGCGTCGCCTGGGCGCAGCACCGGGGCATCGACCGTGTCGAGGTACGCGTCGACGAAGGGCCCTGGCAGCAGGCCCAACTGGCGCCGACCGTCTCGGTGGACACCTGGGTGCAGTGGTCGTGGCAGTGGCCGGCGACCCCGGGCGAGCACACCCTCCAGGTGCGGGCGACGGACAGCACCGGCGAGACCCAGACCGCCCAACGGCAGGACGTCGCCCCCGACGGTGCGACCGGCTGGCACTCCGTCACACTCACCGTCACCTGATAGGTCCCGCGGTGCCGGCGCTCCGGTACCGGCCGGGAGTGGCGGGAGTGTGCGGACAGCGCGACGCCGCGTCCCTCTGGTCGGGACGCGGCGTCGGTGGTGCGGGTCTGGTCAGGCGACGTTGCGCTGGATGGGCACCGTCGACCGGTGCGAGCTGCCCAGCCGGGCCTCCAGGCGGTTGATGTCGACGCGGGTCTGGCGGCGGTCGGCGAGATCCTCCCAGCCGACCGCGAGCAGTCGCAGCCGCTCGGACTCGCTGAAGCCACCCCAGACGCCGTACGGCTCGCGTACCGCCAGGGCGTGCGCGGCACACTCGGCGCGGACCGGGCAGGCACGGCAGACGGCCTTGGCGGAGGATTCCCGGCGGAGCCGGGACGAGCCGCGCTCACCGTCGGGATGGAAGAACTGGGCGCTGTCGCGGCCCCGGCAGGCACCGAGCCGCTGCCAGTCCCAGAGGTCGATGATGGGTCCGGGCAGTCTACGTACGTTCGACATCAGCACCCCTCCTCTCGCGCGGCACCGCGAGACAGCTTGTGGCCGGTTGTCCGGGCGGCGGGCCGCGCAGGCGCACCGTTCCCGGCCTGGCCACTCCCTACCCGGGCGCCTCTCGCCTCACACGTCTTTGATCCAAAACATCTGGCAGATTGCGGCATATGCCCTATCTGTCGGAAAAGTTGGGAGGATTGCCCGGAACCTCCTCCCGACCGGGGCTGGTCATGGTCTGCTCGTCAGCGGAGAGGAGATGCCTGTGCGTACCGTTCTCGTGTGCGTTCGAACGCCGCTCGCGGCGCAGCACCTGACCTCCGCGGCAGCGCGGTTGGGATTGTCGGGTGCCGTCCGGACGGCGGTCTCCGACCCCGAGGTGATGTTGCGGTTGGCCGAACGTCCGGCCGATGTGGTGCTCGCCGACACCGCGCTCACCCGCCCCGACAGCGTCGGCTTCGTCCGCCGGGTGCTGGCCCGTGCTCCGCAGGCCGCTGTCCTGCTGCTCGGCGCCGAGGAGTCCGAGGCGGCGGCGGCGACCATCGGTGCCGGGGCCCGCGGGCTGATCCAGGGGGTCGACCAGGATCTGACCAGCGCCGTCGCCAAGGCGCTGCTGCTGCTGGCCGCGCCCGGTCGGACCAACCGGCACCGGATCGCTGATCCGGCCCGGGACGCCGCGGCGGTCGGCAGCCCGGCCCGGCCGGCCCCCGGTGGTCGTACCGGCGGCGAGGCGCCCACCGCCTGGCCGGGCACGGACGCGGCGGGCGGCCCGGCGGTGGTGCCGGTGCAGCGTGGCGACGACCCCGCCGAACCGGGTGCCGAGCCCGAACCGGGCAAGCCCACGTCGCCACCCAGAACCGACAGGTCCGCGATCGGCCTCACCGAGCGGGAGCTACAGGTGCTGCTCGGCATGGCCGAGGGCAAGAGCAACGCCGAGATCGGCCGGGAACTGTTCGTCTCCGAGGACACCGTGAAGACCCACGCCCGCCGGCTGTTCCGCAAGCTCGGTGCCCGCGATCGGGCGCACGCCGTGGCCGCCGGATTCCGGGCCGGTCTGGTCGCGTAGCAACCCGGCCGGCTCGGTCCGGCCGATTCCGCCGGCCGGACCGGCCCGGCCGGTCGAGCCGAGCGGTAGCTGCGCTTCCGGTGACGGGTCAGCGGCCCGAGCCGGGCTCGTCCTCGGTGCCTTCGCTGAGGGTGTCGTGCACGCCGTCGGCGTAACCCCGCGCATAGTCCCAGGTGACGTAGTGGTCGGGGTCGGGATCGTAGGCCGGCTCGTGCACCCGTGGGCGCCCGGAGCTGAGCAGGTGCCGCAGGTTTCCCCGGAGCAGGTCCCAGTCGAAGTAGTGCGGTTCCCGGCAGTCCTCACACTCGATGACCAGCCCGCGTACGCCGATCGGCGCGAGCAGGGCCTGGTAGATCTCCAGGTCGGCGAGATCCTCCAGCACGTCCTGGCGCTCGACGTCGGTCAGTGGGTCCAGCGGCGCGTCGTCGTCGGGGGCCTCCAGGTCGGCCGCCGGATCGGTCGGGTCGCCGGTGAACGGGTCGATGGGATCGTCGTGCACCCCCTCACCGTAGTCCCCTGCCACCGCTGACGCGTGTCCCCCGGTCGCGCGAGCCGTCACCGGGGCGGGCACCGCGCGGTTCAGGAGGAGAAAGCTTCAGTGGGTACGATGAGGCTGACACCCTCGCCCGGCGTTCGCCGGTGCCCCCGTGCCACCTCGCTGAAGCCCGGTTCGAGCAGCTCAGGAGAGCAATCGTGGAGAATTCGCCCCGTACCGACCTTCCCGCCGGCGTCGAGGGCGGCGAGTTGGGTGGCCATCTGCCCGAGCTGCCCGCCGGTTCGGCCCGGGTGGTGCCGCTGGGGCTGACCTTCGACGACGTGCTGCTCCAGCCGGGTGAGTCCGACGTGGTGCCGAGCCGGGTGAACACGATCACTCAGTTGACCCGTAACGTCTCGCTCTCCATCCCGCTGCTGTCCAGCGCGATGGACACGGTCACCGAGGCCCGGATGGCGATCGCGATGGCCCGCCAGGGTGGCATCGGCGTGCTGCACCGCAACCTCTCGGTGGAGGACCAGGCGCTCCAGGTCGACCTGGTCAAGCGCTCCGAGTCGGGCATGATCACCAACCCGGTGACCGCGAGCCCGGACGACACCCTCCGCGAGGTCGACCAGCTCTGCGGGCGCTACCGCATCTCCGGTGTGCCGGTGGTGGACGCCCAGGGGCAGCTGGTGGGCATCGTCACCAACCGGGACATGCGCTTCGTCTCCGACCCGGCCGTGCCGGTCCGCGAGATCATGACCAAGGCGCCGCTGGTCACCGCCCCGGTCGGGGTGAGCAAGGACGAGGCGCTCGGCCTGCTGCGCCTGCACAAGGTGGAGAAACTGCCGATCGTCGACGGCTCGGGCAAGCTGCGCGGTTTGATCACCGTGAAGGACTTCACCAAGAGCGAGCAGTACCCGAGCGCCACCAAGGACGAGGCGGGGCGGCTGCGGGTGGCGGCGGCCATCGGTGTCGGCGAGGACGCGTACAAGCGCGCCCGGGCACTTGTCGACGCCGGCGTCGACGTCATCATCGTGGACACCGCCCACGGTCACCAGCGCGCGGTGCTGGAGATGGTCAGCCGGCTCAAGAAGGACGTCGCCGTCGACATCGTCGGCGGCAACGTGGCGACCTACGCCGGTGCGCGGGCACTTGTCGAGGCCGGCGCCGACGGGGTGAAGGTAGGTGTCGGCCCGGGCGCGATCTGCACCACCCGGATCGTGGCGGGCGTCGGTGTTCCGCAGATCACGGCGATCATGGAGGCCACCCGGGCGGCCCGTCCGGCCGGCGTGCCGGTCATCGGTGACGGTGGCATCCAGTATTCCGGCGACATCGCCAAGGCACTTGTCGCCGGTGCGGACACGGTGATGCTCGGCAGCCTGCTGGCCGGTTGCGAGGAGAGCCCCGGTGAGCTGATCTTCGTCAACGGCAAGCAGTTCAAGACGTACCGCGGCATGGGTTCGCTCGGCGCGATGCAGTCCCGTGGGCAGGCCAAGTCGTACTCCAAGGACCGCTACTTCCAGCAGGACGTGACAAGCGACGAGAAGTTGGTCCCGGAGGGCGTCGAGGGTCAGGTGCCGTACCGTGGGCCGTTGGCCCGGGTGGCCCACCAGTTGGTCGGCGGCCTGCGGTTGGCGATGGGGTACGCGGGTGCGGAGAACATCCCCGAGCTGCACCAGCGGGGTCAGCTCATCCGGATCACCGCGGCCGGGCTCAAGGAGAGCCACCCGCACGACATCCAGATGACCGTCGAAGCCCCCAACTACCACACCCGCTGACCCCTCCCCCCACCCCCGAAGACATCTGGAGTGCCCCATGCGTGACGTGGTCGAGATCGGGCTGGGCAAGACCGCGCAGCGCGGCTACCACCTGGACGACATCGCCATCGTGCCGTCCCGCCGGACGCGGGACGTCGACGACGTCTCCACCGGGTGGCAGCTGGACGCGTACCAGTTCGGCATCCCGTGCGTCGGGCACCCCTCCGACGCGACGATGAGCCCGGCCTCGGCCGTCCGGCTCGGTCAGCTCGGCGGGCTCGGCGTACTCAACGTCGAAGGGCTGTGGACCCGTTACGAGAACCCGAGCAAGGTGCTTGAGGAACTCGGCGGTCTCGACGAGGACGCCCGCGCCACCAAACGGCTCCAGGAGGTGTACGCCGAGCCGATCCGGCCGGATCTGATCACCGAGCGGGTCCGTGAGCTGCGCGACGGTGGCGGCACCGTGGCGGTGCGCGTGTCACCGCAGCACACCCTGGCGCTGGCACCGGTCATCCTCGACGCGGGCGTCGACATCCTGGTCATCCAGGGCACCATCGTCTCGGCCGAGCACGTCTCGACCACCGACGAGCCGCTCAACCTCAAGGAGTTCATCGCCGACCTCGACCTCCCGGTCATCGTCGGCGGCTGCACCGACTACAAGACGGCCCTGCACCTGATGCGCACCGGCGCAGCCGGCGTGATCATCGGTATCGGTGGGGACGAGTGGTCCACCACCGAGTCGGTGCTCGGCATCCGGGTACCGATGGCCACCGCGATCGCTGACGCCGCCGCAGCCCGCCGCGACTACCTCGACGAGACCGGCGGGCGGTACGTGCACCTGATCGCCGACGGCGACATCCGGACCTCCGGCGACATCGCCAAGGCCCTCGGCTGCGGCGCGGACGCGGTGATGCTGGGCGAGCCGTTGTCGCTGTGCGAGGAGGCGCCGGCCGGCGGGTCCTGGTGGCACTCGGCGGCCAGCCACCCGTCGCTGCCCCGCGGCGCCTTCGAGACCGCCGGTGAGCCCCTCGGCTCGATGGAGCGTCTTCTCTTCGGCCCCGCCGACGAACCGGACGGCCAGCTCAACCTCTTCGGTGGCCTGCGCCGTGCCATGGCCAAGTGCGGCTACCGCGACCTCAAGGAGTTCCAGAAGGTCGGCCTCGTCCTGGACCGCTGACCCCCGCCGCCTCCCGCCGACGTCGATCATGCAGTTGTGGCGCCCGGTTGGCTGGGTGATGCCCGATTCGCCACGTGCCACAACTCCATGATCGACGGACCAGGCGGCAGTAGGCTCGGGCTGGTGAGCAACAGGGGCGGCAGGTGGTGGGGGGCCGGTGCGGCGGCGCTGGTCGCGGCCGTGGTGGCGGCGGTCGTACTGGTCAGCGGCATCGCGGGTCGGGACGCGGCGACGCCGGGCGAATTCCGGGCGGGCAGCGTCGATCTCGGCGACCCGTACGTGCCGGGCAGCGGCAACGGCGGCTACGACGTGGCCCACTACCGGCTCTTGGTGCGCTACGACCCGGCTGATGACCGGCTCACCGGCAGCGCCGAGATCACCGCGACCGCCACCCATGCGCTGTCCCGATTCAACCTGGACCTGTCCGGGCTGGAGGTCAGCTCGGTGACAGTGGACGGTGCCTCGGCCGAGCACCGGCGGGACGACGGCGAACTGGTGGTCACCCCGGCCCGGGGGCTCGACTCCGGTAGCCGGTTCACCGTGGAGGTCGGCTACGGCGGCGTGCCCGAGGCGGACGCCGACGGCGTGCTGGGCAGTGGCGGCTTCCAGCACACCGACGACGGCGCGATCGCCCTCGGCCAACCGCACTCGGCGGCCACCTGGTTCCCGGTCAACGACCATCCGTCGGACAAGGCGACCTACGACCTTCAGGTGACCGTCCCGGACGGGCTCGCCGCGCTCAGCAACGGGGTGCCCGGGGAGCGGACCAGCGCCGACGGCTGGACCACCTGGCGCTGGGCCGAGCGCTCGCCGATGGCGAGCTACCTCACCACGCTGGTGATCGGCGACTACCGGGTGCAGACCGGCGAGCACGCCGGCAAGCCCATCGTCACCGCCGTACCTGACGGAGCGCCGACGACCGGGCCGGCGGCGACCTCCCTGGCCCGCACCGGCGAGATCGCCGACTTCCTGACCACCCGCTTCGGGCCGTACCCCTTCGAGTCGTACGGCGGTGTGGTGGTCTCCGACGGCCGGATCGGATACGCGCTGGAGACCCAGTCCCGGCCGGTCTACGGGCCGGGGTTCTTCCGGGGCGGCGAGCCGAACTACAGTGTGGTCGCCCACGAACTGGCCCACCAGTGGTTCGGCAACAGTGTGGCGCTGGCCCGCTGGGGCGACATCTGGCTCAACGAGGGCTTCGCCAGCTACGCCGAGTGGCTGTGGGAGGAACACGACGGCGGGCGCAGCGCCCAGCGCAACTTCGAGATCCAGTACGCGGCCACCGACTGGTCTCGGCGTACCCTCGACCCCGGCCCCGGCCAGATGTTCAGCACCGCCGTCTACAAGCGCGGGGCGCTCACCGTGCACGCGTTGCGGCGTACCGTCGGCGACGACGCCTTCTTCCAGATCCTGCGGACGTGGACAAGTGAACGCCGGGACGGCACCGCCACCACCGACGACTTCGTCGCCCTGGCCGAACGGGTCTCCGGCCGCGACCTGGGCCCGTTCTTCGACGCCTGGCTGACCGGCACCGCCGCACCCACCCGGCCCTGACCGGCACCGCCGCACCCGCTGTCCTGATTGGGCATCGCCGTGCGCGTCCTGCCTGACGGGCGTCTCGTCCGCCCGGTCGCCGTCGGCCGGAGAACGGCTCGCGGCCACCGCCCGAACGACGTTCTTCCAGTGATCATTCGATCGGTAGGCTGCGGCCTGCGATCGGACTGTCGGTCGCGCGGGCCGGCCGTCGGCCGGTCACGTGTCACGGGGAGGAACGAGCGATGACAGGTGTGCGGACGCACCTTCGGCGGAGCGTGGCTCTGCTGCTGGTGGGGACGTTGGGGCTGACCGGCTGTGATTCGGCCGCCCCGGAGGAGGCGGAGCCGAGCACGGCGACGCCGAGCGAGTCGGCGACACCGCCACCGGACTTCCAACCGGGTGCCGCGGGAGCCGGGGATCCGTACTTCCCGAGTTACGGCAACGGCGGCTACGACGTCGCCGGCTACACGGTGAAGGTCCGCTACGACCCGGCGAAGGACCAGTTGAGCGGCGTCACCACGGTCCAGGCGAAGGCGACGGCCGACCTGTCGTCGTTCAACCTCGACCTGGCGCACCTGAAGGTCAGCCAGGTCACCGTGGACGGTGCACCTGCGCAACACCGGCAGGAGAAGAACGAACTGGTCGTCGCTCCTGCCGACGGGCTGGTGTCCGGCCGGGACTTCACCGCCGAGATCACCTACGCGGGCAAGCCGAAGTCACTGAAGAACCAGGCGGTCGGTGAGGGTGGCTGGCTGCACACCAGCGACGGCGCGATCGCACTCGGCCAGCCCGAGTCGGCAAGCACCTGGTTCCCGGTCAACGACCACCCGTCGGACAAGGCCACCTACCGGTTCGAGATCACCGTCCCGGACGGGCTGACCGCGATCAGCAACGGCGTTCCGGGCGGCAAGACCAGCACCGCCGGCTGGACCACCTGGCGCTGGGCCGAGAACACGCCGATGGCCAGCTACCTGAGCATGGTGACGATCGGAAAGTTCCGGATCAAAGAGGGCAGCCACAAGGGACGGCCGGTGTTCAACGCGGTCACCACGAAGGTGTCCAAGGGCGCGGCGGACGCCTCGATGGCCAAGACCCTCAAGGTGGCCGACTACCTGGAAACCGTCTTCGGCCCGTACCCGGTCGAGGCGTACGGCGGTGTGGTCGTCTCGGACGAGCGCATCCGGTACGCGTTGGAGACGCAGAGCCGGTCGGTCTACTCGGCCGGCTTCTTCCGGCGGGGCGAGAACACCGGAGTGGTCGCGCACGAGGTCGCCCACCAGTGGTTCGGCAACAGCGTGGCGTTGAGCCGGTGGCAGGACATCTGGCTAAACGAGGGTCTGTCGTCGTACGCCGAATGGTTGTGGGCCGAGCACACCGACGAGTTCACCGCGAAGGAGGCGTTCGACATCCGGATGGCGCGGGTGCCGGCGGAGGTCTGGCGTACGCCGCCGGGCAAGCCGGGGGTGAAAAACATGTTCAGCGAGTCGGTCTACCAGCGCGGCGCGATGACAGTGCACGCCCTGCGGGTGTCCGTCGGCGACAAGGCGTTCTTCGAGATCCTCAAGACCTGGGCGCGGGAGAAGCGCGACGCCAACGGCACCACTGAGGAGTTCGTGGCGCTGGCGGAGCGGATCTCCGGTGAGAAGCTGGACAAGCTCTTCGACGCCTGGCTCTACGGCAAGAAGAAGCCGGCCGCGCCGAAGCGTCTCTAGAACCTTTCCGCCACCGGGCGAGGCGTTCCATCGCCCGGTGGCGGGGGCCCGGTCAGCTCTTCACCTTCAGCTTCGGATTGTCGGCCAGGAAGGCGTCGGCTTTGCCGGCGCGCAGCTGGGTGAGGAAACGGCGGCCGACGGCTGTCAGCTCCTCGCCCCGGTAGGCGTTGCCCCGACCCACCGACGCTCCGGGCAGCCCGACCAGCGTGACCGCCTGCGGTGACAACGAGCCCAGGGCGTACGCGAAGTCCACGATCCGCCGGCCGCCGACGTAGAGCAGCGCGTCGTCGAGCGCGGCGACCACCTGTTCGACCCGCTCGGGCTGCCGGGCCAGATCTTGGTCGAGGATCTTCCCGATCAGCGCCCGGATCAGCTGCTGGTGGTGGCGTTGCCGGGCGTAGTCACCACCGGGCAGGTAACGCTGGCGGGCGTAGTCGAGGGCCTGCCATCCGTTGAGGTGACGCTCGCCGGGTTCGTAGACCATCTGTGGCCCGACGTAGCCGCCCACACCCGGGCCTGGCTTTCGGTGCTTGCCGTCGGGTTGCCGGTGCCGCGACACGACCCGCTGGTCGACGCGGATGTCCACGCCACCCAGGCTGTCGACCAACTCGTCGAAGCCGCCGAAGGTGAGCACCGCGCCCGCGTCGATGCGCAGGCCCGTGTAGTCGCTGACCGTACGGCGCAGCAACTCGTACCCCTGGGCGGCGTCGGGTCGCTTGGGGCGGCCCGGCACCCGGCTGCCGTAGCTCATCGCATGGGTGAGCTTGGTCCGCCCGCCCGGGTAGCCGGCCGGCTTGTAGGCCGGGATGTCCACCACCAGATCGCGGGGCAGGGAGAAGAGGTACGCCTGGGACAGCCCCGCCGGCACGTGCAGCACGAGTACGGCGTCGGCGTGCGGCTCCCAGCCGGGCACACTCACCCGGGTGTCCACTCCGACCAGCAGCAGGTTGAGCGGACCGGTGATGTCGGCACCCGGCGGCGGGCTCGGGCTCGGGCTGGGGCTCGGGCTGGGCGACTCGCTCGGGCCGCCGGTGGCGGCGGTCGGTGTCCGTCGGTCGTCGCTGCCGGTACGCGCCATCACCACGCCGATCACCGCGACCACCACAAGTGTGACCAGGCCGGCCAGCACCCACGTCAACCGTTTCCGGTCTGCTCCGAGCATCATCCCCCGCCTCCTTAGGGCGTCTGTCGAATCCCTACGCCGCCTGCGACGCCGCCTACGACGCCGCTCGGCTCGACGGAGAACTTCGACACCCGCCCTGGGTCGATATCGGTCCAACGCGCTGAACCGGGCTCGTGGTTGCGTCCCGAACGGGCGAGACTGACGCGGTGCGGAGCATGATCGCGCGGAATCAGGTCCTGGCGCGAGAGCTACTCGCAAGTAATGATGCGTTCATGCGGTACGACGTGGTGGTCATCGGGTCGGGCTTCGGCGGCAGCGTCGCCGCGTTACGGCTGGCCGAGAAGGGCTACTCGGTCGGCGTACTTGAGGCGGGCCGGCGGTTCGCCGACGACGAGTTCCCGCAGACGTCGTGGCGGCTGCGTCGCTTCCTCTGGGCACCGCGGCTGGGTTGTTTCGGCCTCCAGCGCATCACCCTGCTCCGGGCGGCCCACCGGCGAGCCGGCGGCGGTGTGCTGGTGCTCTCCGGAGCCGGCGTCGGTGGGGGTTCGCTGGTGTACGCCAACACTCTCTACGAGCCCCTGGACGCCTTCTACGACGACCCGCAGTGGCGGCACCTGACCGACTGGCGGGCCGAGCTGGCCCCCCACTACGAACAGGCCAAACGGATGCTCGGGGTGACCACGTACCCGATCGCCACCGGGGCGGACCAGGCGATGCGGCAGGTCGCCGAGCGGATGGGAGTGGGGCACACCTTCCACGCCACCCCGGTCGGCGTGCACCTCGGACGGCCGGGGGAGCGGGTCGCCGACCCCTACTTCGGCGGGGCCGGCCCGGAGCGTACCGGCTGCACCCACTGCGGCGCCTGCATGACCGGCTGCCGCGTCGGCGCGAAGAACACGCTTGTCAAGAACTATCTCTGGTTGGCCGAACGGCTCGGCGTGCGGGTACATCCGCTGACCACGGTGACCTCGGTACGGCCGGTCGACGGCGGGTACCAGGTGCACGCCGAGCGCACCGGCACCTGGCTGCGCCGCAGATCGCAGGTGATCCACGCCGACCAGGTGGTCTTCGCCGCCGGTGCCCTGGGCACCCAGCGGCTGCTGCACGAGATGCGGGAACAGCGGCACCTGCCCAACCTCTCGTCCCGGCTCGGCGAGCTGACCAGGACCAACTCGGAGGCGATCCTGGGTGCCTCCGTACCGCGTCGGCCGGCCCGGGAGCGTGGGTTGGACTTCACCGAGGGGGTGGCCATCACCAGCTCGTTCCACCCGGATCCGCAGACCCACATCGAGCCGGTCCGCTACGGCCGGGGCTCCAACGCGATGGGGCTGCTCCAGTCGGTGCTTGTCGACGGCGGGCCGCACCGGCTGCGCCGGTGGCTCGGGCAGCTGCTCCGGCAGCCCCGGGTGGCAGCCCGGCTGCTCTCCGTTCGACGCTGGTCGGAGCGTACGGTGATCGCCCTGGTGATGCAGTCGACCGACAACTCGCTGACCCTCCGGCTGCGGGGCCGCCGGCTCGTCTCCGGCCCGGGCCACGGTCGCCCCAACCCAACTTGGATCCCGGCCGGCAACGAGGCGGTCCGGCTGCTCGCCGAGGAGATCGACGGTACGCCGGGCGGCGCGCTGACCGAGCCGTTCGACATCCCGGTGACCGCGCACATCCTGGGCGGTGCGGTGATCGGTGCCACCGCCGCCGACGGCGTGATCGACCCCTACCACCGGGTGCACGGTCACCCCGGCCTGCACGTCGTCGACGGTGCTGCCGTCTCGGCCAACCTGGGCGTCAACCCGTCGCTCACCATCACCGCCCAGGCCGAGCGCGCCCTGTCCCTCTGGCCCAACAAGGGCGACCCCGACCCCCGCCCCGCCCCCGACGCCCCCTACCGCCGCCTCGCCCCGATCGCCCCACACCACCCCGCCGTCCCCCCACACGCCCCCGCCGCCCTCCACCACCCCTGACGGGGGTGTGTCGACGGGGGGGCGGTGGGCAAGGGAGGGCGGGGTGGGGGCGGGGGGAGGCGGCGTCACGCTGGGTAGGATTGCCGGCTATGAGCCTGCCGCGTCCTGTCCTCGTGGTCGACTTCGGAGCCCAGTACGCCCAGCTGATCGCCCGCCGGGTACGCGAGGCGAAGGTCTACTCCGAGATCGTTCCGCACACCACGCCCGTGGCCGAGATGCTGGCCCGCGATCCCGCCGCGATCATCCTCTCCGGTGGCCCGGCCAGCGTCTACGAGCCGGGCGCTCCGCAGGTCGACGACGGGCTGTTCACCGCAGGCGTGCCGGTCTTCGGCATCTGCTACGGGTTCCAGGCGATGGCCCGCTCCCTCGGCGGCACGGTGGCACGCACCGGCAGCCGCGAGTACGGCGGCACCCCGCTGCGCCCCCGCCTGCTCGACCCCGGCGTACTGCTCCGTGACCTGCCGGCCGACCTGCCGGTCTGGATGAGCCACGGCGACTGCGTGACCGAGGCCCCGGAGGGCTTCACGGTGACCGCCGAGTCGGCGGGTGCGCCGGTCGCCGCGTTCGAGGACGTCACCGGCCGACGGGCGGGCGTGCAGTTCCACCCGGAGGTGGGGCACACCGCGTACGGGCAGGAAATGCTGACCCGCTTCCTCTACGAGATCGCCGGGATCGAGCCGACCTGGACGGCCGAGAACATCATCGACGAGCAGGTGGCCCGGATCCGCGATCAGGTCGGCGACAAGGAGGTCATCTGCGGCCTGAGCGGCGGGGTGGACTCAGCGGTCGCCGCCGCGCTTGTGCACAAGGCCGTCGGCGACCAGCTCACCTGCGTCTTCGTCGACCACGGGCTGCTGCGGGCGGGCGAGGCCGAGCAGGTGGAGAAGGACTACGTCGCGGCGACCGGCATCAAGCTGAAGGTGGTCGACGCGGCCGACCGGTTCCTCGGCGCGCTGGCCGGGGTGACCGACCCGGAGCAGAAGCGAAAGATCATCGGGCGGGAGTTCATCCGGGTCTTCGAGGCCGCCGCCCGGGAGATCGCCTCGCACGGTGACGTCGAGTTCCTGGTGCAGGGCACCCTCTACCCGGACGTGGTCGAGTCCGGCGGGGGCACCGGTACCGCCAACATCAAGAGCCACCACAACGTCGGCGGGCTGCCCGAGGATCTGAAGTTCGCCCTGGTCGAGCCGCTGCGCACGCTGTTCAAGGACGAGGTCCGTACGCTCGGCCTCCAGCTCGGGCTGCCCGAGGCGATGGTCTGGCGGCACCCGTTCCCGGGCCCCGGCCTGGCCATCCGAATCATCGGGGCGGTCGACCGGGAGCGGCTCGACGTGCTCCGCCGGGCCGACTTCATCGCCCGCCAGGAACTCAGCGCCGCCGGTCTCGACCGGGACGTCTGGCAGTTCCCGGTGGTGCTGCTGGCCGACGTGCGCAGCGTCGGGGTGCAGGGTGACGGGCGCAGCTACGGGCATCCCGTGGTGCTGCGCCCGGTTTCCAGCGAGGACGCGATGACCGCCGACTGGTCCCGGCTGCCCTACGACGTGATCGCCCGGATCTCCACCCGGATCACCAACGAGGTGGCCGAGGTGAACCGGGTGGTGCTGGACGTCACCAGCAAACCCCCGGGCACCATCGAGTGGGAGTGACGCCGTACCCCGTCGTGGTGCGCTGACGGTGTCTCAGGCCGGCGGCTGAGGCGCCGGTCGCGGCGTCGGTTCCGGCGTCGCCCCGGCCTCTGGCGTGGTGTCCGGATGCGCCGCCTCGGCGTCGGCCGCCGGTGAGCCGGTCGCGGGCTGCGCCGGCAGGTCCTCGGGTCGAGCCGGTCCGCTGCGGGCAGGTGCCGATGGTTCCGGCCGCGCGGGCGGGGCGTCGGGGTGCGGGGTCGATGCGGCCGGGGTGGCTGCCGGCGGCCAGGTGGTCGGTGCCGGCGGTCCGGCGTGCGGCCCCGGGCCGGTCGGCCCGGGGAACGGCCAGGCGGGGTGCGGTGTGGCGGTCGGCTGGGGCGGCGCGCCGGGCGTCGGGTGCGGCCAGGCGGGTGCGCCCGCCGGCTCCTCGGGCATCAGGAACCACATGATCGGGTACGCGAGGGCGGCGATCCCGCCGGTCACCAGGGTGACGACGGCGAATGCCACCCGGACCAGGGTGGGATCGACGCGGAAGTAGCGGCCGAGACCGCTGGCCACCCCGGCGATCATCCGGTCGGTGGTGGGGCGACGCAGTTGCCGGTACGGAGCGTGAGGTGTGGAAGTCATGTCTCCACGGTCCTCGTCGCGCAGCGTATCGACCTCGGTGACCGCCCGGATCCCTACCCTGAACCCTGTCTCAGGGGCGAGGCATCAGTCAGGAATCCGACTCTTTTCCGCGTCGGTAACGGGTGGCGGGGAGAATTTGGCTCCGTGACCACCATGCTGGAGCCGCTGCGCAGGATCGCGGCATACGCAGTCTGTACTGATTCCGTAGACCGAGTGCTGCTGGTCCGCGCATCGGAGCGCTCCGGCACCCCCGGCACGTGGTCCCTGCCCGGCGGGGCGGTCGACCACGGCGAGGACCCGCACCATACCGTCGTCCGTGAGACCGCCGCCGAGACCGGCCTGTCGGTGGCCGTCGCCAGCCTGCACGACGTGCTGGCCGACATGCGGGCACTGCCCGAGCGGGGCATCACCATCCACACCGACCGGTTGGTCTACCGGGTGTCGGTCCGGGGCGGCTCGCTCACCGACCGGGTCGACCGACCCACCGACCTGGCCCGCTGGTTCACCCGGGAGGAGGCGGCGCGGTTGCCGCTCCGCTCGTTCACCGCCCGCGCGCTCGGGCTGCCCGCCTCGTCGGCGGACATCGTGCCGGACGAGCCGCCGGAGTTCCCCTCCTTCTACGCGGTGCCCGGCCCGGACGGGCTGCACCGGGCGCAGCGCTTCGCCGCGTACGCCGTGGTGACCGACCCGGAAGGTCGGGTGCTGCTGACCCGGGTTTCCGACGGCTACCCGGGTGCCGGCTGTTGGCACCTGCCCGGGGGCGGTACCGATTACGGCGAGCAGCCGGGCGCGGCGCTGATCCGGGAGCTGGTCGAGGAGACCGGGCAGACCGGGCGGCTCGTCGGGCTGCTCGGGGTGGCCAGTCACCGGGATGCTGCCTCGCTCGGCCCGGAGGGTTACCCGATCGACTGGCACGGGGTGCGGGCCTTCTACCGGGTGGTGGTGGACCAGCCGGCCCCGCCCACCGTCGGTGACGTCGGGGGCTCCACCTGCGAGGCCCGCTGGTTCGCCCGGGAGGAACTCGGCGCCCTGCCCACCGACCGCCTCACCGAGGTCACCGCCGAAGCCGTCCAAGCCGCCCAGCTGACCTGACCCACCCCACCCACCCGTGCATGCATGCACGCGTGCACGCTTGCGTCGATCATGAAGTTATTGTTCCGACGAGCCTGGCGACGGCGATAGCTTCATGATCGACGCTGTTCCGCGGGACGCGGTGGCGCGGGCGCGGTGGTGGACGGGGGCGTGGGGTTGTGGAGCGGGTGCGGCGGGTTGGCGCGTACGGGGTGTTGCGGGACGCCGAGCGGCAGGTGTTGCTGGTGCGGGGCTCCTCGTTGGCGGACTTTCCCGGGGTGTGGTCGCTGCCCGGCGGTGGACTGGAACACGCCGAACATCCCGCGCACGCGGTGGTCCGCGAGGTCGCCGAGGAGACCGGGTTGACAGTCGAGGTGAGCGGGCTGCGCGCGGTCGTCGCTGACGTGGTGCCGTACCCGGAGCTCGGGGTCGCCCTGCACACCGATCGGATGCTGTTCGACGTGGCGACGATCGGTGGACGGTTGTGCGCCGAGCGCGACGGCAGCACCGACCTGGCCCGTTGGCTGACCCTGGACGAGGCGGCCGAGCTGCCGCTGCTGCCGTTCACCGCCGAAGCTCTCGGTCTGCCGGTCGTTCCGCTGCCACCCGATGCCCTGCGCCGTCGAGAGCCGTTCCCCGGCCCTGGGACCAATCGCCGGCAGCGCTTCGGGGCGTACGGGATGGTCACCGGCCCGGACGGACGGGTGTTGCTGACCATGATCGCCGAGGGTTACCCGGGAGCGGGCCGATGGCACCTGCCCGGTGGAGGCACCGATCACGGTGAACAACCCGTCACCGCGTTGCTACGGGAGCTGGTCGAGGAGTCCGGCCAACTGGGCCGGGTGACCGGGCTGATCGGGGTGGACAACCTGCACAATCCGGCGGCCCTGGGCCCGGAGGGGTACCCCATCGACTGGCACGGCATCCGGGTCGTCTACCGGGTGGAGGTCGACCTGCCGACCGAACCGGCGGTGACCGAACTGGCCGGCGGCTCCACCGCTCGTGCCGCCTGGTTCACCCCAGTTGAGCTGCGGAATCTTCCGTTGACTGAGATCGCGGCGATGGTCCTGGAGCCGTCCAGGTGAACCCACGGTGACCATGTCGGGCCGATCTCGCCACCGAGCCGGGGCGGACGACCTCCGGTACAGTCAAGGCAGCGCAGGCGTAGAAAACGGGCGATGGTGTCCCGGATGGGAATAAGACGGCGGTTCGCGCGGTTAAGGGAGATATAAGTACCGCCGGCAGCTATCGCCATTCCCCACCCCCCTGTGCGATGGTGTACTCCGCAAAACGGCTGCCGGGCCAGGAAGGTCCGGCACGAGACAGCCGGACGCCCGCCACGTTGCGGTAAGCCGATCCGGTGATGGAGGAAACGTGCCGAGAGCCCCATGGCGCCGGCGTCGTACGACTGACAGCCCGCGTCCCGCAGGGCGAAGCTGGACGGGCCCGCTGCGCCGCAGTGGCACCCTCGCCCGCCAGGTCCTGCTGGTCCGCGTCGGCCGCCGAGGTGCAGAAATGCACGGCGCGACCGACCTGTTGCCCGAGCCCCGGTATCAGGACCGCCCGCGTCGCCGATACGGCCTCCGGCGGTCCCGCCGCACCGGGATGGAGACCATCGCCCCGGTCAGCCCGCTGGTCGGCCCGGTCACGGTCAACCCACCCGTTGCGCCGGCTCCGGCGCTGGGCGCGTCGACAGCGACACCGGCGCCGCTGCTGCCAGGTGAGCGGACCCCGGCGCGGCGGATGAAGTTCGCCCTGGTCAACGCCTGCACGCTGGCCAGCCTGCTGCTCGGCATCAACGCGATCTTCGTCGCCATGCAGGGTGAGGTGCGGCTGGCCGCGTTCCTCCTGATCGCCTGCGTCGCGTTCGACGGCCTGGACGGCGCGCTGGCCCGCAAGCTCGGGGTGTCCAGCCCGTTCGGTGCCCAGATGGACTCGCTGGCCGACATGTGCTCCTTCGGTCTCGCCGCACCCGTGGTGGTCTACGCGTCGCTGGCCGGTTCCGCGCCGACGGCCGCCGCCGCTGTGGCCGCCGCGCTCGTCGCCGCCTGCGCCGCCATCCGGCTGGCGAGGTTCAACGTCTCGCCGAGCGACGGACGGTTCTTCTCCGGCGTACCCACCACCATGGCCGCCGCCGTGCTCGCCCTGATGGTGGTGATCGGAATGCCGGTGCCGGGGGCGGTGCAGATCGCCGGGGTGGCCCTGCTCGCCTTCACCATGGTCAGCAGCTTCCCCTACGCCAAGCTCGCCCGCCTGGTCAAGCTGCCGCCGTGGGTCTGGCTCGCGCCGGTGATCGGCGCCCTGATCGACGTCCGGCTCACCTTCGGGCTGATCGTGGTCGGATATCTGGTCAGCGGTCCGGTGCTCTGGCTGCGCCAGCGTCGCACCATCGTCTGACCCGCTGCTGAAAAGGGGTGTCGCGGCCAAGCCGCGACACCCCTTTCTCTTCGCCCCATCTCCGCCAGGCGGCACCCGACTCGCGGCATGTCGCGGCCTCCGGGCCGGCTGAGGGCCCAGGTTGCCGCAACCCGCGTGCCGGCCCACCCGCGTGCGGCCGCGACCCGCGTGCGGTCGCCTACCGGGTCAGCGCCAGCGGGCGATCACGGTCGATCCACCGATAACCTTGTCACCCGGGCCGACCAGCGGCTCCGCAGCCTCTGCCGGCAGGTAGACGTCGGTACGCGAGCCGAAGCGGATCAGCCCGAACCGTTCGCCCCGGGCCAGCAACGCGCCGATCGGAGCGCGCTGCACGATCCGGCGGGCGATCAGGCCGGTCCGCTGGGCCACCACCACGGTGCCGTGGGCGGTGTCCAACACCGTGTAGGCGGCCACGTTGTGCTCCGCGTCCGGCTTCATCGCGTTGACGAACCCGCCGTCGGCGACGAAGTAGTCGACCACCTTGCCGGCCACCGGGGAGCGGTTGACGTGCACGTCCAGCACCGACAGGAAGACAGCGATCCGGAGGAACTCGCTGTCGCCGAAGCGCTCGTCCGTCAGGCGCTGCACCGACAACACCTGCCCGTCGGCGGCGGCCACCACGGCCGACGGGTCCTCCGGCACGTCCCGCTGCGGGTCCCGGAAGAAGGCCGCCACCGGCGCGGCGGCCAGCGCGGGCAGCAGCCAGAGCTTCGACTTCGGTCGGGCCAGTCGGGTCAGCGCGGCCAGCCCGAGGGCGATGCCGGCGGCGGCGACCCCGTTGGAGTCGATGTGCATGTCGCGGCTGAGCGGCACGCTCGACGGCCGGTACGCGGGAGCGAGCCGCTCGGCCGCTGCGGCCTCGGCCGGGGTGAAGCGGAGCCGGTACACGCGTACCGGCGGGTTGTTGAGCAGCACCAGGTCGTTGCCGACGCCGTACAGCGCGCCCTGCCGGTCCAACTCGGCGGCTGCGCCGGCGGTCCGGGCGACGGCGGTGGCGACGCTGAGCACCGCGCCGTCGGCCAGGTACTTGGTGAGTGTCCCGATGGTGGTGCGGGCCTCGTCAGCGGTGCCGGTGAACGCCTCGGCGGCGATGACCACCGCAGCGGCCTCCGCCTCGGCGAGGCTGTCCACGACCCGGACCCGCTCGGCGACCCAGCGGCCCTGGGCGGTGACGTGCTCCCGCAGCGCCGTGGCGCTGACCCGTTCGGCGGGTACCAGGGTGAGGGTGTCGCCGGGCAGCATCGCTTCGATCGCCGCGGTAAGCACCGCGGACTCCGGAGCCGCGCCGACCAGCAGGGCGGCCTTCGGTTCGTTGATCCGGGCAAGCTCGGAGACGAGGGTACGGGCGGCGCGCTCGCCGAGGCGGACCGGACCGGATCGGTCGGGCGTACGCACGGCGGGGGACTGGGTCATGTCGAACGGGCTCCTGACGGGTAGAGGCGACTGACGCGATGGTCACCGCCGGCGGCGAGGTCGGCCCGGCCACGGACGGCCCGCGCGCCGACGACCCGCGGGGTTGCCCTGCGGCGCGGGCCGGCCAGCGCTGGCGGGAGCACACCGGCCAGCATAGGCGGCGAGCGACAGTGGCCGCACGGTCAGGCGTCGCGCCCCTGCCGTCCGGGCGGTGGCGTCTCGTCCGCCCCGCCGAACAGATCCAGTGTGCGGTCCACCTGCGGATCCGGGTCGGCCGCCCGTGCCGAGCTGACCGGGGCCGGCTGGCCCGTCGGGGTGTCGGGAGTCGCCGGGCCCGGAAGCGGATCGGCGGCGCTCTCCGCAGCGTCCGGTGCGGAGTCTTTCCGGCCGGTGTCGTCGGGCGTGTCGGCCGGTGCGGGCCGACCGTTGTATCGGCTGGAACGCAGGGCGCCGATCAGGCCGAGCCCGCCGACCAGGATCAGTCCGCCGGCCAGGAACCAGCCGGCCGGTGGCAGTACGAGACCGAGCACCTGGGCGAGCAGCCACCAGGCGGCGAGGGCGAGAAAGAGCAGCCCGAAGGCGAACGACACCAGGTCGGTGCGGTGGGTCCTCACCGGGTCACCTCCATGTGTCCGGCGTTGACGTGCAGGTTGAGGCGCAGTTTGCCGCCCCCGGCGCCGTCCGGACCCAGATCGACGACGTCAACGGGCCGGTTGTCCATGCCCTGCGTTCGTTGGCCGAGGACGTTCGCGTCACCGGCGGTCACCTGGGTCACCGCCGTGACGTCCACGTTCGGTGGCAGCACCACGGTGGCCTCACCGAAGTTGATGGCGACGGTTATCTCCGTCTCCTGCTGGTCGAAGTCGATCGCCCGCAGGTCGAGCACCGCGTCGCCGAAACTCTGTTCGTACCGGACGGCGAGGTCGCGGTGGCTCGTCGGTGCCCAGGTTACCGCGCCGTCCACCCCGCGTACCCGGTCGTAGGACTCGACGACCGTGACCACGGCCAGGGCGGCGGCGGTCACCAGCCCGAGCGCGATCAGCCAGCGGGCCCGCCCGAACCAGGTACCCACGAGCAGGCCGAGGCCGATCACCGCGAGTGCCGCGGCGAAGTAGGCCGACGCGCCGATCTCGAAGACGTCCAGCAGGTCGAGCACGCCGACCAGCCCCAACGCGACAAAGATCAACGATAAGGTCACCGCGCCCAGGGCCGATCGTTCCCGGGGCTTGCGGGGCGGCTTCGACTTGGGCGGTGGCGGCGGGGCCACCTTCGGCGGCCCGGCGTAAGGGCCGTGCGGGGCGAACGGGGGACGGTAGGTCGGTGGGGTGACCGCTGGGCCCGCCGCGGCGGCGCTCGTCGGCCATGCCGACGCCGTCGGCAACTGCATGGTTGGCTCCTCAGGCCCGCCCGGCACCGACGGTGCCGAGGGAACGCCGGACGTCGGGCCGGCTGGGTGGAAGACGGGCGGCGCGACCGTCGTGGTCCGGCCGAATTCCGGGTACGCCGCCGGATAGGCGGTCGGCCCGGGATAGCTGACCGGCGGCACCGGACCGGGTGGCGGAGGTGGACTCGCGCCGACACCAGCGTCCGGCGTACCCGGTACGGCCGACTCGGGTCGGGCTTCGCGCTGCTGACGATTCAGCAGCAGCGCACCGCCGACCAGGATGGCCGCGCCGAGCAGTACCGCGCGGAAGGCGTCGGTGACGACGAAGCCGAAGCCCACCGCTACCACCACGCCGAGGACGATCACGGTGACCGGGGACATGCTGGAACGCCCACGGCCCAGCATGGACTCGATGGGCGAGGCGGTGTCGCCCTCGCCCGGGATGATCAACCAGGCGGCGACGTAGACCAGGATGCCGACACCGCCGAAGAAGCCCAGGACCGCCAACAGCACCCGCCAGAGCACGGGGTCGGTGTTGGTGGCTCGACCGACGGCAGCACAGACGCCCGCCAGGTAGCGGCCCTCGCGTGGCCGGACCAGCCCGTACCGCGAGGTGAAGCCGGCGCCGCCGAACGGCCCGCCCGGGCCGCCTCCCGGCGGCGCACCGGCCCCGCCCCACCACCCTGGCCCGCCGGGTCGGCCCGGTCCGCCCGGCCCCCCGAGTCCGCCCGGCCCCCCGAGTCCGCCCGACTCCCCGGGTCCGCCCGGCCCCCCCGGCCCGGCGGACGGTGGCGCGGTGTCCCATGCCGTTCCGCCGGTGGGCGGTGGCGCCGCGGCAACGGGTGGCGGTGCGTCGTCCCACGCCGCTCCACCGGTGGGCGCCCGCCCGCCGACGGGTGCGGCCGGGCCGTCCGCCTCGGCACCGGGGGATTCGGGTACGGCCGGCCCGGTGGCCGCCGGAGGCGTCGACTCCGGTTCGGTCGGCCCCGGCCGGTGCGGCTGGGCAGCGTCGTCGGTCATGCCTCGATCCTGCTGCGCCCGATGCCCGAGCGGCCTCCGGAAGCGACCCTGACCCCACCCTGAGATCCGACCGGCCCGAATGTCGGGGGCGTCCCCGTGGTCGGGCGGCCACGCCGCGTGTGACGATCGGATCGGCGCCGGAAATCCTCGCCTCTCGTCCGGCTCGACCGTCCTGACCAGGGAGCCCGCGATCAGCAGCATCAGTCAACCACCCCGCCTCTACCGCGCCCCGGAGCACCGGATGGCCGCCGGGGTGGCCGCCGGCATCGCCGAGCATCTCGGAGTTCCGGTGGTCCGGGTCCGGATCGCCTTCATGGTGCTGCTCGGGCTGAGCGGGTTGGGTCTGCTGCTCTATGCCGC
Organism: Micromonospora sediminimaris; assembly: GCF_016863575.1. Taxonomy (NCBI): domain Bacteria; kingdom Bacillati; phylum Actinomycetota; class Actinomycetes; order Micromonosporales; family Micromonosporaceae; genus Micromonospora; species Micromonospora sediminimaris. The sequence continues at coordinate 38,736 of NZ_BOPD01000042.1, forward strand.
CTTCTGGGCGGTCGTGCCGCTGCGACCCGGTGACAACGCCGTACCGCCGCGCCGCGATGTCGGCCAGCTGCTGCCCTTCGTGGCCATCGGGCTCGGCGTACTGCTGATCCAGGTGATGGTCTTCGACTCGGTCGGCGCGGCCGGCACGGCAGGCTGGTTGGTCGCCATCATCGCGGTCGGCGCGGGCGTGATCTGGCACCAGTCCGCGCCCGAGCGGCGACGGCAGTGGGGCGAGTCGATGCCGGTGCCCTGGCTCGGCGCGGTGATAGAGGAGAGCGACCGGCGGGCCTTCGTACTGCGCTTCGTCGGGGGCGGGGTGCTGGTCGCGGTCGGCATCATCGGTGTGGCCGCGGTCTACTCCCCGGCGCAGAACCTCGACGCCGTGATCAACGGTGTGATCTTCGCGTCGGTCGGGCTGGCGGGTGTGGGGGTGGTGGCCGCGCCGGTGCTCTGGCGCACCTGGAACCAGCTCCGCTCCGAGCGCGAGGGGCGCATCCGCGAGCAGGAGCGGGCCGAACTGGCGGCCATGGTGCACGACCAGGTGCTGCACACCCTCGCGTTGATCCAGCGCAACGCCAGCGACGTCAAGACGGTGCAGCGGCTCGCCCGGGGCCAGGAGCGCTCGCTGCGCAACTGGCTCTACAAGCCCACCGCGTCACCCACCGAACGCCTCGCCGCCGCGCTGGAACAGGCCGCGGCCGAGGTGGAGGACACCTTCGCGATCACCGTGGAGGCGGTCGTGGTGGGCGACCGGGAGACCGACGAGCGGGTCGGTGCGCTGGTGGCCGCGGCGCGTGAGGCGCTGGTGAACGCCGCCCGGCACGCCGGGGTGCAGACCGTCTCGCTCTACGCCGAGGTCGAGCCCGAACAGGTAAGTGTCTTCGTACGGGATCGGGGTGTCGGGTTCGATCCGGATACGGTGGAGGACCATCGGCACGGTGTCCGAGGCTCGATCGTCGGGCGGATGAAACGGCACGGTGGCCGGGCGGAGATCCGCTCCCGGCCTGGAGAGGGGACCGAGGTCCGGCTGATCCTGCCGATCGCCCGGGAGTCGGCCACTGCGGAGAGGGACAAATGATGGCCGAGCAGTCGACACCACCGGTCGAGCCGGAGAGCACCGGGCCCGGACGGCTGCGGGTGTTCCTGGTCGACGACCACGCCATGTTCCGAGCCGGGGTACGCGCCGAACTCGGTGCGCACGTCGAGGTGGTGGGCGAGGCGAGCACGGTGGCCGAGGCGGTCAGCCGGATCGCGGCGACCGGACCGGACGTGGTCCTGCTCGACGTGCACATGCCCGACGGTGGTGGGCGGGCGGTGCTGGAGGCGATGCGGCGCAGCCATCCCGAGGTCCGCTTCCTGGCACTCAGCGTCTCCGACGCGGCCGAGGATGTGATCGGGCTGATCCGGGCGGGTGCGCGTGGTTACGTCACCAAGACCATCTCGCCGGACGAGTTGGCCGCGGCGATCCGGCGGGTGGCCGACGGTGACGCGGTGTTCAGCCCGCGCCTGGCCGGTTTCGTACTGGACGCCTTCGCCGCCCGGCCGGACGCCCCGGTCGCCGATCCGGAACTGGACCAGCTGACCAACCGGGAACGCGAGGTGCTGCGGCTGCTCGCCCGGGGGTACGCGTACAAGGAGATCGCCCGGGAGCTTTACATCTCGATCAAGACCGTCGAGACGCACGTCTCGAACGTGCTGCGCAAACTCCAGATGTCCAACCGGTACGAGCTGTCCCGCTGGGCGGCGGACCGGCGTTTGGTATAACCGACCTTCTCGGCATAAGCGGCTAATCAGGCCGCAGGGCGTGACATGTGATCAAGTCGCGGTCAATAATGCCCCTCGCCTTTCCTTGCGTGCGGATGCCGCTCATCCCGCGGGAACGGCGACTCCGGCCACCCGCGCGTACGCGGGTCACTCCCTGCCCGAGAGGTGCACGAAAATCATGATCGGACAACGAGGACGGCGCTGGGCGCGGATCGCGCTCGCGGCCGTCACCGGCGGCGCGCTGGCGCTCGGTGCCGCCGCCCCTGCCGCCGCCGAGGACCCGGCCACCGGCGTGGCGAAGTCGGTGCCGGACAGCACCGTCAAGCTGCTGCTCGACGGCAAGGTCAAGCGGACCTCGGCACTGGCAATCAAGATCGACGGCAAGCAGCTTCCGGCCTTCTGCATCGACTACCACACGAACGTCGCGATCAACGGCAAGTACCAGGAGGGCACCTGGGACGAGTCCCAGGTGAAGAACCTCGCGAAGGTGCAGTGGGTGCTGACCCACGGGTACCCGAACGCCGACTCCGCCGCGCTGTTGGCCGCCGCCGGTGCCACCGTGCCCGCCGGGACGGACGCGAAGGTACGCCGCAACCTGCTCTACTTCGGTACCCAGACCGCCGTGTGGCACTTCAGCGACGGCATCGAACTGGGTGACTGGGCCGCCGGGCGTGGCCTGATCAACAAGCAGCGGTACGCAGTGATCAAGAAGGTCCACGACTACCTGATCGCGAATGCCACCGACCAGCCCGAGCCGAAGGCCGAGCTGAGCATCGATCCGGCCACCGCCACCGCGAAGGTCGGGGAGAAGGCCGGTCCGTTCACCGTGACGGGGCCGGCGGGTGAGATCACGCTGGCCGTCACCGGCGGGTCGGCGGTCGACGCCGAGGGCGCGCCCGTGACCACGACCGACAACGGCGGCCAGTTCTGGCTGACGACCGAGGAAGCCGGCGAGGTCAGCGTGACCGCGTCCGCCGCCGACTCGGTCTCCTTCGGCCGGGTGTTCCTCTACACCGGGCCCAAGGCGGCGCAGAAGCTGATCCTGGGCGGCAGCACCGGCGCCACGGTGACCGCCGAGGCGAAGGCCACCTTCACGGCGCCGCAGCCGAGCCCCGAGCCGACGACGCCGGAGCCGACGCCGTCCACCCCGACGGAGTCCCCGTCGCCGGAGCCGACGCCGAGCACTCCCGAGGAGTCGCCGGCGAGTCCCGCCCCGTCCACCTCGCCGGCCTCGAACGACGGTGGTCTGCCGCTGACCGGTGCGCCGATCATCACCGCGATCGCCGCCGGCCTGGTGCTCCTGGTCGCCGGTGCGGTCACCGTCCTGGTGCTGCGTCGTCGCAGGATCCACTTCACGGCCTGATCACCACGCCGCGACACCGCGTCCGACCCCGGATCCCGCAGCAACGCGGGATTCGGGGTCGGACCGCTTTTGGGGGACAGGAGTCCTTCAGCCGACCAAGACGATCGACCGCTGGTCTGGAATCAGACTCATACTTTCGGATAGGATTGCGGAAGGAGTGGCGGGATTCACGTCGATGCTCCGGCGGGTTCGCGGAGTCGTCGGGCTCGCGTCATCCGACGGTCGGCCGAGCGTGGAAATGTGGTTGACGAGCAGCTCATACCATGCCTCCGACGCGCCGGAGTGGTGCCTGTGGGTCGATGTCGGCACCGTCCCGGGCGGGTATCGGGTTGATAACACGCCTTCCCGCCTGGGCGCATCGGGTGTCACAGTTGCAGGCACCTCACAACCCCCTCGTGAGCCGAGCGCCCTGAGGAGGCACTCCCATGCGCGGGAAATTCCTGAAGGTGGCGGTCGCGGCGACCGCCACCGCCATGTTGGCTACCGCCTGTAGCAGCGGTGGCGACGACAACGAGCCGGCCGGCGAGTCCGGCGGCACGCTGCGGGTGTACAACGCCGAGCCGGCGTTCCTGACCCCGTCCGGCGGCGACGACGAGCCGTCGTTGTACGTGATCCGTCAGCTGTACCGCGGTCTGGTCAAGTACAACGCCGAGACCTCGGCGGTCGAGATGGACCTGGCCGAGTCGGTCGAGTCGACCGACCAGAAGCTCTGGACGATCAAGCTCAAGAGCGGCTACACCTTCGACAACGGTGAGCCGGTCAACGCTGACGCGTTCCTCCGGTCGTGGAACTACGCCGCTTACGGGCCGAACGCCCAGAACAACGGCTACTTCATGAAGCGGATCGCCGGTAAGGCGGACGTGGCGCCGGCGGACCCGGACGGCGAGGGCCCGAAGAAGGCTCCGGAGCCGACCGCCGAGACCATGTCGGGTCTCAAGAAGGTCGACGACCTGACCTTCACCGTCGAGCTCGACGCGCCGTTCTCCGGTTTCCCGACCACGATCGGTTACCCGGGCTTCTTCCCGATGGCCCAGGCCTGCGTCGACGACATCGCGAAGTGCAACGAGACGCCGATCGGCAACGGCCCCTACAAGATCGATGGCAGCTGGCAGCACAACGTCGCCATCAACCTGGTCCGTAGCGACACCTGGAAGGGTGAGCCGGGCAAGCCGGACCGCATCGAGTACCGGATCTTCGCCGACATCGACGCCGGCTACGCCGCCTTCCAGGCGGGCGAGCTGGACGTGCTCTACACGCTGCCCCCGGCCCGCTACAAGGAGGCCCAGGCGCAGTACGGCGACCGGATGTACGAGCAGCCGGGTGACAGCTTCACCTACGTCGGCATGCCGCTGTACCAGGACGCCTTCAAGGACAAGCGGATCCGTCAGGCGCTGTCGCTGTCGATCGACCGTCAGTCGATCATCGACGCGGTGTTCGACGGCCGGTTCACCCCGGCTACCGGCTACGTGGCCCCGACCTTCGAGGGTGCGCGTGAGGGCGTCTGCAAGTACTGCACCAAGGACGTCGAGAAGGCCAAGCAGCTGCTCGCCGAGGCTGGCGGCTGGCCGGCCGGTGAGAAGCTGATCCTGTGGGCCAACGCCGGTGCCGGCCACGACCTGTGGCTGCAGGCGGTTGGTGACCAGATCAAGGAGGCCCTGGGCATCGACTACGAGCTCAAGGTCAACCTGCAGTTCGCCGAGTACCTGGAGACCGCGGACCAGAAGAAGTTCACCGGTGGGTTCCGCCTCGGCTGGGGTCCGGACTACCCGTTCATGGAGACCTTCCTCTACCCGCTGTACGGCACCGGTGCCGGCAGCAACAACTCGGGCTACACCAACCCGGAGTTCGACGCTCTGATGAAGGAGGGTGACTCGGCCGACTCGATCCAGGCCGCGATCCCGTCCTACCAGAAGGCGGAGGACATCCTCGGCGAGGACCTGCCGGTCATCCCGATGTGGTTCAACAAGGTTGGCGCGGTCTACAGCGAGAACGTCGACCAGTTCGTCTGGAACGCCGTCTCGGATGCCGACTACGGTGCGATTTCGCTGAAGCAGAACTGAGCTTCAGACTCCTGATCCTGCCGTAATACGACGTGGCGGCAACGGTGACCCCAACAGGGTGATCGTTGCCGCCACGTCAGCGCCGAGAGGAGACCCCGTCATGGGGCGCTACGTCATTCGACGGTTGCTCCAGTTCATCCCCACCGTGCTGGGCACCATGTTCCTACTGCACTACATGACCTCGCTGGCGATCCAGTTCAGCGGGAACCCGGTCCGGGCGCTGTTCGGGGACCGGACGCCGGATCCCGCGCTGCTTGCGGCGATCACCGAGCGGCTCGGCTACGGTGACCCCTGCCTGGACCAGCGGGGCAACCCCTGTTTCGGGCTCTTCCTGGACCGTTTGCAGAACATCTTCTTCCACTTCGACTTCGGCATCAACCTGCGCCAGCGGGAGGTCACCGACCTGGTCGCCGATGCCATTCCGTTCACCCTCAAGCTGCTGGTCATCGCGATCGTGTTCGAGGCGGTCGTCGGCATCGCAGCGGGTGTGCTTGCCGGTCTGCGCGGCGGTAGCTTCACCGACTACCTGGTGAAGATCAGCACGGTCTTCGTCATCTCGGTGCCGATCTTCGTGTTGGGCCTGGTGGTCCGGGAGTTCGTCGGGGTCAAGTTCGGCAACGTGCTGCGGGGCCAGGACTGGATTCCGGACGTGATCTCTTCCGGCATGTTCAGCCCCGGCTTCAAGCCCGACTATCCGTTCGCAAGCCTGATCATTCCCGGCATGGTGCTCGGCGCGGTCTCGCTCGCTACCACCGCCCGGCTCACCCGGACCAGCATCATGGAGAACATCCGTGCTGACTACGTCCGTACCGCCAAGGCCAAGGGGCTGACCAACAAGCGCGTCATCGGCGTGCACACGCTCCGCAACTCGCTGATCCCCGTGATCACCTTCCTCGGCGTCGACATCGGCGCCGCGATGGCCGGCGCGGTCGTCACCGAGACCATCTTCAACGTGCCGGGCATCGGCCGGCTGGTGACGATGTCGGCGCGCACCGGTGAGTCCTCGGTGGTGGTCGGGGTGGTGACCATGCTGGTGCTGGTCGTCCTGTTGGCCAACCTGCTGGTCGACCTGCTCTATGCCGTGCTCGACCCGAGGATCCGCTATGAGTGACCGAATCACGGTGGCGGACGTAGGTCTTCCGACCGTTCCTGATGGCCGGGTGGAGCGAAACGAGGTGTGGACATGAGTGACCTGACGAGCGCGGGCTCCGCCATCGGTGGTGCGCCGGTGGCCGGTGACGGCCCTACGCCTGACGCGCCGGGCGGCAAAGAGCGCAACGCGAGCCTGTGGGCGGACGCCCGGCGGCAGCTGCTGCGCGACCCGGTCTTCGTGATCGCCTTCGTCTACGTTCTCGCGGTCGGCTCGATGGCGCTCTTCCCGAAGCTCTGGACCAGCCAGGACCCGCGGGCGTGCAGCACCGACAGGTCCCGGGTCTCGCCGAGCTGGGAGCACCCCTTCGGCTTCGACGTGCTGGGCTGCGACTACTACTCGCACGCGATCTACGGTGCCCGCCCGTCCATGGTGATCGCGGTGATGGCGACCAGCGGCATCGTGGTGTTCGGTGGGGTGCTCGGCCTGCTCGCCGGCTACTACGGCGGCTGGGTCGACGCGGTCATCTCCCGGGTGATGGACATCTTCTTCTCGCTGCCGTTCCTGCTCGGCGCGATCGTGTTCCTCACCGTGATCAAGCGGCAGAACATCTGGACCATCACCGCGGTGCTGTTCCTGCTGGCCTGGCCGACCATCGCCCGGATCATCCGGGGCAGCGTCATCTCCTCGAAGGACCTGGACTACGTGCACGCCGCGAAGGCGGTCGGCGCCCGCAACTCCCGGTTGATGTTCCGGCACATCCTGCCGAACGCGATCGCGCCGATGCTTGTGTACGCCACCATCGTGCTCGGCTCGTTCGTCGCCGCCGAGGCCACGCTGACCTTCCTCGGTGTGGGGCTGCAGCAGCCCGCGCAGTCCTGGGGCATCATGATCAGCACTCACCAGGTCTACTTCCTGGACGACCCGTGGCTGCTGCTCTTCCCCTGTGGTCTGCTGGTCGGCACGGTGCTGTCCTTCATCCTCATGGGTGACGCGCTGCGTGACGCCCTCGACCCGAAGTTCCGGTGAGTCCGATGAGCGAGTCTCAGCGAGCGAATCATCAGCACAGGGCGACGGTGCCTCATGAGGGCACGGAGCGAAGCGGAGTGCCGGCATGAGTACTGATGTGAACGTCAAGATGGAGGCGCTGGCGGGCGTGGACCCGGATGCGCTGCCGCTGCAGGTCAAGGACCTGCACGTGGAGTTCCGCACCCGCAACGGCATCGCTCACGCTGTGAACGGCGTGAGCTTCGACCTGCGGGCGGGTGAGACCCGGGCGATCCTCGGCGAGTCCGGCTGCGGCAAGAGCGTGACCGCTCAGGCGATCATGGGCATCCTGGACACCCCACCCGGCTTCATCACCGGCGGTGAGATCCTCTACCGGGGGGTCGACCTGCTCAAGCTGCCGGAGTCGGAGCGCCGCAAGGTGCGGGCGAACCGGATCGCGATGATCTTCCAGGACGCGCTCTCCGCGTTGAACCCGGTCTTCACCGTCGGTTTCCAACTGGCCGAGCTGTTCCGCAAGCACCGGGGCATGTCCCGGCAGGACGCCAAGGCCCGTGCCGTCGAGCTGCTGGACCTGGTGAAGATCCCGGCGGCGAAGCAGCGGGTGAACGACTACCCGCACCAGTTCTCGGGTGGTATGCGGCAGCGCGTCATGATCGCGATGGCGTTGGCGCTCGACCCCGAGGTGCTGATCGCCGACGAGCCGACCACCGCGCTGGACGTGACCGTGCAGGCGCAGATCATGGCGCTGCTCGCCGAGTTGCAGCGGGAACGGAACATGGGTCTGGTGCTGATCACTCACGACATGGGTGTGGTGGCCGACGTGGCGGACCGGATCTCGGTGATGTACGCCGGCCGGGTCATCGAGGAAGCCGGCGTGAACGACATCTACGCCAGCCCCGCCCACCCGTACACCAAGGGTCTGCTGGAGTCGATCCCGCGCCTGGACCTCAAGGGTCACGAGCTCAGTGCCATCAAGGGCCTGCCGCCGATGCTGACAAACATCCCGCCGGGCTGCGCCTTCAACCCCCGGTGCGGGTACGCGCAGGAGGTCTGCCGGAAGGACCCGGCGCCGCCGCTGTACCAGGTGTCGCCGAGCCGGACGGCCGCCTGCCACTTCTGGAAGGAGGTCAAGGGCGATGAGTGATGTGGTGCTGGAAACCCGCGACCTGGTCAAGCACTTCCCGCTGACCCGGGGCATCGTCTTCAAGAAGCAGTACGGTGCGGTGCAGGCGGTCGACGGGGTCAACCTGCAACTGCGGCGCGGCGAGACGCTTGGCATCGTGGGCGAGTCCGGCTGCGGCAAGTCGACGTTGGCCAGGCTGCTGGTGGGGCTGGAGACGCCGACCTCCGGCGACCTGTTCGTGCAGGGCAAGAACATGTCAAACGTCGGCGCCGAGGAACGACGTCGGGGCCGGCGCAACATTCAGCTGGTGATGCAGGACCCGTACACCTCGCTCAACCCGCGGATGACCGTCGGCGACATCATCGGCGAGCCCTTCGAGGTGCACCCGGACGTGCTGCCGAAGGGCAAGCGGCGGGCGAGGGTGCAGGAGCTGCTCGATCTGGTCGGCCTCAACCCGGACCACATCACCCGGTACCCGCACCAGTTCTCCGGCGGTCAGCGGCAGCGCATCGGCATCGCCCGGGCGCTGGCGCTCAACCCGGAGATCATCCTGTGTGACGAGCCGGTCTCCGCGCTGGACGTCTCCATCCAGGCCCAGGTGATCAACCTGCTGGAGAAGCTCCAGAAGGAGCTCGGGCTGTCGTACATCTTCATCGCCCACGACCTGTCGGTGGTCCGGCACATCGCCGACCGGGTCGCGGTCATGTACCTCGGCAAGATCATCGAGATCGGCACCGAGGACGAGATCTACGACAACCCGACCCACCCGTACACGCAGGCACTGCTGTCGGCGGTGCCGGTGCCGGATCCGAAGCTGCGTGGGCATCGGGATCAGATCGTGCTGACCGGTGACGTGCCGTCGCCGGCCAACCCGCCCTCGGGCTGCCGGTTCCGTACCCGGTGCTGGAAGGCCCAGGACATCTGCGCCGAGCAGGTGCCGCTGCTGGAGGTCCGCGACAGTTCGGGCCACCCGAGCGCCTGCCACTTCGCTGAGGTACGCGACGTGGTGCACGCGTCGGAGTAGCCCCACAGACGCCGTCGGCTCCCGTCCATCCGTACCGGGAGCGGCGGTGAAGGTAGTGCCTCCTCAGTGATTCGGGGCGTCGGCCGTCACCAGCAGCCGGCGCCCCGGTCCACATCCTGCATCACCCACCCACCCACCCACCCCCAGGTTGATCAAGAAGTTTGCGTCTGGAACAGCGCGGATCCAGACGCAAACTTCTTGATCAACGGGGCGGTCGGGGGGTGGGGGGGTCGGGGGGCGGGGGTGGGGGTGGGGGGG